>JAAZJU010000018.1 GCA_012800195.1 Clostridia bacterium
GGGCCTGCTTTAAACTTAACAGTAGTTGATCAATATGATGATAGTAGTACAAAAAGATATTTTACTACCCTTAATGAACCTAAAATAGAAAAAGTTGAATCTAAAGATGTGGCTACCATCAATCTAAGAATGAAGGTTGCAGATGATGCTCCTGTTAAGAATTATAAAGTTAAATTTAATGTTAATTATGATGTTGTCAGTTCAGGGATGATGCAACAAAGAACCACCTATACAGATGTTCAGATTCCTGTGACCTATGGTTCCCTTGATCCTAAATTTACCATTAAAAATGTGCAATTTGATCCTAAGGTACCAGATTTAAATAAACCTTTTACCGCCACTATCTTCTTTGAAAATATCAGCAAATCTCATGCTGGTGATATTAGTGTGGCTTTAGAAGGGGGAACCAGTGCTGAAAACAGGAATTTCTGGGTTTTAGACCTGACCAATACTAAGCATCTCCTCAATGTAAAAGGTGAACAAACCAGAATGGTAACTTATCAGTTAGAAGCCGAAGAGGGGCGCAAGGGAAATGAGGTTAAAATCACCTTTACTTATACTTCTGGCGGAGAAGAAAAAACCCAATCGGAAATAATTAACCTACCTTTATCTAGAGAAGGCTTAGGTGGTAGTGGTAACAAACCCCGGGTAATTATTAGTAAATACACCTTATCTCCTGCAAAAATCTTAGCAGGAAATACAGTGTTACTTAGACTAGATATTGAAAATACCAGTGATAAGACCATACATAATGCTCGAATTTCTATAGTAGATGTGGAATCCGGTGATGCCATAGTTGATACAGTTTTCTCTCCCGTTAATAGTAGTAATACTTTTTACATTGAAAAAATTCCAGGAAAATCTATTCATACTCATGAAGTTGCATTATATGTAGATCCTAATGCTCAGGCTAAAACCTATAATGTACCTATAGAGATTAGGTATGAATATGAAGGATCTGATACAGAGCTAGAAGTTAGAGAACGGGTCAACATCCCAGTAACTCAGGAAAGTAAATTAGAGATATTATCCGTAGAGGTACCTCCAATGGCCATGATTGGGCAGCCGGTGCCTATAGCAGCTGAATATGTCAATGTGGGTAAAGTGGCCCTTACTAACTTTAGGGTAACCATGGAAGGGGATTTCCATAAGGAAAATGCCACTTACTATGTAGGCAATTTTGAAACAGGGATGAGTGATTATTACCAAGCTTTAGTAATACCCCAAGAGGAAGGGGAACTCCAAGGGGCAGTGGTCTTTAGCTATATAGATAATAATAATCAAGAGGTTAGAATAGAAGAGCCCTTTACTCTAATGGTAGAGGGAGCACCGGAAATGCCTGATATGGAGATGGGACCAGATGGTATGCCTTTAGGACCTGATGGAATGCCTATGAGGCCAGAAGGATCTCAAGGTGGTTTTCTAAGTAAATTAAAGGGCAATTGGTTAGTTGTTCTTTTAGGTCTGGCTTTAATTGGTCAAGGAATATTTATTTGGCGTTTAAAACGCAAGATAAACGCGAATGGGGAATTTTTCGATGCATAAGTCGGATATTATTAAAATGGCCCATAAAAATCTGTGGCGCCGTAAGGTAAGAACATTTTTAACAGTTTTAGGAGTTCTAATTGGTACCACCTCTATTATTGTCATGATTTCTCTGGGTATTGGTTTAACGGAAACCTCTAAGAAAACCATGGAACAATGGGGGAGTCTAAATTTAATAGAAATCTATTCTGGAATGCGTTGGGATAATGAGGGGAACCCCATAGGTCAATCTAATCCTTTAAACGATGAGGCTGTGCAAACATTTAAAACTATGCCAGGAGTAGTTGGTGTCTCCCCGGGCTATAATATCGGGGGTATGGCTAAGTGGGGTAGAAAGGAAGGACATTTACAAATAGTTGGTTTAGACGCTAGCCAAATGCCCAACATGGAATTTAAAATAGGCGAAGGGCGCCTTTTGAATGCAGAGGATAGATTTAATATCGTGGTAGGTAGAGAAGTGGGACAGCAATTTTGGGACCCCAAGGAGATGGAGCGAATGGGTGAGCATTTCTACATGGGACCAAGTGATGGTGAAAACAATCCTACTTTAGAAATGCTTAATCAACGGGTTTCCGTAGATATGTATAATCGAAATGGTCAAAAAAGAACCTATAACTTCACTGTGGTGGGAATATTAAGTGAAGAAAATAGGGATAAATCCTGGCAAAGCTATGCTCCTATTGGAGAGATAAAACGGATTAAAGAGTTTATGAATGCTGGTCCCCAAGGGGGTAACCAGGGGGGCCGAGGAGGAGTGACTGTTCCCGGGGGGAGATCTCGTAATAATGAGGGACCTGATCCTAATGATTATGACTTTATTTGGGTGCGGACCAATGATGTTAGTATTACCAAAGAACTGTCTAAAGAAATCAGGGACATGGGTTACCAAGCCTGGGCTATGGCGGATAATTTAGAAGGTATCGAAGAACAGGCTAAAGTTATGCAGGCTATTTTAGGGGGCATAGGAGGCATAACCCTTCTGGTAGCGGCTTTGGGAATAATCAATACCATGATTATGTCCATTTATGAGCGAACTAGGGAAATAGGAATAATGAAGGTAATTGGCGCTTCTTTCTTTGATATTCGTCTTTTGTTTTTGACTGAAGCAGGACTGATTGGTTTATTTGGGGGCGTTATTGGTTTGGCTTTTAGTTACGGAGCCTCCTGGGTTATCAATCATTTTGGAGCAAGTTATATTGGTGGAGGAATGATGGGTCAAGAAGTTACTATTTCTCTTATTCCCCCATGGCTAGCAATCTTTGCTCTAATCTTCTCCATCCTAATTGGGGTAGTGGCAGGTATTTATCCTGCTAATAGAGCAGTAAAATTAAGTCCTATTAGTGCTATAAGAAACGAATAAGTTTAAAACTAACCAAAGCTTAGAGCTATGGTTAGTTTTTTATTTTGGGCTTTAGGGTATCTTGGACAAGAGAGTAGAATATATTAGAGTATTGACAAGCTTATTTTAATGGATATGATAAAATGAAATAATAAATTGCCCTATTGGTATTCCGTAAAGAGGTGAATAGATTGATAAATCAAAGGGTTATTCAGGACCTGAGCAAAGTGGTTGGAAAAGATAATATAATCAAGAGTAAAATTGCTTTAGCTAGCTATTCTTTTGATTCTTCTCCCTATAAGGGTCATCCTGGGGTGGTAGTATTTCCCACCACCACGGAGATGGTCGCACAAATTATGAAAATTGCTAATAAATACAATGTGCCAGTTTTACCCCGGGGGGCAGGGACCTCCTTAAGCGGCGGGACCATTGCACCTCCAGGTTCGATAGTTATTTCTCTGACTAAAATGAATAAGATTTTGGAGGTAAATCCTCAAGGAAAGTATGCTTTAGTTGAAGGGGGAGCTACTAATAAAGCTATCCAATTGGCAGCCCAACCCTACGGTTTAATGTTTGCCCCAGATCCGGGCAGTCAAAATGTGGCCACTATTGGTGGAAATATTGCCGCCAATGCTGGGGGGATGCGGGGTGTCAAATACGGATCCACCAAAGACAATCTTTTGGGGCTAGAAATTGTCCTGCCTTCAGGGGAAGTTATTACTACAGGTGGGCTCAATTCAGATATTGAAGGAAATATTGATTTAACCTATTTATTCTGTGGCTCTGAGGGAACCTTTGGCATTGTCACTAAAGCTTGGGTAAGCCTCACTCCCATTTATAGTGACATTATGACCATGACTGCTACCTTTCCCAGCTTAGAGGATGCTGGGTCCTGTGTAGCAGAAATAATTGCCCAAGGGGTCATTCCTACTGCCATGGAAATTATGGATAATATAGTCATTGTTGCTTTAGAAGAGTATATGCAGATGGGTCTTGATAAAACTGCAGAAGCCCTTCTTCTGATTGAAATAGACGGCTTCTCCTCCGAGGTTCAAGCTCAAGGAGAAAAAATAATTAAAGCATTGGAAAACAATAAGGCCAATAATTACCAAATTGCTAAAAATGTAGAGGATAGACAAGAATTATGGCGGGGTAGAAGATCCGTTAATGGAGCCCTGGGGAAAATCAGACCAGGCATGTTAGTTCATGATATTGTTGTTCCTAGGGACAGACTAGCCTTTATGTTAAAAAAGGTAGCTGAAATAGCGAAAAAATATAATATAATTATCGGCCAGGTTGCCCATGCTGGAGATGGTAATAGCCATCCAAGTCTACTCTATGATCATAGAAACTCAGAGGAATTAGAAAGAGTAGAAAAAGCTGGGGAGGAAATAATCAAAGAAGCCCTTGCCCAGGGAGGAGTAATTACTGGAGAGCATGGTATTGGGATTGAAAAAATAAAATATATGAATCTAGCCTTTACTCCGGCCAGTTTGCTCTATATGGCTAAGGTTAAAGAAGCTTTTGACCCGGACAATCTGACCAACCCCGGTAAAAAATTACCACCAGAATTACAGGGACAAGGAGGGGATAAACTTGGAGAACAAAAACTTAGAGCTAATTAAGGATATAGTTGGAGCGGAAAATATTGATTCCCAGGGTATAGTCTATCCCCTTACTGTGGAACAGGTAGTTAGAATTGTGAAATTGGCTAATCAGGCTGGTTTCCCCCTTTATCCCATGGGGCAGGGATTAAAGTTTCAGTCTTTTATACCCAAAGTGGATAAAGGAATAATAGTCTCCTTAAAAAAGCTAAATAAGATTATAGAATACCGTCCTGATAATATGAGTATTGAGGTGGAGGCAGGTATTACCACTGGTGAACTTTTAGAAAAATTAGCTCCTGATAATATTTTCTATCCCATTGATATTGATAATTTAAACTCCACCTTAGGGGGCCAGATAGCGGCTAATTACTACGGAAGAAAAAAGTATATGTATAAAAGTAGTCGTTTTCAGGTCTTAGGATTAGAGTTTGTTTCCCCTCAAGGGGAGATAATCAGAGTTGGGGGAAGAACAGTAAAAAATGTTAGTGGTTATGATATTAGTCAAATGTTAGTCGGGTCTTGGGGAGCTTTTGGGATAATCACCAAAATAACCCTTCGAGTTAGACCTAGGCCAGAAAAGAATCTAATGTTAAAACTAACTATTGATAATCTTCAGGAATTAACGGACATCGCTGGTAAGATACTGGAGGAGAGAATGAGCTTAGCCTCCTTGACCTTTGAGCACCGAGAAAACAAATTTAACTTATATTTGGAGCTAGAAGGGTTTCAAGATACAGTGGAACTACAAGGAAAAAGACTAAAGGAGCAATACCCTTTTATAGATGCTCCTTCTCTGACTCCGCAACAACAATTAAGGGCTAAAATTTCGGTACCCCTAACTAATTATTTAAACTTGTTATTGGAACTAGAGAAGATAGTTGCAGATAATCTTGATTTCCATGGGAATATTACCAATGGAATTGTAGAACTGGATTTACCTGAGGACAGGATTGAGGAAATAAAAGGAAGGGTGGATAAATTACAAGGGGCATTGGTTTTCGATAGAAAAATAATTGTGGGACAGGGTAATGACCCCAACTATCGTAGGATTTTAGAGAATATTAAAAAACAGGTTGACCCCAATAATATCCTCTTCCCAGAAATCCTCCTTAAAGGAGTAGAAATATTATGAATAAAGAAGAAGTATTGAAAAAAATTTTAAATTGTAATAAATGTGGCTTATGCCAAGAGGTTTGCCCCACTTATAAGATTTCTGGTCATGAATTTGCAGTGGCTAGAGGTAGACTGAGATTAATTCGGATGGCCTTAGAAGGCGAACTGGATTTAAATGGGGAACCAGAATTGGAGGAATTCGTTAATGAGTGCCTTTTATGTAAAGCCTGTGAAGTGAATTGTCCTTCTTTTGTCCCCGTCTCTCAAATTATCTCAGAGATCAGGGAAAACTACACTCAAGTTAAAGGCTTACCCCTAACTAAAAGGTTAATGTATTGGGGGGTATTCTCAAAAAACAAGAACTTAAATTTGATAAGAAAGATGGCTTTAATCTATCAAGGCACGGGAGCCAATAGGATAGTAAAGGGTGTTAAATTTCTTAAAAAATCTCCCCTCAATTTACTTCCTAAATTAACCAAAAAAAGTGTCCGGGAGCAATTGCCAGAAATTTTAAAAGAAATAGCTAATCCTAAACATAGAGTTGCTTATTTCTTGGGCTGTTCAGTTAATAATTTTTTTAGTGAAATTGGTGTTGCGAGCATTAAGGTTCTCCAGGAAAACAATTGTCAAGTGGTAATCCCTGAGGTTAGTTGTTGTGGGGCTCCCCATAAAAGTGCAGGGGATAGGGAGGAAACCATCCGTTTAGCTAAAATAAATTTGAGGGCTTTTAAGGACCTTGATGTGGAAGCTATTGTAGTAGATTGTTCTACTTGTGGTTCGGTGTTAATGGAGTATGCTGAAATTCTCAAGGATGACCAGGAATATGGAGAACTTGCCCAAAACATAGCTAATTTAATTACGGATATAAGTGCGTATTTAGTAAAAATAGATTTTAGAAAACCCGAAGGACAACTTCCCCTAGTTCGGGTTACCTATCATGACCCTTGTCATGGAATTAGATCCTTAAAGGTGCAAAAAGAACCACGAAAAATCTTAGAAGCAATACCTGGAGTAAAACTGGTGGAGATGAGGGATGCAGCTTCTTGTTGCGGTGGAGCAGGATCCTATAGTATCTTCCAGGCTAAGACCTCCAAAAAAGTTTTAAAAGAAAAAATGGCAAATTATCAGGAAACAGAGGCAGATATTTTAGCCACTTCCTGTCCAGCCTGCACTATGCAATTAGGTTATGGTATCGAGTTAGCAAATTTATCAGGGGTAGTTAAGCATCCTGTGGAGCTTTTAGCCCAAGCCTATGAAAAAGAAAAGTAAAATAATTTTTAAAGAAAGTGGCAGACTAAGTGTAAACATCCCAAAGGAGGTTTACAGCGGTGGTTAAACAGGGAAAAAAGGAAACAGAGGCCAAAATAAAAGGCCAAGTTTTTGTTTCAACTGAAGAGGGTTCTGCAACTTGGAAAAGTTTAGATGGAGAGGGGCTTACTGCTAAATATGAGAAAGGACCCACTGAATATACCAAAGTTTTCGAGGAGCTCCTTGGAGTAGGGAACCTAGTCTTAAATTTATGTGTAATGAGGTAGGGGTTAATGAGGATCAGTTAATTCAAGGAATTTCCCAAAACAAATCCGATAAAGAAATGGCTGAAGAAATGGGTGTTCCAGAAAGAACAATTCAAGGCTTAAGAAAGCGCTTTATGACCCATGGAATAGCCTCTATTGAAGGCCAAGATTAAAGAAAACCAGATCAAATATTTTGGAGCAGGCTAGACCTGCTCCTTTAAATTGGGAAAAAATATTGAAATCCTTTTTAAATAGGGGGATAATAGGGTAAGCATAATTGAAGAACAATATAAGGTGGGATTCTATGTATAAAACTTACAAAAAAGTTATAGATTTTTCACTATCAACTAAAAACCTACCTCTCAGTTTGTTTAATTCGCAAGGTTTTTTTTGGTTGACCTCCGCTATTTCTTTTGCCTTTGCTACGGAGGAACTGAGAAAATGTCTTAATAAAATGACTAAATTTAGTAAAGTTGAAGTGGATCCTTGGGATAGTAAACAATTAGTAGCTCTATTTAAGGACAGTCTCAAAAGGGGAGAGGTTTCTCCTGAGATTGAGAAAATAGCCCAAAAGGCTAGTATGCATAATCTTAAGATTTTAGCAGGCTTTTCTCAAAAATACTGTAGTATTTTTGACATAGAGGGTAGCATTGTGCTGGGCAAAACCTTCTTTGCCCATTGGTTAATATATAAAATAATTGAGTTAGAATGGCAACAGGTTCTCGATAGAGAAGAGGTTCAAGAGAATTATTTATTACTGGATGCTTTTATTGAGGAAAGTAAAGATCTAGAAGAATTAGAGGAAAAATACTTATCCGGTCAGGAACTTTCCTTAGATGAAAGGCTTTATTTGCGGGGACATTGGGAACGGATAAATGTATTTTGGTCTAAGGTTTATCAAGATCTGAAGTTATTAAAGGGAGGCTGGATTTCTTTTAAACCTCCTTACCGACAGTAGGAAATAGAGGTTTAATTTGGCAACTTAAGTACCCCCTTAAAGTTGTGGCAAGAGCGAATTCTTTAATTGATGACATCAAGAATATGCAAAAGGAGGAATCATCAATGAAAAGAATGCTTAATTTAACACTGGTAACTTTTTTCTTAGTTGCCTTATCCATGACAGCTTGGGCAGCTGTCCAAGGAGAAGCTGACTTAGAATGGCAAATGCTTGATTTAGTTAATCAAGAAAGGGCCAAGGCTGGAGTTGCCCCTTTACAAATGGATAGTAAGTTAGTGGAAATTGCTAGACTAAAGTCTCAGGATATGATTGATAAAAATTACTTTGCCCATACTTCCCCTACTTATGGTGACCCCTTCCAAATGATGAGAAGCTTTGGGGTTACATATACAACTGCTGGGGAAAATCTAGCCGGAAATCCCAGTTTAACAGGAGCTCATACATCCTTAATGAATTCTCCTGGACATAGGGCGAATATCTTAAACCCTGATTTTACTCATATAGGTATTGGGGTTGTGAAAGGTGGTAAATATGGGATGATGATTACCCAACTATTTACCAAGCCTACCGGAACTACCACTCCAGCAGAACGACCAAGTAGTCCACAACCAGAACAACCTAAAGAACAACCCAAACCAGAGGAACCAAAACAACCTGAAGAATCCAAACAGCCTGAAAAGCCAAAAAAACCTGCAGAGCCCAAGGAAACCAATAAGAATATAGAAGTTTACTTTAAAAATAAAAAAGTGCTTTTCCCCGATATTAAGCCCTTTATAAAGAATGACAGAGTTCTAATTCCTATTAGATTTCTTTCTGAAGACATGGGATATGAGGTAGAGTGGGACAGTAAAGAACAAAAAGTAAGTATCCAAAATGGCGCAAAAAAAATCGCCTTAAGGATAAATAACCGGATAGTACAAGTTGATAATTATTCCCTACAAGCTGATAGTGCACCAATTTTATATAATAATAGAACAATGGTGCCCTTAAGATTAGTCCTTGAAACCTTTAATTCTAATGTAACCTGGGTTCCAAGCCTGCAACAGGTGCATATCCAATAAAGAAAATATACGTGCCCCTTAGTTAAGAACTAAGGGGCTTTTTTTTCTAAAACAAAGGGTTTTAATGTTTTTTATAGAAACTAAATATATAAGGAAAAGTATCTAACTCTGGTAGCAAGGAGGGGGGCGTGTAGGTTGGCTCAACCCAATTTAGAAACATTGGTTTTGGAATATAAAAAAAATGAGTCTGAGGAAAAACTAAATGAAATCTTAGTGGCCATTGAACCTTTGATAAAATACTGGTGCCAAAGTCAATGTTATATTCCCTGGGAAAGGGAAGACTTGCTTCAGGTGGCTAGGATTGCAGTGCTAGGAGCCTTAGAAAGATTTGATCCAGAAAAAGGGATTAAGTTTAAAACTTTTGCCTATAAAACAGTGACAGGTAAGATATTAAATTATTTCCGGGACAGTACTTGGAAGGTAAGTATCCCAAGAAAATATAGAGAAATGAGTACCCATATTGCTGATACGGAAAGAAATATTTACCAAAAAACTGGTAAAGCACCTGATATTACAGAGATAGCTGCCACTTTAGGTGTAGATAAAGAAGAAATTCAAAATGCTCAAGAGGCCAAAAGAATTGCTCGAACCTCTTCCCTTTCAGAAGTTTTAGATGGAGAAGAAAATAAAACAGAAATGGGACATTTTATTGGACAAGAGGATGGGGAACTGCAATTCATCGAGTTTAAACAGGATCTTGTGAATGCTTTAGCTCATTTGGATGAGAGGCAACGCCAGGTTATATATTTGCGCTTTTTCCAAGACTTAACTCAGAGTAAGGTGGCCCAAGCTTTGGGAGTTTCTCAAATGCAAGTTTCCCGTTTAGAAAGGATGGCTTTAAATTCCTTAAAAAAACACCTAGCTCTTTCTCAATAAGGGTTTTATTAAGACTGCATTAAATTGATAATCTGGAAAGCTTAAGCTACACTGAATAAGACAAAATATAGGTTTATCCTTTGAACTAGGATGGGCTTTTTTTATCCGTTGGTAATTTTTTCGTCCAATTTGCTTTATCGAGATTAAAAGATTTTAAAATGGAAATACTGATAATAGAGGCATAACCCCAACTACGCAAGGCATATAAGTCCCCTTCTAAATTTAGATGGGGACTTATTGCTAGCTCTCCTTATTTGTTTTTTGATAGATCTCCTGGCAACTTGGACAATAATAAATTTGATAAGTTTTATTAGAGAGACTATCATAGTCTGATTTTTCTTGTAAACTTACACCACAAGAGATACATAGGGGATAAAGAACCATTATTATTACTCCCAAATCAAGTCTTCTTTAAAGACTAGCTTTATCTTTAAATTTAATTTAATACATTTTTTAAAAAGAAAAACCTCTTAGATTAGAATAAGGTTTATTTCCTACGAATAACAAAAGTCCCGAGTTATTTATTCTCGGGGCTTTTGATCTCACCAGATTTTTTGGGGAAATAGTTGCTAAAGGCAATAGGGTCAGCTACCTCAAGAGGAGTTTTTCCTAAGGTCTTCAATAAAGAATATTTTTCACCTAAACTTGTTTTCTTGAGCCATTCTTTTTTATGAGCCATAAGACACCTCCTTAGTTCTAGTTTGTATTTTTCGAATATTTTTAAACTAATAAAAATTTGGAATTTAAAAGGATATACTTGATCGTAAACGAATTAAGAATAAGAAAGGAGGGTTAAGGTAGATGGTTTGGATAAGCATCTTAATTATCTTTTTAATTGTGTTAGCTGCTATCTATATAGTTTTTTATATTAATAGAAAAATGTTATTAAAGGACATTACTGGTCTATTAAATAAAGGGTTTAAGCTGTTAAATGAAAGCCATAACTTCTCCCAAGAAAATGCCTTTATTCTCGATAATGAATGTCAGGAAATTAAAAAATTTATTCTTAAAATTAAAAATTTGTTAGCAAAACCACCGAATAATAATGAATTAGAAAATTTTTACCAAAGAGGGCAAGAATTATATGAGGAACTAGAAACAAAAGTTAAAGAAAAGAGGGGCAATTTCTCTGTTTTCATAGATTTTAAGGAAAATCTACCCTACTTACTTGTCAATATTCAAAATAAGATCCAAGAAATTATGCAAAGAGGTGAAAAACTAATTTGGGAGAATGAAGATCTAGAGGATGAAATAAGGGAAAAAGTTAATCAACAGCTCTTAGCTATGGAAGAACTAATAAATGAATATAAAACTCTTGATAAAGCCAACTTTAATAATTTTAATTTTTATATTTTAGAGGATTTGGATCAGGACTATCGCCAAAAGATGGAGGATGGAAATAATTTCTTGAGAGAAATTGCTTTTTTCTATAAGGAATTCAAGATTTTTTTAGAGAACCTCTCAAGAAAATCCAATTTTTACATAAGCCTTGAAGAAAACGATGAAGAAAAAAGAGGTAAAAAGCGGCTGAAAGAAATTTTAGTTTCTTATAAAACCTATAAGGATGCTTCTCCAGGCAAAGCTTATGACCGACAATTTACGGTGGCCAAAAAAAGAATTGTAACTACCCAGACAATTACTTTGAAATTTCTAATAGATGATTATAGTTTTTCATGGGAGCAAGACTTAACCGATGAGGAATTTGCAGAGATGTTTAGCGAACTTAATATTCCTTTTACGGAGAAAAAGGATGAGGATGGTTTGCCACTGGAGATAGAAAGAGTAAAACAGAATATCCCCATTGGTCTTAAAAGGGCTCGAGCCTTTGAAATTGAGTATGGTATACCTTTCTTCCAACAATTAAATATTTACCAGCTAGCGGAGGAACTTTTAAAAAGCACGCCCAAAGTTGTATAACTAAGGCTCCTTTGATACATGCTACCAGAGAGGTGATATTATGGGCCAAGTACAGGGCTATGTAGATAAAAATAATTTTAATTTAGACAATATTAGCGGCAGATTAAAAACCTTAGGTTATGAAATTAAGGGACAGAATTTTATTAAAAATGGGCAGATAGAGTCTGTTCTTAATGAATTGGTACCCCTTGTGGAAGAACAGGGAGTCAATGTTTTCGAAGATTTATATCTGGAGGAATATATACCTTCTGGAGAAATTGTGGCCAAATACCAAAAAGGGAAAGTAGAGAGAAAAGAAAATTAACATATTGACAGTTGTTTTGTCAAAAGGGTATAATTAAAAAAACACATAGAAGACCTTCTACCTTTAAATTGGTCCCGTGAGGCCAAAAAGGCGAATAGGCTAGGTATAGGCTTATTGTATAGCTGGAATTATAATACCTCCTTATTGTGCTGAAACTCACGGTAAGGGGGTTTTTTATGTGGAAAATTAAGGAGGCTATCAATATGGGAAAACATAAGAATTTATTAACATCAGGACTACTTTCATTTCAACATGTCTTAGCCATGTTTGGGGCTACCGTACTAGTACCCTATATAACAGGTTTAAACCCTTCAATTGCATTGTTGGGAGCAGGGGGAGGTACATTAATTTTCCACTTAGTTACAGGGGGGCAAGTACCAGCTTTCCTAGGTTCATCTTTTGCTTTCTTATCCGGGATTTTAGTGGTTAAGGAACTATTCGGAATGGAGTATGCTACGGGTTCCTTTATTGCTGTAGGTGCAGTATATTTTATCATGGCAGCAGTGGCCTACTTCATCGGTGCAGAGAAGATAAGAAAAGTTTTTCCGCCAATTGTTACTGGACCCATTATAATGGTCATCGGTTTAATTCTTGCTCCAGTTGCAGTTGATATGGCATCAACAAATTGGACTGTGGCTATCATTACCATCTTAACGATTGCTCTTACAGGGATTATAGCCAAGGGTTTTGTGCGAATGATACCAATTATAGTTGGGATTATAGTGGGTTATATCTCTGCAATAGCTTTAAATCTTGTAGATTTTACTCCAGTTTTAGAAGCCAGCTGGTTTTATAGCTTTGAAGATTTTACAGGTATGATGATTGCTCCTAAATTTTCCTTAGATGCTATGAAAATCATCTTACCTATCGCCCTAGTTACTATTATTGAACATATTGGGGATATAACCACTAATGGTGCTGTAGTAAAAAAAGATTTCTTTAAATCACCTGGACTGCACCGAACTCTAATGGGGGATGGTCTAGCCTCTGTCTTTGCTGGACTAATCGGCGCACCAGCCAATACTACTTATGGGGAAAACACAGGTGTTCTAGCAGTAACTAAGAACTATAATCCTGCTTTAATCAGAGGAGCTGCGGTTATCGCCATTTTACTAAGTTTGGTTGGCAAATTTGGAGCTCTTATACAAACCATCCCTCAAGGGGTTATGGGTGGAGTAAGTTTTGTATTATTCGGTATGATTGCTAGTATTGGAGTGAGAACCCTAGTAGAGTCTCAACCTGATTTAGGGGATATGCGTAATAGTATAGTAGTTTTTACTATCTTAATAGTAGGAATAGTGTCTCTGCAAGGGGAAGGTAATCCAGCTAGCATAGCCCTTACTGAATATGCTTCCTTGTCAGGGTTAAGTTTAGCGGCTATCATTGGGGTCACTCTTAATGCGCTAGTAAATATTATCATGCCTTACCTATTGAGAGGAAGGGAAACCGAGGAACAGATTGAGGAAAAACATAGTCCAGGTCAACTGGCTATGGAAAAAGCTAAATAAATAAGTCGGTGCGCAAGCACCGACTTTCCTCTTTTTTATGGAATAGGTATAATTATCTAAAAAGGTTCATGAAAGGAAAGAAGTGAAAATGAAAGAAGTCAAGATAAAATCATATGCAAAAGTGAACCTAGTGTTAGATTGTCTTTATAAAAGACCCGATGGATATCATGAAGTAGAAATGATAATGCAAACTATTAATTTATTTGATAAAATAAATATCAAACCATATAAGGAAATAAATGTAAGAACGGACCACCCTTTGGTTCCTAACGATCAGAGAAATCTAGCTTACCAAGCTGCCCTTTTGGTACAGAAAAAATATCCAGAAATTAAAGGGGTGGAAATAAATATTGAGAAGTTTATTCCTGTAGAAGCTGGCTTAGCTGGGGGGAGTAGTAATGCTGCCAGTGTTATTCTGGGAATGAATAAGCTTTTTGGGCTATCCATGACTCAAGGGGAAATGTTAGAGATGGCTGCTAAGCTAGGCTCGGATGTACCCTTCTTTCTAACCAGTCCTACTGCCTTAGCTCAGGGCAGAGGGGAAAAACTTACTCAGCTAAAGGATTGTCCCCTATTATGGTTAGTTTTAGTAAAGCCGCCATTTGGGGTAAAGACATCAGAAGTATATCAAAATCTGAATTTAATACATAGGAAAAGTCAAACTAACATTAAAAAATACATTAAAGCCTTAGAAGAAGGAGACAAAGATTATCTTACTAAGATGCTTTATAATATTCTAGAAACTAGTACTTTAAAACTTTATCCTGAGGTGTACCATTTGAAAGAAAGATTAAAGAAAATGGGTGCTAAAAATGTCCTAATGTCTGGCAGTGGACCTACAGTATTTGCCCTTTTTTCTTCCCAAGAAGAGGCCCAAAATTTTAGTTTAAAAATTAAAGAGGAAGCTCTACAGGTATTTTTAGCTTGTACAATAGATGGAAAACTTTATAAAGAGAGGATTGAGGAGAATGCCATATAGTAAAAGATTGTTCCCGGTAAAATTAGATGGTTACAAGCCCTTAAGAGAAATAGTTTTTGAAACCATCAGAATGGCAATTATTAATCAGGTTCTAAGACCTGGGGAAAGATTAATGGAAACACAACTAGCTGATGAATTGGGCGTTAGCAGAACCCCTGTGAGAGAGGCTATTAGAAAATTAGAATTGGAAGGTTTAGTGGTGATGGTACCTCGGCGGGGAGCCTATGTTGCAGGTATTTCCATACGAGATATTCATGAGGTATTTCAGGTTAGAGGTGCCTTAGAAGCCTTGGCCGCATCCTTAGCTGCTGAGAGAATTACTGCTGAGGAATTAGAGGAGATGGAGAGACAATTAGTTAAAGAAGCGGAAGAAACAGAAGCAAACAATTTAAAATCAATTGTTCAAATAGATACCACTTTTCATGACATAATGTACAAAGCTTCTCGCAATCAAAAATTAATGCAAATGATAAATAATCTCCAAGAACAACTCCAAAGATTCCGTTCTGCTTCTTTAGCTAGACCTGGCAGAAGCAGAACTGCTTTGGAAGAACACAAAAAAATCGTAGAAGCTATAGCAGCAAGAGACACAAAATTAGCTGAGCAATTGGCTCTGGAACATATAGAGAATGCTGAAAATGCTATGATCCTTTCTTTGGAACAACAGGGGATTTATTATAAAAATGAATAGTTCACTAGAAAATGAAAGGGGGCTTTCGTTTGATTTCAGCAATTATATTGGCTGGCAGTGACAATGACGGTTCTTTAAAGGAATGTAGTGATGCCACCAGTGAGGCCCTGATAAAAATAGGGGATAAGACAATGGTGGAGTATGTTATCAATGCTTTGGAAGAGGCTAAAGAAATACAAAAGATTGTCATTGTAGGGCCTAAAGAAGATCTAGATAAGTTATATCATGATAGGCCTCATATTATTACTGTGGAAAGTGGAAATAGTATAATTAACAGTCTGCTTCAAGGTATCAATAGTCTGAAAGAGGATTTTGCGAAGCAGGTCTTAGTTGTTACTGCAGATATTCCCTTAATAACGGGGCAAATTATAGATGACTTTCTTGGGCTATGTAGAAACAAAAAGAGGGATGTAATTTACCCCATAGTATCTAAGGAACAGAATGAAAAAAAATTCCCTGGAGTGAAAAGAACCTATGCCAAACTAAAAGAAGGGGTCTTTACGGGAGGAAATATCTTTATAGTTAATCCAAATATTGTAGCCCAATGTGCCACTTTCGCTGAAAAAATAATTGCTTTAAGAAAAAGCCCTTTTAAATTAGTTGAATTTATCGGATTAAGCTATGTTTTAAAATATATTTTTGGTAGATTATCGATTACTGATGCAGAAAAAAGAGTATCCGAATTGCTGGGTATCCAAGTGGAAGCTGTCATTGTTCCCTACCCAGAAATAGGGGTGGATGTTGACAAACCCAGTGATTTAGATTTGGCAACCAAGATCTTAAGCATATGAAATAAGGGGGCACTAGGTGCCCTTTTTCATTTTTAGCTTTATAGCTATTAGCAAAATAAAGGAATCTTAATAAAAGTGTAGAAATAAGTGAATAATTTATTTATAAAGCACAAAAATATTCGAATTAAAATATTCAATGGGATATTGGCATATCTCTTATCCTTAGTAATTGAGGTGTAAATATGGAAAAATGGCGTAGAAGTGAACGGATGGTCGCTATGACTAAGTTTTTATTGGAAAACCCCCGTCAGTTATTTACCCTGGGATATTTTTCGGAATTATTTCATTCAGCTAAATCAAGCATTAGTGAGGACTTAACTATTATTAGGGAAACCCTCCAGGCTATGGGGGAGGGCACTCTAGAAACAATTCCCGGTGCAGCTGGGGGAGTAAAATATATTCCTATTAGTAACCCAGAAAAGGAAAGCGAATTTCTAGATAATTTATCTCAAAGATTAGCTGATCCCCAACGTATATTACCGGGTGGCTATCTTTATATGACTGATATTATTTATGATTCCAATATTATAGCTAAGTTAGGCAACATATTTTTTACCAGATTTATTCAACATGAACCTGACTATATAGTAACGGTGGAAACCAAAGGTATTCCTTTAGCCTTGATGACAGCCAAGGCCTTTAATAAACCTTTAGTTATCATTAGGGCCGATAGTAGAGTAACGGAGGGTTCTGCCTTAAGTATCAACTATGTTTCTGGTTCCAGTAAAAAAATAGGTACCATGTCTCTAGCCAGAAGAGCCTTACCCACGGATTCTAAGGTAATTATTATTGATGACTTTATGAAAGCGGGTGGGACAGCTAGAGGAATGGTAGATTTAATGAAAGAGTTTAAGGCTGAAGTTTTAGGGATAGGCGTTTTAATGGATACCTTAGAGCCCCAGGAAAAGTTAATTGATAATTATTTAGGTCTATTGGAATTGGTTGAATTGGACGAAAAAAACAAAAGAGTGATTATTAGAAAAAAAGTTGAAAATCATGTATAAAATTTCTTAAAGTTGGGAAATTTTTTAGATAAAAGAAGGAATTACCATTTCGTTGCCGAAATAGGATTTATATTAATTTTTAGCATAAAGGGAAGGTGGTGACTAGAATGAATATTACAGATGTACGGATTAGGAAGATTAATATGGACGGTAGAATGAAGGCCATTGTGTCTGTTACCTTTGATGATGCCTTCGTAGTACATGATGTTAAAGTAGTTGAAGGTCAAAACGGTTTATTTGTAGCAATGCCCAGTAGAAAAATGCCTGATGGTGAATTTAGGGACATAGCTCATCCGATTTCCTCCAGTGCTAGGGAGGTTATTCAAAGTGCTGTATTAAAAGCATATGAAGAAGCAATATAATTGCACTGGAAATTAAAGAATATATGCTTAAGGGGGAGCTAAAGTGAGGCTCCTTTTTTTTGTTCCATAATTCCTCCAAAATAAAAAGTCCCGCATTGATGGATTTTGTACTTTATGATATAAATATAATGGTTAATTAGTTCCAAGCGAGCCAGAAGTCTATAGAGGGGGAACTTACTTATGAATGGTGCGATAATCTTGGCTGCCGGTCAAGGAACCCGCATGAAATCTAAACTTCCTAAAGTTTTGCATAAAATAGCTGGAGAGGCCATGCTTAACCATGTTTTAAATGCATTAGATGAAGCCCAAATAGAACAAAAAATTATAGTACTAGGCCATCAAGCTGAGAGAATAGAAGAAGACCTACCAAAAGGGATAGAAATAGCTTACCAAAGGGAACAACTAGGGACAGGGCATGCAGTAATGCAAGCTAGAGAAATAATTGCTGAAAAAGTGGAAAATGTTTTGGTAGTTTGTGGAGATACTCCTTTATTAAAAGGGGCAACTCTAGCTGGTTTACTCAACAATCATGTTAGGGAAAAATGGGCAGTGACTGTTTTGACAGGAATTGTTGAGGATGCTACTGGTTATGGTAGAATTATTCGTGACCGTGAAGGGGTCAAGGCTATCGTAGAAGAAAAGGATGCCACTTTAGAGGAAAAACAAATCAAAGAAATTAATACAGGAGCATACTGTTTCAATAAAGATTTCTTAGTAAAAGCTTTAAGTAAACTGACCACCGATAATTCCCAAGGGGAGTATTATTTGACGGATTTAATCAAAATTGCAGTTTCTGAGGGAAAAGCTGTAGGGGCTTATGTCTTAGAAGATTTTAATGAAGCCCTGGGAATAAATAATCGTCTCCAATTAGCCCAGGCAGATAGGGAATTCCGAAAGAGAATTCTAGAGAATTTGATGTTAGAGGGAGTAACAATCCTTAGTCCAGAAACTACTTATATAGATGCTCAAGTGACAATTGGGCAAGATACTATTATCCACCCTTTTACCTACCTAGAAGGTAAAACCATAATTGGTCAAGACTGTATTCTAGGACCTCATACCAGAATTATTGATAGTAAAATTGGTAATAAAGTACAGGTAGAAAATTCGGTAATAAAAGAAAGTACAGTAGATGATGACACCAATATTGGTCCCTTTGCCTATCTAAGACCGGGCTCAGTCTTAGGTAAAAAAGTTAAAATTGGTGATTTCGTAGAGATTAAGAAATCAGTTATTGGAGATGGCAGTAAAGTTCCTCATTTATCTTATGTAGGTGATGCCCAAGTAGGTAAGGGTGTAAATATTGGTTGTGGTACCATTACCTGCAACTATGATGGAGAAAAGAAATATACTACAATAATTCAAGATAAAGCCTTTATTGGCAGTAATACAAACCTAGTAGCTCCTGTTATTGTGGAAGAAGGGGCCTATATCGGGGCAGGGTCCACAATAACTAAGGATGTGCCTAAGGGATCCTTAGCTATTGCTAGGGGCAAACAAATCAATATACCTAACTGGAATAAAGAGGAAAAGGATTAATTTAGAAACCTTCGGGTATCTTCTCTTACCCTTAGTGGGGGCAATTCACCTTATTCGGAGCTTGGCGTCACTTAGCCCCCCATTTGCGGGAGTATAAGTGTGCTAAAATATAGCAAAAATTTTTTGGGGGGAATATAAATATGGATAGAAGATTTAAAAGTTTAAAGATATTTACTGGTAACTCAAATCCTATTTTAGCTCAAGAGATAGCTGAGTATCTGGGAATAGAGCTAGGGAAATGTAAAGTAGACCGTTTTAGTGATGGTGAAATATTTTTAACTGTGGATGAAAGCGTTCGAGGTGCCGACGTCTTTATCATCCAATCCACCTCAACTCCTGTTAATGATAATCTAATGGAGTTATTAATTATGATTGACGCCATGCGTCGGGCCTCAGCTAAGAGGATAACTGCTGTTCTACCTTATTATGGCTATGCTAGACAGGATAGAAAAGCTAGAGCTCGTGACCCTATTACTGCAAAATTAGTCGCCAATTTAATAATCCAAGCTGGTGCCAGAAGGGTTTTAACTATGGACCTTCATGCTGGACAAATTCAGGGTTTCTTTGATATTCCTGTGGACCATTTATTAGGGGTGCCTATTTTAGCGGAATACTATTTAAATAAAAAATTAGATGATGTGGTGGTAGTTTCGCCAGATATGGGCGGTGTAACTAGGGCCCGGAATTTAGCAGAAAGAATTGGCGCTCCTCTAGCTATAATTGATAAAAGAAGACCTATGCCCAATGTTTCCGAGGTTATGAATCTTATTGGGGATGTTAAAGGTAAAAATGTGATTATGACTGATGACATTATCGATACTGCAGGGACCATTGTAAGTGGAGCCCAAGCTTTAAAGGATTTTGGGGCTAAGGATGTTTATGCTTGCTGTACTCATGCTGTCTTATCTGGTCCAGCCTTTGAAAGAATAAAAAATTCCCCAATTACGGAATTGGTAACTACTAATACTATTTCCACCACTAATAAACCAGAGATGGACAAGTTAAAGGTTTTATCAGTGGCTCCGATTATGGGAGAAGCTATCCTGAGGATCCATGAAGATTTATCAGTAAGTAAGCTATTTGATTAAAATGCCTTGTTTTTGCTATACTAGTAAAAAAAGGAGGTATTTTTTGTGAAACAAATTATTTTAGAAGTATCTAAACGAGAGACCAAACTAAGTAGAGGAAAATTAAATGCCCTGCGCAAGGAAGGTCTTTTACCAGGGATTATTTATGGTAGAGAAGTTGAACCTATTCCCTTTACAGCTGACAAGAGGGATCTAATAAAAATAATTGGTGAACATGGGGCTAACGCAATTATAACTGTTAAAGTAGATAGCGGTAAGCCTATTCAAACTATGATTAAGGAAGTGCAAAAACATCCAATTTCCGGTCTTGAGTGGCATTTGGATCTGGGGCAAATTTCCATGACTGAAGTTGTGCGTGCTTCTGTTCCTATAGTATTTGAAGGAGAACCCAAAGGAGTGGCCCAAGGGGGCTTTGTCCAATATGGCGATACCACTGTTGAGGTTGAATGCTTACCAATGGAATTACCTCAGAATATTTCCATAGATATTTCTGAAATGGAAATTGGTGATAGGATTGTGGTAGGAGACTTAAAATTAAGTGGTGACATTACTATTCTTAGCGAAGCCGAACAGGTTTTAATTAGTGTTGTTGCTCCTACTCTGGAAGAAACAGATGAAAGTGAAGCAACTGGAGAAGTTTCTGAAGCTACTACAGAAGAGTAAAATATAAATTTAATTAAAAGTATAGCAACATTACTCCCACTAGCTAGGGACATGTTAAAGGTGTCCCTATTCAAATAGTGGGAGTATTAGTAATGGGCTATTTAGGGAGGTAAGAGATGTTCTTAATTATTGGTTTGGGAAATCCAGGTCAGAAATATAAAGATACTAGACATAATGTAGGTTTTAAGGTTATCGATAAAATAGCCCAAAACTTAAATATTGAGGTGGATAAAAAGGAACATCAAGGCTTGGTGCAAAGTACTTTTTGGCATGGGGAAAAAATCCTCTTAGTTAAACCTCAAACCTATATGAACTTAAGCGGTCAAACTGTGGGAGAATTAATCAATTATTACCATGACCAAATTGATGACCTCTTGGTTATCCATGATGACTTGGATTTACCAGTGGGACAATTAAGATTTAAGAAAGATGGAGGTACTGGGGGGCATAATGGTCTGAAATCAATAGTAGAACATCTCAATTCTCAGGATTTTAACCGTTTAAAAATTGGCATTGGTCACCCTCAGGGTTCTATGGATGTTAAAAATTATGTTCTTACCTCTTTCTCTGAGGAAGAAAGACAATCCCTAGAAGAAACCATAGATAGAGCCACTGAAGCAGTTAAAACTTGGATGTTAGAAGGTATTGATAAAGCCATGAATGAATTTAACAGAAAAAGGGGCTGAATTTCTTTTTCTCGAATAGGATAGAAGAGATGGGCCATCCTAAAGTTAAGAACAGCTAGTTATAGGAGAAGAATATGTTAGCCATAATTGCTGGAACCTTGGCGGCTTTAGGAGCCTGGGGTCTTAATTGTTTATTGGTCAAACGCTGGGGCGATAGGGCAGTTTCAGTTTTGGTTCCAGTGGTTGAGGAAGTGTTGAAAACTCTATTGGCCTTTTCTTTTAATAGTCTTATTATCCTTAGTCATTTTACCTTTGGGATAATCGAGGCTATTTGGGATATTAAGACCTGTGAGAGGGGCTTAAAACCAGGGCTAATAGGTATTATCACCCATATTGGTTTTGGTTTGATAACTATTTTAGTTTGGGAATTAACGGGCTTCTTAAGTCTAGCCATTCTGGCCAGTATTCTTGCCCATATAACTTGGAACAGTATCATCATCAAGAAAGCTAACAAAATTTAAAATTTAAATGTTTTTAGTGGGGGTCTTTAAGGATGTCCACTTTGTGTCATTGGAGAGATTAAGGAGGTCAGCATGCAGGTACCACCAATTATAAAAACCCTCAGTAAAGCTTCTGATATTAGCTTAATTTTAAAGGCCATTAGAGAAAAACCAGAAAATCTAATTTATGGATTAACTGGCGTTCAAAAGACCATCCTAGCGGCCCTAATCGCCGATAACCAAGAGAAGAATATGCTAATTATTTGCGATGGCTCTAAAAGGGCTAAGGAGATTTGGCAAGACCTGAATTTTTTATTGCCTAAAGGGGAAGTTTTATATTTCCCAGCTTTAGAGATAATTCCCTATGAAGTTTTGGCTCAAAGCCCAGAAATTCAAAGGCAAAGACTACAAGTAATGGCCAATTTAGCCCAAGGGAAAAGGACCATTGTTATTTGTTCTATAGAGGCCTTAGGTAAAAAATTAATTCCACCAGAAATTTTTAGCCAGAGTATTCGGAATCTAAAGGTAGGCAATATCCTTAATTTAGAGGAATTTATAAAATATCTTTTAGATTTTGGTTATGAAAGGGTGGAGCAGGTCGATAGCCCCGGACAGTTTAGCCTACGGGGTGGTATAGTAGATATTTTTTCTGTACTGTACGATCAACCCATAAGGATTGAACTCTTTGATGATGAAATAGATTCTCTGCGTTTTTTTGATATAGAAACCCAGAGGTCTTTAGATAAGGTTCAGGAGGTAAATCTAGTTGCAGCCAGGGAATTTTTCCTCCAAGAGGAAGCCTTAAAAAGAGGAGTAGCCAATATAGAAGAAGAGTTTCAGATTCAAAAACAAAGATTAGAGAAGAAGAATCGGGCTGCTTTAGAAAGGTTAACTAATAAATTTAATGAAATCATAGAAAGGGTTAAAAACGGCCTCTATTTTTCTGGTCTAGATCAAATGCAACCTTATTTTTATCCACAGCAGGCTTTGCTTCAAGATTTCTTCCCTGAGGATAGTGTTTTTATCTTAGATGAACCTTTAAGAATAAATGAAACGGCATTGCATCTAGAAAAGGAAAGGCAAGAAAGTTTCAAGGATTTATTGGTAGCAGGTAGTCTTTTGCCAGGGCAGAACCAATACTTTTCTGAATTATCAGAAATATCAAAGGCCATGGAAAAGGGGAAAAGAGTCTATTTATCTCTCTTGCCGAAAAAAGGTATGAGTGGTTCTGTAGAAAACATGTTTGGTTTAGAAACCAAATCCTTACCACCCTTTTTTAGTAAAATTAGGTTTCTAGCTGATGAAATTAAAGAATGGAAAAGGAAAAAATATGCGATTGTAGTTTTAGTCACCTCTTCTAGCAAAGGAGAAAGATTAAAACAAGCCCTCTTTGACTGTGGGGTAGAAGCTGTACAGGTTGGAGAGGATTATAACCCCCAATTTGGGCAGGTTCAAATAGCTTCTGGCAATTTAAGCTCTGGGGCGGAGTTTGTTAAAGCCAAAACAGTGATAGTCACCGAGAATGAAATCTTTCAACAGACCACTAAACGCCAACCTAGAAAGATGTTCCATGAGGATGGCCAAAGAATTTCTAGGCTAGAGGAATTACAAGTAGGATCCTATGTAGTTCATAGTAGTCATGGGATAGGTCGTTATTTAGGAGTAGAAAAGTTACAGGTCGGTGATATCGAAAAGGATTATTTAGTAATTAAATATGCTGGGGAAGACAAGCTATATGTCCCCACTGAACAAGTGAATCTGTTGCAGAGATATATAGGCCATGAGGGAACGGTACCTAAGGTTCATAAACTGGGAGGAACAGAATGGCACAGGGTTAAAACTAAGGCCAGTTCTTCGGTTAAAAAGTTAGCAGAAGGACTTTTAGAACTATACGCTAAAAGGCAGAGTTATCCTGGCTTTGCGTTTAGTCCTGACGATAATTGGATGAGGGAGTTTGAGGATCTCTTTCCTTATACAGAAACCCCTGATCAGTTAAAAGCAATAGAAGAAGTAAAAAGGGATATGGAAAAGTCTATACCTATGGATAGGCTTATTTGTGGTGATGTGGGTTATGGTAAAACAGAGGTTGCTATTCGCGCAGCCTTTAAAGCTGTTAATGATGGTAAGCAGGTTGCTCTTTTGGTACCCACCACAGTATTAGCTCAACAGCATTTTAATACTTTTAGAGAAAGATTTAATAATTATCCCGTGACCATTGATGTTTTAAGTCGTTTTAGGAGTAGCAAAGAACAAAAAAACATCATTGACAAGGTCAAAAGTGGTGCTATCGATATTATCATAGGTACTCATCGTCTATTGTCAAAAGATATTGTTTTTAAAGATTTGGGGCTTTTAATAGTGGACGAGGAACAACGCTTTGGAGTCAACCATAAGGAAAAACTAAAAAGACTAAAATCTCAAGTGGATGTCTTAACTCTCTCGGCTACTCCCATCCCCAGGACCCTTAATATGTCACTAGTAGGTATTAGGGATATGAGTGTTATTGAAACTCCTCCCGAGGACCGTTATCCTATTCAGACATATGTGGTGGAACATAGTCCTAATTTAATTAAGGATGCTATTCGTAGGGAATTAGGCAGGGGTGGCCAGGTTTTTTATGTCCATAATAGAGTTGAAGATATAGACAAAATTGCTGAAGAGGTGAGGTCTTTAGTTCCTGAAGCTAGAGTTGCTACTGCCCATGGTCAAATGAAGGAGACTTATCTAGAAAATATAATGCTACAGTTTATGGAGCAAGAAATAGATGTCTTAATCTGTACCACCATAATTGAAACAGGCTTGGATATCTCTAACGCCAATACTTTAATCATCAATGAAGCTGATAGATTAGGCCTTTCTCAGCTTTACCAATTAAGGGGACGGGTAGGGAGGACTAATCGGGTGGCTTATGCCTATCTTACCTATAAAAAAGAGAAAACTCTCTCGGCTATAGCAGAAAAAAGACTACATGCTATTAAAGAATTTACGGAACTAGGCTCAGGCTTCAAAATTGCTATGCGAGATTTGGAGATAAGGGGGGCGGGTAATTTATTAGGGCCTGAACAACATGGACAGATTTCTGCTGTAGGTTTTGATATGTATTGCAAAATGTTAGAAGAAGCCGTTCAAGAATTAAAAGGTATTGCCAAACCAGAGGAAATAACTATTGAAATAGATCTAAAGGTTAGTGCTTTTATTGATAATAAATATATTTCAGACCATGGAACTAAGTTGGATCTATATCAGCGGATACGTTTGGCTAAGAATATGGAGCAGGTTGATGATATCGAGGATGAGCTGGTGGATCGTTTTGGTGATATTCCTTTAGAAACTTATAATCTCTTGAAAATAGCTAGATTAAAGGTCCTGGCTTTGAATTCCAGAATAAACGGCATTGAACAAAAGGGACAAATGATTACTTTAAGTTTTTATCAGGACCCAGGGCTAACGGGCTCTCAATTAATGGATTTAGCTCAGCGGTTTAGGAGAAGACTTAGTTTTTCTGCTGATAAAAACTTAAAAATTAAAATAAATATTGCCCGGTTGGGACAAGAGGATATTTTTAAATTATTAGAAAGGATTTTAAAGGAAATATCCACCCTTGTATCCCAGAAGTAAACTTTGTTATAATGGGATAGTCGTTACTTAAGCCACTTAAGTGACTAAAACAATCTGTTGGAAACAAGGGAGGAAAATGAATGGCTAGAAAAGTTTTGATTTTTACTCTAATAGCCATCTTAGCTATATCCTTAGTTGGTTGTAGTAAAGGTGACAATAGTGAAGTTGTGGCAATTGTAAATGGTGAAAATATTACTAGAGGTCAGTTAGATAAAAGAGTGGAGCAAACCGCTGCCATGAATGGTTTTGATTTAAGCAATCCCCAAATGGCCCCTTATCTTGAGATTTTTGAATTGCAAGTTTTAGATAGTTTAGTTGACGAAGTATTGCTAAAACAAGAGGCAGAAAAATTGAATATCAAGGTTACTAAGGAAGAGGTAGACCAAGAGATCGACCTTTATAAGAGTCAATTCAGCTCTGAAAAGGAATATAAGGAATACTTTAACAAATATCTTAAAATGAGTGACCAAGATATCAGAGACATCTTAGGTAATCAAGTGTTATTCAATGTCCTGTTTGATGAAATTACCAAGGATATAACTTCTCCCCAAGTTGATTTAAAAGAATACTACAATGAAAATAAAGAACAGTTTTATGAGCCAGAACAGGTAAAAGCTAGACATATTTTATTAGAGACGAAAGAGGAAGCCGAGGCTATAATTAAGCAAATAGTAGAAGAAGATAAAGACATGGCAGAATTGGCTGTTCTAAAATCTACAGATCCCTCAGCCAAAGTCAATGAAGGTGATTTGGGATACTTTACCAGAGGAAGGATGGTAGAACCCTTTGAAGAAGCTGCCTTTGCTATGGAAATTGGTGAAGTTAGCACTGAGCCCGTAGAGACTATTCACGGATTTCATGTGATTCGGGTGGAAGATAAGAAAGAAGCTAAACAACTCACCTTCGAAGAAATTAAAGATGAATTAGAAGAAAATTTAATCTATGAAGCCAAGAACCAAAAATTTTATGAATATATGTTTGATTTGAGGGAAGAAGCAGAAATAATAAATAAATTAGAAGAAGAATTTAATGCCAAACAGCAAGAAGAAAGTACTCAAGAAGAGGTTCCTGAAGGGGAAGAAAATCAAGAAGAATAATTAAAAGCTAGGTGCAATCAAGGCTCCCAGAACTAAGATTTCTGGGAGCTTTTTTATACTGTAAAAATTTATATTACTTTAGAATTTTATAAAGTGGCTAAGAAATATATTACCGAAATGCCTACTTTAAGGGAAGCGAAAGATACGGTCCTTATTGTGGTGGGGATATTTGAAAGCAAAAAAGAAATGCATATTTTAGAAGAAAATACAGATACTTGAACTAGAGGGCACAGTTAACTTTTCAATTTGTACCATGGGAAATAAATGAATAATTAAATAGCTGGGGCTATATACTATCACTGAAAGAGTTCACTTGCCCATCGTACCCATAAAGGAGGGACATAAATTAAATGAAGGCAACAGGAATCGTAAGGCGTATTGATGATTTAGGACGAGTAGTTATCCCGAAAGAAATCCGCAGAACCCTACGTATCCGTGAAGGAGATCCCTTAGAAATATTTGTAGATAGGGAAGGAGAAGTAATACTGAAAAAGTATTCCCCCATTGGAGAATTAGGGGAGTTTGCTCAAGAGTATGCTGATTCCTTACATGAGGCTATTGGACATATTGCCTGTATTGTCGATAGAGACCACATTATTGCAGTAGCTGGTGGTCCTAAGAGAGAGTATCTCAACAAATCCATTGGCACAGCAGTTGAAAAGGTGATGGAAGAAAGAAGAGCTATCACCATCAATGAACCAGAAAATCATCCTTATTGTAAGGGGAATGATGGCGATAATGTCGGTATAGAATGTCAATTTACTTCAGAGGTTATAGCCCCAATTGTAGCCGAAGGTGATCCCATTGGTGCAGTAATTATCGCCACCAAGGAACCCAATGTGAAGATGACCAATCTAGAACTAAAATTAGCCGAAACTGCAGCAGCCTTCCTAGCAAAACAAATGGAACAATAGAGGTAGGTGGTGGTGAGATGAACACCACCCTTTTTTTATTTTATTTTTGCTATCTAGGAAATAGTAAGCTAAGATAGTAAAAGAACGAGAATTCATTATTTCATGAACGCGTGAGCGCGACTAGAGAAAGAGGAGTAGGGTAAGTGGAGTATAAATCATCTTTTGTAAAAGGAGCATTAATATTAAGTTTAGCAGGGATAATTAGTAAGATTCTAGGTGCTCTTTATAGGATTCCCTTTGCTAGAATTGTGGGAGATGAAGGGGTAGGGCTTTATCAGATGGCTTATCCCTTTTATCTGATTATTTTAGCAGTTAGTACGGCAGGCATACCTTTAGCCATCTCTAAGCTAGTGGCAGAGCGATATTATAAAGAGGATTTCCAAGGTATCCAAAGAGTTTTTGGTACTTCCATGGCCATGCTCCTAATGATAGGGGCCATAGCTTCTTTAACTTTGTATCTGGGTGCTGATTTTATTGCCAGCAATATCTTGCAGGACCCCAGAGCAGCCTTAAGTCTTAAGGCCATTGCCCCTGCAATTTTATTAACCTCGGCTATGGCCACCCTGCGAGGGTATTTTCAGGGCTTTCAGACCATGACTCCCACAGCTCTCTCTCAGATTATAGAGCAATTGGTCAGGGTGACCACTGTTTTTGTTGGAGCCTTTTACTTATTACCCTGGGGTGTTGAATATGCAGCAGCTGGAGCCATCTTTGGGACAGCTACTGGGGGCTTAGCGGGATTATTATTACTGATCTTCATTTATTTATGGAGAAAATCTAAATATAAAAATGAATTTAAGAATAGTCCAAGTAAACCGTTAGAAAGTTATCCTAGCCTAGCAAAGCAAATAATCTATTTAGCAATCCCCATTTCCATAGGGGGGCTAGTTTTACCCTTAATGCAGACTATGGATGCCCTGTTGGTGCCCTTTAGTTTGCAGACGGCAGGGTTTTCCTTTGATGAGGCTACAAGTCTTTATGGCCAATTATCTGGTATGGCTGGTGCACTTATCAATTTACCTTTTATAATTACCACTGCTTTGGCAGCTAGCCTAGTTCCAGCTATTACAGAATCTTTAGCGGCCGGGAAATTTAACAATATTAAATATCAATTTTCCTCTGCCTTAAGGCTGGCTTTAATTATTGTAGTTCCTGCTTCTGTAGGCCTCTGGGTATTAGCGGAGCCCATTTGTGAGCTTCTTTATGATTTACCTGAGGCGGGGATTCCTTTAGCTTGGTTAGCACCAACAGTATTAATTGTAGGATTGTATCAAACATCTACAGGAACCTTACAGGGGCTTAATAAACCCATCATTCCAGTGACTAGCCTGTTTTTGGGGGCCTTGGTTAAGGGTATTTTGACCTTTACCCTAACAGCCCTAACTCCCCTAGGAATAAAGGGAGCTGCTCTTGCTACAGTTATCGGGTTTCTGGTGGCTACCTTTAAAAATATTTATTCCTTGACTAAAATCTTAGGCAGGCAATGGTTTAAGTTTCAGGATCATTTATTAAAGCCCTTAGTAGCGGTAGGGGTAATGGCTTTTGGGGTATTATTCAGTTATAAACAGCTAATGGCCGTGGGGATTAGAAATAGTTTTAGTACCCTACTAGCAATAGCCCTAGGTGGCTTTATTTACTTTTTTGTTCTTTTATTAATTGGAGGTATTACGGGTCAAGATATAGAGAAAGTTCCTAAATTAGGCCTGAAAATAACTAAGTTTTTAAGGAAGATTAAGTTAGTGAGGGATTAAGATGGGTAAAATTACAGTTCTGGGCTTAGGACCAGGCTCAGACAAGGATATTAGTGTTAGGGTGCTAGAAAAACTCAAGGGTTCAACCAATACTTATCTTCGCACCAAGGAGCATCCAGTGGTAGAGAATTTTTCGGCCTGGGGCATTCAGTTTAAAAGTTTAGATCACTATTATAATCAATATGAAAATTTCCAAGATGTGTACCGAGCTATTGTAGAACATTTAATCCAGGAGGCTCTAAAGGGAAAAGAAATTATTTATGCTGTTCCGGGAAGCCCCTTGGTAGCAGAGTCAACTACTACTCTTCTTAGGGAAAGGAGTCTAGAAGAAGGAATTGAGCTGGAAATTTTTCCAGCCCTAAGTTTTCTAGATGTTATTTACCCTTTAATTAAAGTGGATCCAACCCAGGGCTTACAGATTTTAGATGCTATGGATCTTAAAGTTGAGCAGATCAACAGTAATAACGGATTATTAATTTGCCAGGTTTATAACCGACTTCTTGCTTCTGATTTAAAACTGGATCTAATGGAACATTATTCTGACGATCATATGATAAAGGTCATTAGAGGAGCGGGTATCGAAGATTTGGAAAAGATTGAAGAACTACCTCTTTATCAATTGGACCATTTGGAGTGGTTAGATCATTTAACCTCTGTCTATGTACCGCCCCAAATCAAGATAAATCCCCGTGAAGATTCAGTAAGTAATTGTCAATTTCCCTTAGATCCTTTAACTGAGGTTATGGACAAGCTTTTAGCACCGGGAGGATGTCCTTGGGATAGAAAACAAGACCATCACTCTCTAAAAAGATATTTAATAGAAGAATGTTATGAAGTAATCGAAGCTATTGATAATCAGGATATGCATAATCTTTGTGAGGAATTGGGAGACTTACTATTGCAAGTGGTTTTTCACGGAAAACTGGCCGAAGAAAAGGGAAATTTTGATTTAAATCAGGTAATTCAGGGAGTTACCGAGAAGATGATTAGACGCCATCCCCATGTTTTTGGAGATATTACTGTTTCTGGTTCTACAGAAGTATTAAAAAACTGGGAAATGATTAAAGCCCAGGAAAAGGGTAATACTGTAGAAAAGGGAATTTTAGATAACATTCCAAGGGGATTACCTGCTTTAATGCAAGCCTTAAAGATTCAGGAAAAGGCGGCTCAGGTTGGTTTCGATTGGCCGGATATTCAGGGACCATGGGACAAAGTCTATGAAGAAATAAGGGAACTTAAAGGAGCAATTGAGAAGCAGGAACAGGATAAGATTAATGCAGAATTCGGGGATGTCCTTTTTGCTTTAGTAAATCTAGCTCGTTTTTTAAGAATAGTCCCCGAAGAGGCACTGCTTACTACAATTAGGAAGTTTAGATCTAGATTTTCCTTTATTGAAAAGCAAGTGAAAAGAACAGAGCAAGAACTTAAGGACATGTCTTTAGAGGAACTTGACTATTGGTGGGATCTAGCTAAAAGAGAAGAAACATGAAATTATTTTTGGTTATTGGTATTTTTTGCAGGAAAATCCATATCTGAGGACGAATATTGGTGAACATGTTATTTATTTTTTATAATACATAGGAGGGATTTGTTTTGAACAAAACCGAATTAGTAAGTAGTGTTGCTGAAAAATCCGAATTAACTAAAAAGGATGCCGAAAAAGCCGTTAGTGCTGTATTTGCTAGCATAGAAGAAGCTTTAGCTAAAGGTGAAAAGGTTCAATTAGTAGGTTTTGGTACTTTTGAAGTAAGAGAAAGAAAAGCTCGTACTGGCCGTAATCCACAAACAGGAGAAGAAATCCAAATTCCTGCAGCCAAAGTGCCTGCTTTCAAAGCTGGTAAAGCTTTAAAAGAAGCTGTAGAAGGCAAATAAATAATAATTAAAAGATCAGGTTCAATTGAGCCTGATTTTTTGTACTATGATACTCTGGAAAGATGAAAGAAGTAAATGGAGGATAGGCAATGCGTTTAGATAAATTTTTAAAGGTTTCCCGCTTAATTAAGAGACGAACAGTGGCCAAAGAGGTTTGTGATGGTGGGAAAGTAAAAATAAACGGCACTACAGCTAAGGCTGGTAGTGTGGTCAAAGTTGGAGATGTGATAGAAATAACCTTTGGCGAGAAAGTAATTAAAGCCAAAATATTAGAAGTAGCGGATAATGTACCTGCTGCTAAAGCCCGGGAAATGTATGAATTATTATCTGAGTGAGTTAGTTAGTTAGTGTGTAAGTGTGTAAGTGTGTAAGAGTTTTGGTCTAGCTCAATGGTCGGCATTACGTCTCCTACGTCTAGCTTTTTGGTCTGCATTATGTCTAATCTGTCTAGCTTAGGGGTCAGCATGTAAGCTTAAATGCTGACATACAGAATAACCAGAAAGCAGTAATGCTGTCAATCAGATTAGCTTATTAGACGTCATGCTGACGTGCAGAGTATCTCTTGAGCCGTAATGCTGACATGCAGAAAAACTTATTAGCCGTGATGCCGTCATAAAGAATGACATAGAAGTTTAAAAACGCGCCCGCGGAATAACGGCTTCGCTGACTACAAGAATTGCTTATAAGATAACATGAATATTTCCCCCCTCTTATTCTACTGTAGGAATTTATATAACTTTGCAATTATGCAAAGTGGCTAAGGAATACAGTACTGAAATGCGCACTATAAGGGAAACGAATAATGTGCGCATTTCTTGTGATACTAAAGGTATAAACAATTTAAAGGGGGAATTTTTATGGGAAAAAGCAAGGGAAGGCTAATAATATTTATCGCGTTGATTCTAATTTTAATTGTGGCCTGTACTCCTCAAAAAAGACCTGAGCAAAAAGAACCTACTGACCAAGAGCCAACAATTAGTTTATATGTTGCGGAAACAGGAGAAACCAAAGAGATAGCTCTAGAAGAATATTTATATGGGGTAGTTGCTGCTGAAATGGATCCTAAGTGGCCCAGGGAAGCCTTAGCTGCTCAGGCTATTATTGCTAGAACCTTTACATTAGTTAAGATTGAAGAGGGTGGAGTGCCAGCGAGAGGTACCGATGCTTCAACGGATATAGAAGAATTTCAAGCCTATAATCCAGACAGAATAAATGATAATGTAGTGAAGGCCGTGGATAGTACTAGAGGAGAAGTGGCTCGTTACCAGGGGAAATTGATTAAAACCTGGTTTCATGCGGATGCTGGTGGCAAGACAGCAACTGCTGAAGAAGGCTTAGGCTATACCCAGTCTCCCACACCCTTTATTCAGGTAGTAGATGATCCAGGTATAAATATTACGGTGAAGGAAAATAAAAATTGGCAAGTAAGCTTCCCTATTGCTCAAGTTGCTAAGGCTGTTCAAGAGGTTACAGGACAAAATCCCGGCAACTTTACTTCTGCAGAAATAACAGAAAAAGGTCCTTCAGGACGGGCTACCAAAATCAGGTTTGGCCAAACTGAGGTGAGTGGTCCTGCTCTAAGACTTGCCTTAGGTAGTACAGAAATGCGATCAACTCTTTTAACTAGTCTTAGCGTCCAAGGCGGCAAGGTTGTGATGACAGGTAAAGGCTTTGGTCATGGAGTAGGAATGAGCCAGTGGGGAGCCAGAGCTCTAGCGGAAAAAGGTAAATCTCCAGAAGAGATTGTTCAATACTTTTTCAAAGATGTAGAAATAGTCAAAGAGTATAAATGATTCTAAAGTCCCTTTCCAGGGACTTTTTTTAGTACTGAAAACTTTAAAAAAAGCATATAACTTAGCAAGGACTAGAGTGAAGGAGGTAAGTATAAGCATGGAGGTCAAAACAGGAGGAAGTAATCTTAACCTAATTAATAGAGAAAGATTCGAGGCATCAGCAGTTAACAATGTAATATCCTATGATGATACAGAAATATTAATGGAAACCAAATTAGGGCTCTTAGATATTAAAGGAGAGGGTATGCACATTACGACCCTTAATCTAGAACAGGGGAAAATAGTGGTGGATGGATATATACACAGGATTGAGTATGTGGAAGACAAAGGTGCCAAAATGAAAAACAAAGGAAAAAACATTATTTCTAAGCTTTTACGCTAGGTAAGGATACTATGCAATCAGTATATCAGCAGGCCGTAAGTTTAGTGATAACCATTGGCATTGGTTTTCTTGTGGGCATAATTTATGATATTTACCGAGTAACAAGAGGGCTCTGGCAACCGAAAAAATTGGGCACTTTTATTGGCGATCTTTTCTTCTGGGTGATAATTACCATCATGGTCTTTACTCTGCTCTTGTTAGGCAATTGGGGAGAGGTAAGAGTTTATGTTTTCTTAGGCTTAGCCCTAGGTTTTCTAATGTATATTAAATATTGCAGCCTAAAAGGGCAGAGGATTATCAGTAAAATCTTTTTTGGCATCTATAAGACGATAAAATTTCTTTGGAAGGTTGTTACTTGGCCCTTTGCTCTTATTTATAAAATTATTTTAGTGCCTTTAGGTTTGATAGCTACTGGATTTTACACTCTGGGGCGATTTATAAAAAAAATAATGGCAAAAATAAAAGGCAAATTCAAAGGGGCAATTGAAAAAATGTTGGCTCTCTTAAAAAGAAAAGGGCCCAAGGATCAAGACTAAGATTTTCATGAGGAGTGGGTCGGTCTAAGGGACTGACTTTCTCTTTTTTAAAAATAATGGTTTTTTTAGGCAGGAGTTTTTCTATTTAGCTAGAACTATGTGGATAAGTAATAATATTGTAGACAAATTGTCCACACATTGTGGATAACCCTGTGGATGAACTACCAGAAAATGGTGAAACTTTATGAAGATGGAAATACGAGGTGTGGAAAAGCTGAGTTTTAGAGAAAGACAAGTGGTGGCCCTCAAAGAAACTGGTAATTCCAATGAAACTATAGCTAAAAAATTAGGCTTAAGTCCCAGTACGGTGGCAACTTTATATAATAGGGCCAGAGGAAAGGGTTATGAAGTAGTTATTGTTGTTCCTGGAGCTGTCTTAGGTTTGGTGGAGGATGATGAATAATGGATCGAAGAGAAAAGCCTAAGAGAAGAACTAGAAAAAGCAAGGGCAAAATGATAGGGCGGAAATTAATGACCCTGATTTTAGGGAGCCTAATTTTCTATTTAGCCTTTAATTTTGGACAAGGCTTTTATCAAATACACCAATTGAAAAAAGAGCTCTCCGCTTTAGAGCAAGAGTATACTGAACTTCAAGAGATTAACAATGAACTATTGAATGAAGTGGAATACTTACATAGCCCCGAAGCTATAGAAAAAATAGCCCGAGAAAAGCTAGGTTTAATTAAGGAGGGAGAAATTGTCATCATGCGGGCTAGAGAAGCCGATTAATAATTCTTGACTTTGGTCTTGGGGGAGATATAATTATAATATGCATGGTCTGAATATCATGAATACAATGTTAAATAGGGGAGGATTTTTTACGGAATGTCCATTGCAAAAGGGCAAATTGTAGAAGGTGTTGTAACCGGTATTACTAATTTTGGAGCTTTTATTGAATTACCAGGAGGTATAACAGGCTTAGTTCATATTTCTGAAGTGGCGGATACCTATGTAAAAGATGTTAATGATTTTCTCAAGGATCGGGATAAGGTAAAGGTTAAAGTAATCAATATTGATGATAAAGGAAAAATAGGCTTATCCATTCGGCAAGCTAAGGTTAAACCTAAAAAGCCTGATATATCTTTTGAAGATAAACTTTCCAAATTCATTAAAGATAGTGAGGAAAAATTAGCTTTCCTCAAAAAGAATACAGAACAAAAAAGAAGAAGAAACAGTAGATCCTAGCACCCAGTTTGGGTGCTCTTTTATTCTTTTTAGGGGGGTGTGGCCTATGCGGATTGGAGCAATAGATATGGGGACCAATAGCACCAGGCTCTTAATTGCTGATTATTCTTACCAAGGAGTGCAAGAAATATATAAGGATCTTCGTACTACTCGCATTGGTGAGGGAATGGAGAAATTCCGGGAAATAAAACCCCAGGTCTTACAGCGAACTATTGATTGTTTACAGGAATACCAGAGAAAATGTGCTCTATATCAAGTTGAAACCATTCGCACCGTAGCTACCAGTGCAGTAAGGGATGCTAGCAATAAAGTGTGGGTTCTAGAACAAATTAAAGAAAAGACTGGACTGACTGTTCAGGTTTTAACAGGAACAGAAGAAGCCAAGCTTAGTTATCTGGGAGCTACTGGTGGAGAAGGTGTTGAAGGCCTTCCCAAGATGGTTGTGGATATAGGCGGGGGAAGCACCGAGCTAATTTATCCCACTCCTGAAGGAATTGAGTTTAAAAGTGTAAATTTGGGGGCTGTGCGCTTAAAGGAAAATAAAGATTTGAAACCCAGAGTTCAGGAAATCCTAAAGCAATTGATTACTTCCCAATTTCCCAGTAATTTTACCTTAATCGGTGTGGGGGGCACAATTACTACCTTAGCGGCTATCAAGCTAGAATTAGAGACTTACGATGGGGAGCAAGTGGAAGGTTTTAAATTAACCTCTCCAGAGATAAGTCAAATATATAATCAACTAATTACTATGTCCTTAGCCCAAAGAAAAAATCTTAAAGGCTTGCAACCAGAAAGGGCAGACATTATAACCTATGGCACCCTGATTTTAAAAGAACTATTACGTATGTTGGATAAAGATGAAATCACAGTCAGTGAAAAAGATATTTTGCAAGGTATAATAATAACCACTGCAAAAGGGGAAAGCTAACCTTAAAAAGAGGAGGTTAGTTAAATGGTATTAGAATCTAGACCTGATAATACTGAACAAAGCTATAAGTGCAGTGAATGCGGCCTGATGTTTTCCAAAAATAAAGAAGACAGTCTGGAATGTCCCTTCTGCCACCATCTCTGCCAAAAGGGAGAGTGTGAGGTAGTAGGAAGTTCCAACGAAGGCTACTGATGCTCAAGGGCTAGCCTGCATGACAGCATTATGGCTCAAAGGATAATCTACAGGTCGGCATTACGGCTTACAAGTAATTATGGATGTCTGCATTAGGCTAACGGGATATTCTGCATGTCAGCATGACGGCTTATAAGCAATTCTGGATGACAGTGTGTAAGAAAACACAGTGTCATCGTGACACCGTGCCACTGTGCTACCGAAAACCGAGACATGTCTGACAAGGAATCTTGCTTGTTAGAAGCATCTGACAGGCAATCTCTCTGGTTAGAA
>JAAZJU010000153.1 GCA_012800195.1 Clostridia bacterium
GAGTAATGCTAGATACTCCTAAGACAGCCATGAGCGTAATGGAAAAAATAATCCTTAAATTAGTCTCATTATATAATTTTTTATTTGCTTCTTTAGTTAGTTCCTTTGTACCTTCCATCATCTTTTCCCCACCTTAATGAAAACTAGTTCCATTGTATATTTCAAACGCTTATTTCGCAATAATAACAGTCAAATAAAAATAGCCCATAAAACCAGGGCTATCTATGAAAATCTTTTTAGTTTTTTAGGATATTGCCTTTTTCTAGATGTGGGTTTTAAAGCTGGATTGGAGGTAGCTCCAATTTTAATTAGATTTTTTACCTTAATACCTTTAAGCCCTTCCTTCTCTTCAGAAAATCTGGCATTCAGTACAGCCAGGATATATGCAGAGGTCACTCCCCATAATGCAGAGGTAAAATAGGTTACCAAAGCAGCATTGGGCGGGATATTGGTAAATAGGGGCATCCTAAACAAAGTCCCCATCACCGTAAAAACAAGCCAGACAGTTATTCCCATCCCAAAGCCTTTAAAAAGTTGATATTTAGCAGAAGTAAAATATATTACACCTGATAAAATTACTCCTAATATTGCTGAATTAGTAACATGGGCCAGTATTCCTACCATGTAATCTATAATTTCCTTCTGGGGATTATAAAGGATAAGTGCCATTGCGAAGTCATAAAACAATCTATCGGTTAAACCCAGCAATTTAGCAGGAAGTCCCGCAAACAATGGAACTAATATCCCACCTAGAACTCCTGCTATACCTCCAAATACTACATGATCCCTTTTCATGTACAGTTACTCCTTCGTTTTTCAGTTGACCAAGAGTATATTTTCAACACCTTGATTCAGGACTATTATTTCAGAAAAGCTATAGATTTATTAAGGTTTTTTACTAAATTTTGGTTTAAATTATTTTTATTGACAATTGTACCGCCTCCTGCTAAGATTAGTTCAAAATTAAATAGAAGCTTTTCATCCAGAGAGACGGAGGGACTGGCCCAGTGAAGTCTCGGCAACCTAAATTAAGGTGCCAATTCCAGCAGAACAAGAGTTCTGACAGATGAGAAGAGATATAAAGTGATATTAATATTATGTCTTTTCCATTTGTGGGAAAGACATTTTTTATTTTTTATTTATTTTATTAAGGAGGAAAGAAAATGAACAAAAACAAACAACCAGCTTTGGCCTTACTCCCATTGGCAACATTTTTAATTATTTTTTTAGGGACAGGTTTTTACCTCCATTATATTAAAGAGGTAGAGTTTGCTTTCTATCAATTACCTGCCCCAGTAGCGGCTTTTATGGGACTTATTGTTGGTATTATAGTTTTAAAGGGTTCATTAAATGAAAAAGTAGATATTATTGTAAGAGGAATAGGAAATTCCAATATAATAATAATGTGTCTAGTCTTCTTGTTGGCTGGTGCCTTTGCAGCTACTGCCGACGCAATGGGTGGTGTAGAATCAACGGTAAACCTTGGAGTATCTATTATTCCCAGTAGTTTACTTTTGCCTGGTATTTTTGTAATATCATCTTTTATTGCCACTGCTATGGGGACTTCAATGGGAACCATCGGTGCGATGGCACCTATTGCCATAGGGATTGCTGATAAAACAGGTATTGGCTTAGCCATTGCCGTAGGGGCTGTGGTTGGTGGAGCAATGTTTGGTGATAATCTTTCCATGATCTCCGATACGACCATTGCCGCTACTAGGACCCAAGGAGCAGATATGAAAGATAAATTCAGAGCGAATTTCTTTATAGCCTTACCAGCAGCCTTATTAACAATTATCTTATTGACCTTCTTTAGTGATGCCGGGGTAATAACTGGAGAATATCCTTATCAATTGATAAAGGTAATTCCATATTTTTTAGTACTGGTTTTAGCTCTATTAGGTCTTAATGTATTTGCTGTTTTAACCATTGGTATCTTTTCTGCCGGGATTATTGGATTAATTAGCGGAGACTTCGGCCTCTTAGAACTTACTCAAACTATCTACGCTGGTTTTACCAGCATGCAAGAAATATTCTTGCTTTCCTTTTTAACTGGAGGCCTCGTAGAATTAACCCGTGAGTATGGCGGATTAGACTATTTATTAACCTCTATTAGTTCTAGGATAAGAACTAAAAAAGGTGCTGAACTGGGTATAGCGGGACTGGTGAGCTTAGCTGATATCGCCACTGCTAATAACACCGTAGCAATTGTTTTGTCTGGCCCAATTGCCAAGGATATAGCGGAAAAACATGGGGTGGAACCTAAAAGGAGTGCCAGTATTATAGACATATTTTCCTGTGTCTGGCAGGGAATTATACCCTATGGTGCTCAAATCCTATTAGCCGGTTCCTTAGCTAATTTATCTCCCTTTGCCATAATTCCAACCCTTTGGTACCAATTTACCTTAGCTTTTTTTGCTATTCTGGCAATCCTAATTGGCTTTCCTAGAAGTTCATCAACAAAACAAGCTCCTTCCCTTTAGGAAGGAGCTTACTTTGGTATTTTACTGTTCTAGATTTTATAATAGATTGACAAAAAAGGAAGCAGATATCACTGTTAAGATTCCTGCTACTGCAACAGATAAGCTGCTCATTGCCCCCTCTACCTCTCCCATTTCCAAAGCCTTGGCTGTTCCCATGGCATGGGCTGCTGTACCAATAGATAAACCTACTGCGATAGGATCTTTAATATTAAACAATTTACAAATACTTTCAGCAAAAATATTACCAAATACTCCAGTTACTATAATAACCGCCACTGTAATAGTTGGTATTCCCCCTATTTCCTGAGATAATCCAATGCCTATGGCAGTGGTAATGGACTTGGGTAACAAGGTCACATATTGCACATGAGTTAATTGAAATAGATAGGATAAAGCAAGTATACTACCAAAGCTTGATAATACTCCTGCTGAAATACCAATCATTACAGCTTTTAAATTTTTCTTTAGTAATTCTAATTGTTGGTATAAAGGAATGGCTAAACAAACCGTGGCCGGGGTCAAAAAATAACTAAGATATTTGGCACCCTTATCATAGGCTTCAAAATCGATTTCAAAAATCAGTAAAAAACTAATAACTAACACAATAGAAACAAGCAAAGGGTTTAAAAGCCGCCAGCCAAATTTCTTTTTTAACTGAACTCCCAAGATATAACTTAGGATGCTAATAGTTACTCCAAAATAAACAGAATTACAAATTATTTCTTTCATTATCTGACTCTCCCCCTTGTCTTATTATAAATTGGGTTGTTCTCCCTGTAGCGGCCATAACAATAATGGTACTGAAGATAATTATTATAATTAGGGGTAATAGAATATCAGTTACTTCCTGCCAAACAGTAAGTAGACCTACTGCTGCAGGAATAAACATTAAGGGCATAGCCTCCAATAAAAATGCCCCAGCTTCTTTAACCATTTCTAGCTTAATAATTTTAACTTGTAGACAAAAAAGCATTATAAGTAGGCCATAGATACTAGCTGGAATAGGCAGAGGTATAATATTATAAATAAATTCGCCCAAAAAGGTAATAAATAAAATAAGAGTAAATTGATAGATATATTTCATAAGCCCTCCTTTCTTCTAAACCTCGTTTCATTCTGACAAAAACTATAAGGAAGGTTGGGTAAGGAACATTTCTAATATTATTTCGTCTAACCTTGATAAAGGAGGTTTTAAAATGAGATTTAGATTAGCTTTAATAGTACTTTGTATTTTATTAGCTTCTGTATTAGTTGCCTGTGAAGAACAACCAAATAATTTGCCCGACGAAAAGACTCCGTTTGAGTATGAGTACACAGAAGAAGGTGTTATTAAACCTGAAATGGCAGAAGAAATAATTTCCGAGACTTCAACTAATGTTATTACTGCATTGGCTGAAAAAGATATGGATACTCTGTCTTCCCTTGTACATCCTGTAGAAGGAGTTAGATTTACGCCTTATACCTATGTTTCCTTAGAAAAAGATCTTCTATTTACCAAAGAAGAAATTAAGAGCTTTCTAGAAAATGAAAAAGAATATATTTGGGGAAATTATGATGGAATTGGCGATGAAATCAAACTAACTCCAAAGGAATATTATGATAAATTTGTTTATACTGCAGATTTTGCGAATGCTCCCGAAATAGGCTATAATACAGTTTTAAGCTCTGGCAATATGCTAGAAAACCAATTCCAAGTCTATGAGAACCCAATTATTGTTGAATATTATTTCCCTGGCTTTAACCCTGAATATGAAGGAATGGATTGGCAAAGCCTTCGACTGGTCTTCGAAGAATATGAAGGTAAATGGTTCTTAGTAGGCATTATCCATAATCAATGGACCATTTAAAGTTTTCAAACCCTCGGTTTGGGTATTTCCAGTACCGAGGGTTTTTTATTCCTGTTTTACTATTGGTTTACCTGCCTCAAGCAAAGCATTGTTTTTTATTAAGAAAAACCCCTGGATAAAAATCAATAAGCCTGTTCCCATCAATAACCATTCTATTTCTATTAAATCAGAAAGAGGACCAAAAACAAGCATTCCTAAAGGCATCACAGCACTGGAGATCATTGTTAGAATACCAAATATTCTCCCTAGAAAATCTGCTTCCACCTTTTCCTGTAGTAAAACCGTCGCTGGAGTATGGAAAATAGGCATAGCCACTCCTGAGATAGCCATAAAGACTAAGTATAAAGAAAAAATCGGCGTAAAACCTAATAAAAAAGTGAGCATTCCCGTTAAGAATATGGATAAGGTCATGGTATGAATTTTATTCTTAAACCCACCCCAGGTGGCTATAATAGCGCCACCAGCCATCATTCCCAGAGAAAAGGCAATTTCAATGGCTGTCAGACGCCAAACATCATCACCAAAGCTCCGGGCTACCTGCAGTGGTGTTAAAAAAGCAACAGGGGTAACGAGGATAAGGAAAATCGCCATAAAATAAAAGAATTTCTTGATAAACTCATGTTTTTTAATGTAGTTAAAGCCTTGGGCCAGATCGTTGAAATAACTTATCGGCTCCTTATTTAGAGCTTTTGCATGAACTGGTATTGGTAAGAATAACAAGAGGATTAGAATAGCTATAATTGCTGTAACAACATCTATAAAGAAAATTAGCTCTAAGGTAGTCATAGTCAATAAAGCAGCACTTACCATTGGTGATATAAGGTTTACTATAGCCATTATGCTCCCATTGGCTCCGTTGACCTGAGTAAGCTTGTCCTCGGGGACTATTTGGGGGATCAGAGCTCCCACTGCCGGCATTTGCACTGCAGCACCTAAGGCCCTAATGGCCGACATTACAAAAAGTAACCATAATGATCCAAAACCCTTTATAAATATGATAGCTGAAATAAGAGTGGATAAAGCAATTAAAGCATCTGCTAAAATAATGAGGCTTTTACGACTAAAACGGTCCACCCAAACCCCCGCAAAAGGAGATAAAAACAGGGTTGGCAAAAAACCACAAATAATTGAGATGGTCATCATTATTCCTGATTTTGTTTCTAAGGTGATATACCACATAATGGCATATTGAACCAGAGAAGAACCAAAAAGGGATATGGTTTGGCTTGCTAAAAAAAGTATTATGTTCCTTTGCCAGTTTTTTGTCATAATTAGGGTCAAGTCTCCAATCCTTTAGTTGTATTACTATTATAGTGTTACTTTATTTAATTAGCTACTTTTTTATCTATTTACTCTTTTTTACCTTGATATATAATAGATAAGGAATTTGTGGTATAATTTAAACTTGTACATTTAATTTATCTAAATAACTCTTCAGGAAGGGAAAGGAAAAGGAAAGTGAAAATAGGAATAGTAGGATTACCAAATGTAGGAAAAAGCACCCTTTTTAATGCGATAACCCAGGCAGGTGCAGAATCAGCCAATTACCCTTTTTGTACTATTGAACCCAATGTAGGAGTAGTTGCTGTTCCTGACGAAAGATTAGAAAAATTAGCTACCATATATGGTTCGAAGAGACTTGTCCCGACTACCATAGAGTTTTATGATATAGCAGGTCTTGTTAAAGGAGCAAGTAAAGGTGAGGGCCTAGGTAATAAATTTCTTTCTCATATTCGAGAAGTTGAAGCCATAGCCCATGTGGTTAGATGTTTTGAAAATGATGAAGTAATCCATGTGGACGGTGATGTGGATCCCCTAAGGGATGTAGAGACCATAAATATGGAACTTATGTTATCAGATCTGGAAATCTTAGAAAGAAGATATCAAAAAAACCATAAGGCTGCTAAGCATGATAAAACTTTGGCCTTAGAAGTGGCAGTTATTGAAAAGGCCCTTAAGGTGTTGGAAGAAGGAAAATCAGTTAGAAC
>JAAZJU010000154.1 GCA_012800195.1 Clostridia bacterium
TTGCTTTTTATTTCGCCCCATTCATAGGATTGGAGAATATGTCCTTTGGGGACTGATTGTAGGAAATTATTGAAATATTCCCTTTCATTTTCGTTTATTAATCGGGCTTGCAAAGAATTCACCTCATTTTCTTATTTGTGACTTTATAAGAAAGAAGCGTGCCATCGTGTCACTGTGCCACCGTGCCACTGAAAATAAAAACATTTTTGGCAGACAATCTTTCTCCTTAACCATATCTGACAAGCAGTTTTGCTTATGGTATTTTTCTAAGTCTTTAGGCACATCGACACATCCTATAATATTAACATGCATCGTCACACATCCCAATATATTCACCTTCATCGTGACACTAGCTAACTAGCTATGCCCTCAAGCTATAGTATGCCTAAAAAACCTAGGGCTTAACTCCCTAGGTTTTTGATTGTGGTACTTTATTTAATCTTATATGCGGCCCCAACAAATTCCCTGAATAATGGATGGGGCTTATTGGGTCTGGATTTGAATTCTGGATGGAATTGGGATGCCACAAACCAAGGATGATCAACCAATTCGATAACTTCTACCAAGTTCTTTTCTGTATAAATGCCGCTAATTATAAGACCGGCATCTTCCATTGCTTTTTTATATTCATTATTAAACTCATAACGATGTCTATGTCTTTCTTCTATATTCATGCTACCATAAGCCTGATAAGCTTTTGTGCCTTCTTTCAAAAGGCAGGGGTACTTACCTAATCTCATGGTTCCACCTAAATCTACAACCTCTTTTTGTTCTGGTAATAAATCTATAACTGGATAGGGAGTATTTTCATCAAACTCTACGCTATGAGCATCTTTGTATTTTAAGACATTACGGGCAAATTCTACCACGGCTAACTGCATACCCAGGCAAATGCCTAAGAAAGGAATTTTCTTTTCCCGAGCATATTTAATGGCAGCGATTTTACCATCAATACCTCGATCTCCAAAACCACCAGGTACTAAAATTCCCTGAATATCCTTAAAGAGCTCGTCCGCATTTTCATCATTAACCTTTTCTGAAGAAATCCAAGAGATATTAACATCTAATTGATAAGGAATACCTGCATGGAATAAGGCTTCAGCAACACTCATGTAAGCATCTTTTAATTCAACATATTTCCCTACTAAGGCTATGTTCACCTTATCTTTAGGGTTTTTAATGGTTTGAACCATTTTGCTCCAATCTTCCAATTTGGTCCCATTACAATTTAATCCTAAACGCTCAATTACTATATCGTCAAGGCCTTCATTTTGAAGGATGAGGGGAATCTCATAAATAGTTTCCGCATCTACAACCTGGATAACTGCTTCAGGGTCGATGTCACAGAATAAAGCTATTTTTTCTTCCATGTCCTTAGATATGGGCCTTTCACTTCTACAAACAATAGCATCGGGTTGGATACCAATGCTTCTAAGCTCTTTAACGCTATGTTGGGTTGGTTTTGTCTTCGCTTCACCAGCAGCAGCTAGATAAGGCACTAGGGTTACATGGATATACATGCAATTATCTCTGCCTACATCACTTTTTATTTGCCGAATAGCTTCCAGAAAGGGTAGGGATTCGATATCGCCTACAGTTCCCCCTACTTCTACTATTACTACATCTACATCATTATTTTTAGCTAATGAATAGACCCTTTCCTTTATCTCGTTTGTAATATGAGGGATAACCTGAACTGTACCCCCTTGGTACTCCCCTTTACGTTCCTTAGTAATTACGGACCAATAAATTTTACCAGTGGTAAAATTATTAAGTCTAGAGGCACTGACATCTGTAAAGCGTTCATAATGCCCTAAGTCCAAATCAGTTTCCGCTCCATCATCAGTAACAAAAACTTCACCGTGCTGATAGGGACTCATAGTGCCTGGGTCCATGTTGATATATGGATCAAATTTTTGGATGGTTACCTTAAGGCCATGACTTATTAATAATCGTCCTAAGGAGGCCGCTGTTATTCCTTTGCCTAGGGAAGAAACAACACCACCCGTGATAAATATATATTTAGACAAACCCCTTCCCTCCCAATATTACTTTAAAACTGTTATAATTGCATTTTACTTTGTTAATTACCGTTACAATTCTATCCTTCTACTGGGGGACTGTCAAGGTGAAAAAGAGGTCTGTCTGGTTTTTTTCCCCCTACTCTTGGTCTTCATAACTCTCTATGTTAAAGCTTTCTTTTGCTTCTCCTTTATGCCATTCTTGTAGGGACCATTGCCCTTTTCCCAAATGGTAAAATCTATGGTCTAAATTGATTTGAGTATGAATGGCAGCCATAGTTTGGGGAGTAGCTAGATGATTATTGTTTTTTTGCTTTAAGACCTCTTCAATTAAGTTTTTATAATATTCAGGCTGTCTCTTTTCTTTTAAAATTTTATACGCTACATCTGCATCACTCATATTTGCTCCATTAAGTTCTATCAATAAACTCATCCTCCTTTTTTGGGTAATTTTATTCAATTTCTTAAGATAGTATTTTCCCCCTTGCAACCATTCCTATACAATCATTTATATGCAGAGGAGAGTTTATTTGCTCAAGGAATGGGTTTGTTTACTCTGCTGTTCTAACAAAACGAAAACCGAGATTATGTGATGATATTCCTGGCGCTAATTCAGATATTTGTCCTGTTTGTAGGTTTTCTCCACTTGAATTTTTGTTTGTATTATTATAAGCCCCTCCACGGATAACCTTTTTTGATTGATCTGAGAAGGTAGTAAAGGTCCATTCCCATACATTACCACTCATATCATAAAGACCTAAAGTATTGGAAAGCTTCTGAGCAACCTGGTGAGTTTTGGAGGTATCATACCAAGCAACAGCACTGGTAGCATTTTCATCTCTATAAAATGCTGTAGCTCCACTGGCATAAGTACTAGGAGTCCATTGGTTTTCACCTTGATAACGGGCTGCCAGTTCCCACTCATTACTAGTGGGCAAACGAAACCCCTTGGCTTGAGTTTTTTCCTGTATATTTATTAGGTCGACCTGGAAAACATTTCTGATGATTTTATTATTTTGATCTATATAGACAGGTTCAAGGGAGGAGCTAGATAGATGGTTATAATATTCTGTTAAAGCATTACACCAAGCGATAACATCATACCAATTTACAGATGTCACAGGCTCCTTCTTTCGATCCGTTGGTTCTACTCCCACGCCACCATCATTTCCTTGGGCTCCTTGATTATAGAAGCTATAACCATTTTCTAGAGCCCATGTGTAAACCTTATGCCACAATTGATAAGTTACCTCTGTATCAGCAATCCAAAAATCCCTTGTGACATAAGCTGTACTGTTTCTGCCATTTAGAAAGGTGGCTTGGGGAGCTAAAACAACCCCAAAAGTCACTACATCAATGGATTGATAAACCTTATCCCCTATCTTAGGTGGACTGGCTAATGTAACAATAGCTACATATTGTATCTCGCTATTATCCTCTGCTGTTACCGTGTATATAATTGGATTAGTAAAGTCCTGGCTTTCTCCACTAGCTGGATCTAGGGAGACACCTATATAATCAATACTTGGTACTAACTTAGTAATATCCGTATTATAAGGAACTACAAGATTTATAGTTTGAGTGTCTTTATCTATTTCTCCTACTACTTCTGGTACTAGTTCAGCAAATCTAAAATCCGTTATTTCTTTATCAGAACTTAAAGGATGCAGTTCTTTATTGACGATTGTAATTTTATTATTCTTTACCTCTATATCCCCTTCTTCACCCTCTTGGTAACCTTCTTTAGTAAATTTAACTATATAACCTCTTCCTGCTTCGATGCCGTCAATGGAGTATTCACCATTTTCATTAGTTACTTCTAGACTATTATGTATTTGTGTCCTTCCGTCAACTTGATATACTGCTACAAAAACATTGGGAAGTCCACTATAATCATTTGCATCTGTTACTAAACCTTTGATGGTACCTGTTTCGGTTATCTCAGGTGGTACAGGAATTTCAGGTTCGGGTGTTTCTGGCTCAGATATTTCTGGATTAGGTGTTTCAGGTTCACTTACCTCAGGCTCTGGCGTTTCAGGCTCAGGTATTTCAGGCTCCGATGTTTTAGATGCTGAGCTTTTAGGGGGTTTAGGGTCTACCCTTGACAAAATTACTGGTGGTGTAGTTAAGGTAGAAAGAATACTTTGATCTTTAGGTGCAGTCTCAAAGGTTACCCCATTGGCCCTAACTTCAGCCTTCTCAATCAAGCCTCTTCCTTTAATTGCTGCTTCAGCCTCGATAATTAAATTGTTAACTACAGTTTCATTACCTAATTCAATTATTGCATTTTGAGCTTCTTCTTTAATTTCCAGATTGTAAATTTTTGTCCTGCCTCTCGTTACTAATTGTAAATTAGGTTTTTCTATTGTCAGGTTATTATAGATTCCTCCATTAATATAAATACTATTTGGGCCTTCTCCAGGCATATATGTGTCCCCTTGAACAGTATCTAGGGCAAAGCTTTCCACCACCCCTACTGCCCCTCCTACAAGGAATATAAATATAAAGAGCAATATCCAATACCCATACCTCATTAACTTACCCCCTAAAATCATTGATAGATTCTAGTAGCGTTTTAATTGTGTATGTTTTACTTTGTTTATTCTACACAATCTGTCAAATTCTTCTTTTTTTTGTAGTTTTTTATAATAAAAAACACCCTTGGGAATCTATTGTCCCCAAAGGGTGTTTAGCTTATGGTCAGGACCTTACTTGTTGATTAACCCTACTTCTTCTAGAAATTCTCTAGCTACATCAACGGGTTCCCGTTTGTCCAAATCAACAGCAGCATTAAGTTCGGCCATTTTGTTATCATCAATACGACCAGCTAGTTTATTTAATACTTCTTCTAGCTCAGGATACTGCTCAAGGATTTCACCTCTGATAATAACCGTTGCATCATAGGGTGGGAAGAATTGTTGATCATCTTCCAGAATTATTAATCCAAAAGCAGCCATACGGCCATCAGTAGCGAAACCGCTTATTACATCAACTTCACCCTGCACTACAGCTTGATACATTAATGCAGGATCCATGCCTTTAACATCGCCAAATTCAAAATCATAGTGTCTACTTACTCCTGGGTAACCATCATCTCTTTCCTTAAAAACATAGGTGCATCCCAAAGTTAATTCATCTGCTAATTTTGCCATGTCAGATATGGTTTTTAAATTGTATTTTTCAGCTGTCTCTGGGGTTACCATCAAGGCATAGGTATTATTAAAGCCATAAGGTTCCATCCATTTTATATTATATTGTTCATCAAACTCTTTTTTAACAACTTCATAAGCTTCTTCTGGATTGGTGATTGGCTCAATTCCCAAATCCGTTAAACCCGTTCCGGTATATTCCAAATACAGATCTATTTGATCGGATTTTATGGCGTTTATAATTACATTTGAAGCCAGATTTGTCTGAATGCTAGGTTTTAGGTCTGTGTATTCCTCAATAAGCATTCCTAGCATTTCGGCCATAATGAACTGCTCAGTGAAGTTTTTTCCACCAATGCGTAATTCAGCTTCTTTTTTACCTTCACAACCAGTTACCAACAATGCACCCATTAATAAGACAACAATTAGAACTGTTAACTTCTTTTTCATTTAAGCCTCCTCAAAAAATATTTTTATAAAACATACTTTAGTACTTCGGAGATACAGCTTTGTAACCCTTATGACTTCTTTTTGCGAATTCCTTCTGGGGTAAGTCTGTCCTCAACATATCCCAGCACCTGATCGGCTAGAATAGCCAATAGGGCTGCTGGGATGGCACCAGCTAAGATCATTTCATTGCGATACATTTGAATTCCAGTAAAAATTAATTCACCCAAACCTCCTGCACCTATATAAGCAGCAATAGTTGTTGTGCCAATATTTATTACAGTAGCAATTCTCACCCCCGCCATTATGACTGAAAGAGACTGAGGTAATTCCACCATATACAATATTTGAAAATTAGTCATTCCCATACCCCGCCCTGCATCAATCATAAAGGGGGATACCTCTTTGATGCCGGTATAAGTATTTTTTACTATAGGCAGCAATGCATAAAGGAAAAGTACCAATATAGCTGTTTTTTGGCCAATACCCAAAAATGGAATTAAAATACCAAAAAAGGCAATGCTGGGTATGGTCTGAAATACATTGGCAACGGCTAGTATTGGATTAGCTAAGCGTGTAAAGCGAGTTATGGCAATGCCTAGTGGCACACCGATTATTATTGAGGCTAATATTGCAGTCCCTGTTAATTGTAAATGCTCCAGTATTAAACGAAATATGGTGCTGGGATTGTTTATAAAATAGTTCAACAGTGTCATCTTTTACATTCCCCTCCAGTCATGCAGTTAAATGCTCTCCCAGAACATTAACTAAGCTCGCCCGGGTAATAAGTCCCACTAACTTATTTTTCTCACCGATAACCGGTACATTGCCAACTTGTTTCTGCGCCATGATTGACAATACTTGACTAACATTTGCATCCTCGGTGACAAAATAAACTTCTTCTTTCATTATTTCAGACACCTTTTCAGCCTTATCATAGTTTTCAAGCACATCATTAGCTGTAGTCAATCCTATGAGTTTGCCGGAACTATTCACAACAATTAGACTATCAACTTTTCTCTGACGCATCTTTTCTAAAGCCTGGGTGAGAGTACGTTCAGGCAGAATAGTGACTGGCTCTTTAATCATAATATCTTTAACATTAATAAACTCCGGTCGTTTAAGGAGCCTATCCCTGCCGATAAATTCTTCTACAAAACCATGAGCTGGATTCCTTAAAAGATTTTCAGGACTATCATACTGCAGTATTTTCCCATCTTTCATGATGACTATTTTATCCGCAAGTTTTAATGCCTCATCCATATCATGGGTAACAAAAATGATGGTTTTCCCAAGCTTGTCCTGCATTTCAAGGAGCTCATCCTGCAAGGTAATTCTGGTAATTGGATCAAGAGCACCAAAAGGCTCATCCATTAAGATTATTTCCGGGTCAGCAGCCAATGCTCGAGCTACGCCAATGCGTTGTTGCTGTCCACCGCTTAATTCATTGGGATAGCGATAATAAAATTGTGATGGTGACATCCCCACAAATTCTAGCAATTCTTCAATACGTTCTTTTCGTTTAGCTTCAGGCCATTTTTTTAGATAGGGAACAAGTCCTATATTCTCGGCAATATTCATGTGGGGGAAAAGTGCTATTTGCTGTATAACATAGCCCATATTCCTTCTTAGTTCTACTGGATCAATTTGACTAATATCAGTTTCGTTGATGGATATGACACCTTCGGTAGGCTCTATCAAACGGTTAATCATCCGAAGGGTCGTAGTTTTACCACAACCACTCGGGCCAATTAAAACAATGTTCTCCCCAGAGTTGAAGTTTACGGTCAAATTATCGACAGCAACGAAATCTCCAAATCTTTTTGTCACATTTTTAAAACTTATCAAGCACAGACCTCCCTTCTTCAGTATTTTGAACTTGCCTTCTTTCTCCATTCTTTAGCTTAACCTGCAAAAATATCCGTTGTTACAAAAAATAAAGCTATGGGTATCCATAGTTTTATAAAAAAATATGTGAGTAGTTGCGAAATCAGATACAACTTCTTTGAAAGAAGACAAGTGCTACTTTTTATAATTATAGCAGATTATACGGGCTTTTGTTAATATCTTGTGGCAATAACCCTGCCAGATTGCCACGCAAAAAAAACACCCTAAAAAGGGTGTTTAGAAAATGTGATTCATGATTATAAAGCCAACAAACATTCCTACGATTCCCATTACACCGGCTAAAGTGGGAGGTGCTGGTAGGGGTAGTTTGAGAAAAGAAAACAATACTCCTACAGCTAAACCCGTTAGGGTAGCCATAATTACTTCCTTCATTACTTATTACATCCTTTCAGGTGCATTTACTCCTAAGAGATTAAGAACATTTTTTAGAGCTATTCCTGTAGCTTGAACAAGTATTAAGCGAGCATTCTTTAGTTCTTCTTCATCGGTTAGAACCCGACAGCTATTATAAAAGGTATGAAATAGACTGGCTAGATCATGAGCATACCGAGCCATCCGATGGGGTTCTAAGGCTTTAGCTGCCTGAGCAATTTCATCGGGTAAATCCGCTATTTTCCTAATTAATTCTAATTCTTCAGGTTCATTTAGCAAGGTTAAATCGATCTTGTCAGCATCAGGAGTAGCAACTCCTGTAGCTTTTAAGATACTACAAATCCTAGCATGAGCATATTGAACATAATAAACTGGATTGTTGGCTGATTCCTGTTTGGCTAAATCTAAGTCGAAGTCTAAATGACTATCAGGATTACGCATCACGAAGAAATAACGAGCAGCATCTTTACCCACTTCCTCGATAAGCTCACTTAAAGTAATATATTTGCCAGTACGCTTCGACATCCTAACAATTTCGCCACCTCTAAAGAGACGAACCAATTGCATCAAGATAACTGTTAAATTGTCAGGGTCGTTGCCTAGGGCTTCCATAGAGCCTTTCATTCTAGCAACATGGCCATGGTGATCGGCACCCCAGATATTAATGACCCAATCAAAACCTCGGTCAAATTTGTCTTTATGGTAGGCTATATCCGCTGCAAAATAGGTGGGTACCCCATTGGCACGAACTACAACTTCGTCCTTGTCTTCAGAACCGAACTTGGAAGAGCGGAACCACAAGGCACCTTCCTGTTCATAAATTAAGTCTTTCTCCTTTAGTAGCTTTATCACATCATCAATTTTTCCTGATTCATGTAAGGATTTTTCGCTGAACCAGACATCATATTCTACACCAAAGGAACTCAAGGTTTCTTTAATGGCATTTATCTTCTCATTTAAAGCTATTTCCACTAGTTTCTCTTTTCTAGCCTCGGAATCTAAAGCTAGATAAGCATCCCCTACATTATCAATAATCCTTTGCACAGTATCAATAATATCTTCCCCATGATAACCCTCTTCAGGGAAAGGAACATTTTGCCCCAAACCTTGAAGGTATCTGGCTTCTAAGGACTTGCCGAAATTTTCAATTTGGTTACCAGTGTCATTAATATAAAATTCCTTGGTAACCTGATAACCAGCTCGATCCAAGAGATTAGCTAAAGAGTCCCCTAAGGCTGCACCTCTAGCATTGCCCATATGTAATAACCCCGTGGGGTTTGCACTAACAAATTCTACTTGTACCTTCAAACCCTGGCCAGCATTACTAGCTCCGTATACCTCCCCTTCTTTTTGCACCAAGGGTAGTACTTGATAAAGCCACTTATGATCTAAATAAAAATTAATAAACCCTGGACCAGCTATTTCTATTTTCTCCACCCAGCTATCCTTAAAGCTAAAATTATCCGCTATTAATTGAGCAATTTGTCTAGGATTCATTTTTGCTTCCTTAGTCATAAGCATGGCCACATTGGTGGCAAAATCTCCATGTATTTTTTCCCGCGGTACTTCAATAATAAAGTTAGGTAAATTAGCAAAGGAAATCTTACCCTCTCCTTTGGCCTTTTCTAAAGCTTCAATTATTCTTTGGCTAATTCCGCCTTTAATTTGTTCAACTAAACTCACTTTATTACCCCACATTTCTATTTATAAGTTTACTTTATATTTTTTAGATTAATATCTACTATTTTAGCTGTCAAGCTAAAGAGGCCAATTGACAAATAAGGGGACTAAGATTGGAACTAGAGCTGTTAAGGTTGCCCCAGAAATAAAGGCCATTAAAGCTATATCTGCACCGGCAGCCTTATTAACAAAAGGCAAAGTGGTATCCATAGAGGTTGCCCCCCCTGGAGCCACGGCAGTTAAGGATCCGAACTTTAGAGCCACTAAAGGGATGATTATCACTGCCAATAATTCTCTAAAAACATTAGAGAGAAAAGCAATGGTTCCTAGCTCAGGGCTCACTAACTCATTTAAAAGGACCCCCGATAAGCTATACCAACCAAATCCTGCCCCTACAGCTAAAGCTTGATTTACGGGTAGGTCTATGGCTTGACTAATAAAGGCTGAGCCCAGAAGGGTTCCTAAAGCAACTCCTAGGGGAATTAAAATAATTCTCCAACCATAATTAGCTAATCTCTGCCAGATCTCCTTATTTCTGCCTAGTTCTATGCCCACTGAGAAAAGAAGTAGATTTAAGGCCAGAGTACTGATTAAATCAATATATTGAATAAAACCAGCTAATATTCCCATCTTACCTACTATTATGCCTAATAAAACTGAAGCTATTATCAACAAACTCAATTTTCTCCACCTCTAAAAATCTTTCTTTGTAAAAACCAAATCACCAGAACGCTGCCTATAATACTAAAGGTAGCAATTGCTAAGGCTTTAATGCCTAAAGAATTTAAATGTTTTAATATTTGGTCATTATTACCTATGGAAATACCCATGGAAAATAGAAGTACCATTAAACCTACCATGGTAATTTTATCAGTGTATTTATAAAAAATCCCAGGTAGTTTATTAGACCAGCCTAATAAAGCGCCTAAGATTAAAGCCATAAAAATAGTCCACAACTCTCTTCAACCCCCTATTACAAGGATAAAGATTATTGTATCATATAAATTTACAGCTGGGTAATCTAATAGAAGATTTTTTATATTTTCTTCCCACTACAAAAAAGAAGGGGCATAATTTGCCCCTTTAATAATTACCTACCAGCTTCCTCACAAAGTCAGTGGCAGGGTTTTCATATATTTCCTGAGGAGTAGCCAACTGGACAATTCCACCATTATCGAGAACCATTACTCTGCTGCCCAGCTTAAGGGCTTCGTTAATATCGTGGGTTATAAACACCACGGTAATGCCGATCTTTTCCTGAATGAGCAGTATTTGATCCTGTAGGGCCCTACGGGTTATTTCATCAACAGCACCAAAGGGCTCATCCATAAGCAGTATTTCTGGTTTAGCTGCTAAGGCACGAGCAATACCCACTCGTTGTTGCTGTCCCCCGGAGAGTTCGTGGGGGTAACGACCTGCCATTTCCTCTTCTAATCCTACAATTTCTAGAAGAAGTTTAACCGTATCTTTTTCAGTCTTTTTATCCCACTTATGAGTTAAAGAAGGAACATAAGCTATGTTTTTGCTAACAGTCATATGGGGGAAGAGGCCAATACCTTGAATTACATACCCTATTTTGCGCCGTAAGGCAATCTGATTAACTTTAGAAATATCCTCATGCTGAACATATATTTTACCGGAATCCGGGAAAAGCAATCCATTGATCAATTTCAGAACGGTTGTTTTGCCACAGCCCGAACTCCCAATAATTGTTATAAATTCTTTCTTCTTTATAGTAAAACTTATATTATTCAGCACAGGAGTACTATTATATTTTTTAGATACCTTTTCAAAACGAATGATTGTATCAGCCATTTATCAAACCTACTTCAATTAAAAACTCTCGAGCTATTTCTTTTTCATCTCGATGATCAACCTCTAAAGAATAACTAAGCTCTGCCATTTTACTATCAGAAAGGATATTATTCATTTTTTGTAAGGCTGTTTCTAGCCCCGGATACTTTCTAAGGGCATCCTCACGCACAACTGTCCCCGCAAAATAGTTTGTAAAATACCCCTTATCGTCCTCCAACACTACTAATTTTCCTGTGCTTAATTGGGGATCTGTGGTGAAGGCGCTTACCACATCAATTTTTTTATTGGCAAGAGCAGTGTATCTAAGTCCAATATCAATTTCCATCGTACTTTTAAAGTTAAAGCCATAGGCCTCACAAAGGGCAAAATATCCATCAGGACGCTCTAGATAATCGGGGTTTGCACCAAATATTAGTTGATCACTAACCTTCGCCAAATCCGAACAGGTTTTGAGTCCGTATTGATCTGCAACCTCCTTGCCCACTGCCACGGCATAGGTATTGTTAAAACCGTACTCCCCAACCCAGGTAAGTCCATACTTTTCGCTATATTCCTTTTGGAGTTCGGTAAAAACTACCTCATCATCAGGTAAATCAGTTCTATTCAATACCATAAACCAACCTGTTGCCGTATATTCAGGATATAGGTCAAAATCACCATTAACAATAGCTGGGTGGATATTACTTGTACCCCCGCCTATCCCCTTAGTGATTTCAGTTTCCATCCCTGTTTCCTCTTCAATTAAAAGAGCTAACATTTCGCCTAAGATAAACTGTTCTGTCATGGGCTTGGTAGCAATCTTTATGGTGTCCCGTTCCTGCTCCGAACAACCTGTAATAAGGACAAATACCATGATTAATCCTAAAAAAAAGCTTTTCATTCTTAGGTTTTTGAGTCTAGCTCCTCTTATTTCCATCAATACATTCTTCTCCTTTTTTTTAAGTATTTCTCAAATTGTCCCAAGAGCAACTCGCAAAATAGAGCCAATAAGGCTATCATCAGACTTCCTGCAAAGGTCATAGCCAGATTATTGGTGGCAATCCCTCGGAAAACAGCGACCCCCAGTCCCCCTGCACCTATAAATGAGGCAATACTGGCAACAGAAATAGTCATTACCACCATGTTACGTACGCCAGCAATAATGATAAACAGAGCTAGCGGCAGCTTTATGCGCAGTAAAATCTGTAAAGCTGTACTACCCATACCTCGTGCTGCCTCAATTATCTCAGCGTCAACGGAATGTAGGCCTGCATAAGTATTACGCACCATTGGCAAGAGGGCATATAAAGATAAAGCCATTATGGCTGTTTTATTACCTACACCCAGAAAAGGTATTAAAAGACCCAAAAGGGAAATGGCCGGGATTGTATAGACAAAGTTTACCCCACCCATAATAACAGGAGCAAAGTATTCCCTTTCCGCAATCCAGATACCAAGCAAAAGGCCTATAAAACTACCAAAGAAAAGAGCAGTGCCGCAAATCCAAATATGTTCCAGGAGTAAACCCATAAACCACGACCATCGCTCTATGTACAATGTAAAAACTGAATTTAACATTTATAATCACTATCCAAAGTGGCTGTTTTGCGTATTTTGCCAAGAAATGTATATTTACAATATTCAACAGAATACCTGTAAATCCTTTTAAGTAAATTAAAATACCCCTATTGGCCGAGCCTAGCGTCCAATAGGAGTACTAGGGTTCATCCTCTGCGAAGTAAAATTAGCCTCTAACTAGCATTTCATATTCCCTGGGTTTGGTCATTCTAACCACCCTGACATCTTCCCCAGTATTGGCATCAACAAAGAGGATAAAAGTTTCATTATTAATTTGGCCCTTGATTTCATAGGCAAGGATTTCCTGGTCTTCAAATTCATTGGGTACTAAAGCTAACCTAGTTTGGAGAATTTTAAAATTAGGGTTCATATTCACTGTTATTTCTTGGGCCTCTAAAGTAGCTCGCTGAATATTTCTTTGGTGATGATAGGAAAGAAAACTAGTTTGATCAAAACTTAATATCTCCCCATTATCCAAAGCAACCTGAGCCTTGACCATATCGGAATAAAGCAAGACTCCATCTTCTGTGGGAACAAAGGTAAAGATGGCCGTCTGAGAATTACTATTCACCTCTACCAATTCTAAATTATTTAGATTCATAGAGGCTAGAAAATCTCGGGCTACCCTTTCCCCTTCTTCTATTTCCAGAACACCCTCGCCTATCTGTCTATTGGTATACATCTCAATTATATGTCCACCCTTTTTAGTAACTTCAACATATGTAGGGCTATTGGTTTCTTCCCTTAAACCACTTATTCCATAGGTAGGAATCTTACCATTGGCATCAAAGGCCATTTCTACATTGGATACTGGACCAGAAAGTTTATTGAAAAAATTTCTAGCAATTTCTAAAGCTTCTTCTTCAGTTATCTCCTTTCCTGCAATAGGTCTTGGTTCCCTCTCTAACTTTTGAATACCCTCATCAAACTGCATTTCTGGATAAGACTTGACTTTATTCTCGATATTAGTAAAACCATCGACTATCACATGGTTGGTAAGGTTTTCCCCTCTTCTTAAAGCTCTTGTTTCCATATCCACAAAACTAATATTATTATTTAATATGGAAGCTTCCATTAAGGATAAATCATCGCAAACAGCCACTGACCTATCATAGAGGCCTTGAATTTTATCCCACTCTTTGGCTGTTAATTTCTTTTGATTAATATTATTTTCTTTTAAAAGGTAGTAACTATAGCTAGCGATATCATCCAGTAGTTTTTGAGTTTTATCTAACTCTACCATAATCACAGGTATACTGGCTAAATTAGCCTGGGCCCCAAAAGCCTCTCGCCAAATATTAGTCAAACTAGACATGATTTGTTCTGGACTAGAGGTTACAAGAGTTTGGGCTAGCTGGGAATTAATTGTATCCATTCCCCAAACTAATTCGTGAAAACTTTTCTGATATTGAGCTTCAGCCCGTCTAATTAGATCGTCATTCAATCTACTTTGACCATAGGCATAATAACCAGTGACCAATAAAGCAACTACCAATAAAGGAATTATCCACTTACGCATTTTTTCCCTCCTGTCCTAGATTCCAAATACATGTCGTCCTATTCTCAAGGTGATAGTTCTCGTCCAAATCCAGCGTGAAGTTGCTGTTACTGGATTCCAATAATACAAAGCCCCATGAGTGGGGTCCCAACCATTTAAGGCATCTCTAGCAGCTCTAATGGCATCTTGAGTAGGATGAGCATAGTATTGTCCATCCCTAACGGCATCAAAGGCCCCGGGCTGAAAACAAACACCATAAACTGTATTGGGAAATCTCTCATCTCGTACTCTATTAAGAATTACCCCACCTACAGCCACTTGGCCAATATATGGTTCTCCCCTTGCCTCACCGGAAATCATTTTGGCTAAGATTAAATGGTCATTACTGGTGATTGTTGCACTTTGAGCAATTGGATCAGTATCGTACCCTATTAATAAGGAAAATAAAGGGATTAAAAGGAGCACCACTACTAATTTGATTTTTTTTCTTTCCAAAAATTTCACCCTCCTTTTGGTTCTATTAATGGGTCAGAGATTTTCTTCTGTTATTATTAACCTACCTAGGCTTTAGTATCCCTAAAAAGCTGTGTAACTTAAGAATGTTATTTAGTACTTTCAGCATGAAAAAAGGAAGAAATAGGAGAGATAAAATTATTTTTCACCCTTTTCTTTGTCCACTTTCTTTAGTAGAATAAAGGCACAAAGAATATTTTGAAAGTTTTATACTTTTTTGACATCTTAAGGTGAGAATAAGTGTTAGGAAGGAGGTTAGAATAAAAAGCTTATTTTTCACATATGCTTAATTATCTGAATAATTCAGAATTTGGAGGTTGAAATTATGAGAGAAATATCTGTTGATAAAATTACCGATATCGTAAAGGAATTATGTATTGAAGCGGCTACGAACCTTCCTTGCGATGTTGAAGAAGCCCTTCGTAAAGGTCTAGAAACGGAGGAATCCTCCTTTGGACGTTATAGTCTAGAACAGGTTCTTAGTAATGTTGAGCTTGCTCGTAAAGAAACTGTAGCGATGTGTCAAGACACTGGTGTAGCTGTTGTCTATGTAACCATAGGACAGGATGTACATATTGTAGGTGGTAGCTTAAAAGACGCTATTAATGAAGGAGTTAAAAGGGGTTATATTGACGGCTATTTAAGAAAATCTGTGGTAGATGATCCCGTATTCTTAAGAAAAAATACTCAAGATAATACTCCAGCTGTTATCCATATGGAAATCGTACCTGGAGATAAATTAAAGATTATGGTTGTTCCTAAGGGTGCTGGCTCCGAAAATATGGGTGCTCTAAAAATGTTAAAACCTGCTGAAGGGGTAGAGGGAGTAAAAGATTTTATCGTAAAAACTGTTACTGAAGCAGGGGGTAACCCTTGTCCTCCTATTGTAGTAGGTGTAGGTATTGGTGGAACTATGGAAGTAGCTCCTGCCTTAGCTAAAAAAGCCTTAACCAGAAAAGTTGGGGAGCCACATCCAGATCCTCAATATGCTGAGTTGGAAAAGGAACTTTTAGAAA
>JAAZJU010000019.1 GCA_012800195.1 Clostridia bacterium
CAACATAACGTTTAGCTATACTTACCACTAGACGAAGGTTAGATTCAACCAGTCGTCTTTTAGCTTCCTCTTCACCTTTTTCCATTCTCTTAGCTAAATCTACTTCCTCTTCAGCGGTTAAAAGAGGTACTCTGCCAATCTCCTTAAGGTACATCCGGACAGGATCATCAATCCCTACTCCCTCAGGTACCGAAAGATCAACCTCTTCCTCTTCTGTTTCCACTGGCTCAACATTATCCTCAACATCTAAGCTTTTTTCAGGCACAATATCAGAAATTATTTCAATCCCTAAAGCACTAAATCTCTCATAAACCTCATCTATTTGTTCAGGAGTTAACTCAACTCCTTGTAACGCATCCATAATTTCTTGATATGTTAAAGTTCCACTCTTTTTGCCTTTTTCAATAAGTTCTTTAACACCTTCTATTTGTATTTGTCCTTCATTCATGATGTTCCCCCTTTCCTTAGGGTGTCAATAGCTTTTTCTGCTGTAAGATCTCATCCAACTGTAAAAGAAGTTCCACTTGTTTAGTAACATCCTTTTTGCTTTCGGCTTCCTTTAGTTCTTTTTTCTTAACAGCATAATCCCTATTTAACTTGTTTAATTTTAATATTTTTATATAGTCAGCCGCTGCCTTTTGATGTTCTATCACAGGGGCCTCTTCAAGTAAGGCAGCTGCTAGTATTTTACTATTATTCTCATCTAAATCAGAAGATAATACCTGCCCCTTAGTTTTTAAAGCAAGATACATCTGGTCATAAATATCTTTTACTGGTTGGTCAAACAATTCTCTTCCCCCAGCTTGCTCCACTTCCTCTAACAGGGAATTATCTTCAAATAGTATTTTTACCAATTGAACTTGGGTTTTATTAATTTCTAGTTTTTTTTCGGGTTTCTTTACATTTAACCTCTGATATTTTGGAGTACTACTATTAAATTTCTTAAGTTCTGCCAAAATAATGGTCTCTGGAATACCCGTCTTGTCACTTACTATTTTAATAGCCTCTGATCTAGCTAGAGGACTTTTTATCGCCAAAAGATCAGCTGCCATATCTTCCACTACCTTAGTTTTACCAATAATAGTAGAGACATTAACATTTTCCATTGTTTTTATTAATTTATATTCAATAAGTCCTTGACTTTGGACAATTAGTTCCCTTAATTTTTTAGGTCCATTATTCCGTAGATAATCATCGGGATCCTGACCTTGGGGCAAACTAACCACCCTAACATCACAACCTAATTGACTTAAGATATCTAGTCCCCTGAGAGTTGCTTTTGACCCTGCTGTATCACCATCATAGATAATTGCAATCTGATAGGTATGTTGCATCAAAAGCTTAGCCTGTTCTCTAGTAAAGGCCGTACCTAAGGAAGCTACCACATTATTAATCCCATACTGGTGACAGGCAATTACATCCAGATAACCCTCAACAATCAAAGCTAAATCTTCATTACGAATATTATTTTTAGCTAAATGAATCCCATACAGATTCTTGCTTTTATTAAATAAAGGAGTATCTGGTGAGTTTAAATATTTGGGGAGACTACTATCCATCACTCTACCCCCAAAAGCAATTACCCTACCTACATTATTCCAAATGGGAAACATAATCCTGTTACGAAAGCGATCATAATAACTAGTACCTTTTTTGTTAGGCAATGCTAAACCTAATTCAACTAATTCTTGAACCTTGACTCCCTTTTTCTCGAAAAACTTTATTAGACCATCCCATTGGGACGGAGCTAAACCTAATTGGAATTTTTCTATTGTTTCTAGGTCAAAAGACCTTTTTTTGAGATACTC
>JAAZJU010000155.1 GCA_012800195.1 Clostridia bacterium
TGTGTTCCCCTATTAGGTCTTGCACCAGGTGGGGTTTACCTAGCCAGCTAGTCGCCTAGCTGCTGGTGCGCTCTTACCGCACCGTTGCACCCTTACCTACTAGAAGTTAGAAGTTGGAAGTTAGATGTTAGATTATTTCCAGGTTTGAATTAATTTATTAATTCTTTTACCTAAAACATCATAAGAGTTACTTAGATTGGTATAGACTTCCTCATCAAAATAGCCAAGATCTTTACACATTTCAATTAAGACACTTACTTCGTTACAAGATCCCATGGCATTAGATAAGAAATGTCTAAATTCTGCACTGGATTTCTTTTTTCCATATCCTTCTGCAATATTTAAAGGGATTGAAATGGCAGCTCTTCTTAATTGTCCACCTAGTTCATATGTTTCGAATTTAGGAAATCCTAAAGAAGAACTATGAATTTGAAGTGCTAACCTATAAGCTGACTTATACACATCTAAGTCTTTATAGCTTTTAATCATGATTTCCTCCAACTTCTAAACTCTAACCTCTAACCTCTAGTGGGCGGTTTTTTTCTGTGGCACTTTCCTTAAGGTTGCCCTCACTGGCCGTTAGCCAGCACCCTGCCCTATGGAGCCCGGACTTTCCTCAGACACAGCCTTGCGGCTTGGGTCTGCGATCATCTAGTTTACTCAACTGCATATTAAATTTTATACTATCTTATATAAATTGGCTTATTATCAAGCCGGAATTACAGTATAACATCCTAAATGTTTGATTACAACCGGTAAATATTGTAATCCTAACTACGACTATCAATCGCTATATTGGCTAACTTATCCGCTTCTTTATTTAACTCCCGTTTTATATGAGTAATTTGAAAGCTATCCAAAGCATTAATAAGGCCTTTAGCAGCATTGTATAAAGGTTTTAACCCTTCATTTTTCACCTTGTATTCTCCTTTAATCTGTTTAACTATCAGCTCGCTATCAGCATACACTTCCATTTCTCGGGCCCCTAGTTCCTTTCCTATCTCTAAAGCTTTAATCAAAGCTTTGTATTCGGCAATATTATTAGTAGCCTCCCCTATGTACTCACTAAAAGTTTTTATTTGTTCACCTTGCTCATTATAAAAGGCAATACCAATGCCAGCAAGACCAGGATTACCCCTTGAGGCACCATCAGTATAAGCTATTATTTTCATATATTTTCTCTCCACTTCTAAAAATTTTTCTACTTTTCTATCATTCCCAAAATAATGCAAAATTACTACTAGTCTATCTTAGCCGCGTTACTAACTCCCATTTCTCACAAATAGGAGATAAGTATTTTCCAGCTTCGAAACAAGATGAATTGTCCCTAAAGGGATAAGAGAAGATAACTTGGGTCTGTTTTATATTTTAACCCTTTACATAGAAAAGACCAACGATTTTCTATCATTGGTCTTAAATAATTTTTGCTTTAATTAGCTTTTACTTCGGTCCAGATTCTATCATATTCAGGTAAAAAGTCAGCTAAATCTTTAAATACCTCTGTATTGGTTAAATCCTCAGGATCAGGATAAAAAGTCTTATCTGAAGTAAGCTCTTCATCTAACATGGCCCTAGCCTCCTTATGAGGAGTGGCATACCCAATATAATCGGCATTTTTAAAAGCAATTTCCGTTTCAAGCATAAAGTTTATAAACTTTTCTGCAGCTTCCTTGTTTTTGCTTGTCTTAGGAATAACCATAGAATCAAACCAAAGGTTTGTACCCTCTTTAGGAATTGCATATTCCAAATCAGGATTCTCACTCATCATATAAACTGCATCCCCAGACCAAACTACCGCAAGAGCAGCTTCATTGCCAATCATTTTATCCTTAACTTCATCCCCTACATAAGCTAAAACAAGGGGTTTTTGCCTGATTAAAAGTTCTTTTGCTTCCTCTAGCTCTTCGATATTACGAGTATTCAAGGAATATCCCAATAACTTTAGGGCAACAGCAATAGAATCTCTTTGACTATCTAACATAAAGATTTGTTTAGCATATTTTTCATCCCAAAGAATTTCCCAACTTTCCACGGGATCATCTACCATGGTTTTATTATATAAAATCCCTACTGTACCCCACATATAAGGCACAGAATATTCATTACTGGGATCAAATTCTAAGTCTTTAAATCTATCCTCAATATGTCTATAATTCGGGACATTATTTAAATCAATTGGAAGAAGCATGTCCTCATCAATCATTCTTTTAATCATATAATCGGAAGGAAAAGCTACATCATAATCAGCGCCACCAGAACTTAACTTCACATACATATCTTCATTAGTGGCGAAAATATCATAAATAACGCCAATATTATATTGCTCTTCGAATTGGGTAATTACCTCTTCATCAATATAATCTCCCCAGTTATAAACCTTAATAGTAGTTTCGTATTTTTTGCTACAACCAGTGATTGTTAAAGATACGGATAATATCAATATTCCCACTAGCAATATTTTACCTAAGTTTTTCATTTATCAATCCCCTTTCTAATCTAATACCATTTTTAAACTTCATACTTCTATATTTTCCTTTAAACTCCTTTTATAAATAATAAATAACAAAATTAACACACTACCAAACATTAAAGTCAATAAAGCGTTTATTTTAGGATTAATACCCCTTCTGGCCATGGAATAAATGGTAATAGCTACATTGGATACCCCTGATCCAGTGGTAAAGAAGCTAATAACAAAATCATCAATGGATAGGGTAAAGGCTATTAGTAAACCTGTAATAACCCCCGCACTAATCTGGGGCAAAACCACTTTGCGATAAGCATAAAGGGGTGTAGCACCCAAATCAATGGCAGCTTCGAAAGTATGCTTATTTAACTGCATCAATTTAGGTAATACCGATAAAATTACATAGGGTATATTAAAGGTTATATGAGCTAATAACAATGTTAGATAACCCAAGGGCATTTTCATAAAAATAAATAAAAGCATTAAGGCAATGCCCGTAACAATATCAGGATTGAGTACTGGTAAATAGGTTACATTCATCAGCATCATCCTGGGGTATTTTTTCATGTTGTAAATCCCGATAGCAGCAGCCGTCCCTATAATTGTAGCTACTACTGCTGAGAGCACTCCTATAGTAATCGTATTGTAAAGGGCGTCTAATATCTGCCGATCTCGAAATAGCTGACTGTACCAATCCAAGGTAAAGCCTGTCCAATTTGCTCTGGATTTAGATTCATTAAAGGAAAAAACAACTAAAATTAAAATTGGGGCATAGAGAAAAAAGAAAACAAGAAAAAGATACCCTTTTTTGAGTAGATCTTTCACCATAACACCCCTCCTCCGCTATCCCTTTCATACCGGCCTAAAACTTTCATGATTAAGAGAATGCCAATTAATAATACCGTGGAAAGTGCAGCTCCAAAACTCCAATCTTGAGTTGTTAGAAACTGCTGTTCTATTAAGTTTCCAATCAGCATATAGTGACCTCCTCCTAAAAGCCTAGATATTGCAAAAGTAGTTACCGCTGGTAAAAAAACCATTATTATTCCAGCGAAAACCCCTGGTAGACTCAAAGGGAAGGTAATCCTTCTAAAGATTACCGAAGGTGTCGCTCCTAAATCCTCCGCTGCCTCGATTAGAGACCTATCGGTCTTACTGAGTACAGCGTAAATAGGTAAGATCATAAAGGGTAAAAAATTATACACCATGCCTAGTACCACTGCATAATCGGTGTAAAGTATATTTAAATTGGGTAAGCCTAAAAAACTTAAAAGCTGATTGACTAAACCATTTTTTTCCAAAAGGGACATCCAAGCATAAGTTCTGGCTAGAAAGTTCATCCACATGGGAATTACAATTAAAGCCAAAAAAACATTGCGATGTTTAAAATTCTGATTAGCCAAAATCATAGCCACTGGATAACCCAAAAAAAGACAGATAACTGTGCTAATAAAGGCTAGGACAACAGAGCGCCAGATAACTTTCAGGTAAATAGGCTCGAAAACCCTTTGAAGATGTTCTATAGTCAAGGTAAAACCACTGTCAGTCTTGACCACAACACCATAGCCTAATACCAGTACCATGGGGAA
>JAAZJU010000156.1 GCA_012800195.1 Clostridia bacterium
CAAAAAATGCTTGCGTACTTAACCCTAAAAGCTATTAATGGTGCGAGAGACGGGACTTGAACCCGTACGCCATGAGACACACGCCCCTCAAACGTGCCTGTCTGCCAATTCCAGCACTCTCGCACATATCTTTATCAACAACTTTTATTTTAACATTTTGTTCTGATTAGCGTCAAGAATAGATTACTGGAAAAGGTAGCTGTGTAAAGGTCATAAACTATTTTTTCCTCTTCTTCTTTTTTCTTCGTTCCTTTCTTTCAGCCCAAGACAATTTTTCTTCCTCTACCTCTGTATTTCTTTTATGAAAGGTAAAATATAAAATACCCACAATTAACACTATATTTAAACTAACAAGTATCCAATTAATTCCTTGCCCTCTTAGATAGCTTCCTCCTATGCCGCCTGCCAACATACCAACGGTTGCCGCAATCGCTAATAATATGAAACTCCTGTTCATATTACCTTCACCAGCCTTATGTTCTCAGTGATTCCAGGTATTCTTCCCCGTTTAGCAATGGGCTTTCCATCTATTTCTTTTAAGTCCATGGTCATATCTATAGCAGGTGCACCAGAAATATAACTCCCTACTCCAAAAGCATCTGCTCCAGCTTCTTTCAATATCTTAATTCGCTCAGGGGTTAAACCTCCTGAGACGAAAATCCTAACATGGTTAAAACCTGCCATATCCAATCTGGCTCGAACTTCTTCAATTAAAGCTGGAGTTACTCCCCCCCTTTCGCTGGGCGTATCTAGTCTAATACCTTGCAGTTTTTCCCCTAAAACTTCAGCCACTCTTAAAGTTTCTTCCACTTCATCTTTAAAGGTATCCACTAAAAATAAACGGCTTTCAGTAATAGGCATAATTTCATCATAGGCTTTAGCAACCCCAAGAGTATCTCCTACAATTAATATAACGGCGTGGGGTACTGTGCCTTTGGGCTCAATGTCGGCCAATTTTGCTCCCAAGATACAACTGGCACCATCGACACCACCAATTATTGCAGATCTTTCCATTACGGGTGCCACCGCTGGATGTACATGCCGTGCACCAAAGACAAGTACAGAATTATCTGGAGCCACCTCTTTTACTTCTCTAGCCGCAGTTGCCCAACCACTAGAGCTAGCTAAAATCCCTAAAATTGCTGTTTCATAGATGCCAAATTGACCATAATTACCCTTAATGCGCATAATTACTTCTTTTGCTTGAAATTCTTCTCCCTCTTGAAGAGCCCAAACCTCTACATCAGTATCCTTGAGAAGGCTTAATACTTCTGGTAAACCACAGAAAACCCCAGCTTTTCGAGCGAAAATTTCTGCCACTACCTGAGTATTTTCTTTATTCAAAGCTTTTAATATTTCATAAGTTTTAACAAAATAAACATCAGTAGTAGTGCCCCTTAGGACCTCTTCATGGGTTGCCGAATATAATATTCTATTATTTTTATCTATTTTTAAATCCTCTACTTGTTGTAAGCTTAAGATCTTATTTTCTGCCATCATGTTCCTCCTTGAAATAAAACAAAATACTAAAAAATAAACACATCTGAAGAATTTGTCCTTAATTTATGAATAATTCGCTACCTTAATAAAAAAACCTTTTTTATTACTTTGGTTCTAACTCTAATTTTTTATCCGCTGCAGCAACTCCACCCGAACTGAAGGTATCCATTTCACTAATGACCTTCGAAGCAGTTTGAATAATTTGCATAGCTATACTAGCCCCAGTTGCTTCACCTAGACGCATATTAAAATCAAATAAAGGCTTTAATCCTAGTAATTCTAAGATGCGATAGTGGGCATCTTCTGCTGACTTATGGGAAGCAAACATAAAATTCTCTGTACCTGGAGCAATATGCATAGCAGTTAAGGCAGCTATGCTAGCGATACAACCATCTACAACTACGGGTATTCTATTAGCCGCACAAGCTAAGTAAACACCTACTGTAGCAGCAATTTCATAACCCCCTAATTTTGCCAAGGCATCAAGAGGCTCTGTTTTTGAAGGTTTATTTACTTCGATACCTTTAGCTACAATGTTTATTTTTCTTTTTAAAGTTTCATCATTCACTAGAGTTCCTCTGCCTACTACCTGTTCAGGAGTAAAATCCCCGAAAACAGCTAAAAGAGCACTACTAGCCGTGGTATTGCCTATGCCCATTTCCCCTGGTGCAATAATCTGGGAACCATCTTTAATTAGCTTCTCCGTTTCTTCTATACCTATTTCAATTGCTTTTACTGTTTCTTCTATAGTCATAGCTGGTCCCTGAGTAAAATCTCTCGTACCTTCTCTGACTCTTCTTGTAATGATGCCAGGATATTCAAATTTCCCTTCAATTCCCACATCAACTACAGTGAGTCGGCATCCATTGGCTCTAGCTATTACGCTTCCTCCAGCGCCACCTCCTATGTAATTACGAGCCATATGCTTGGTGACATCCTTGGGGTAAGCACTTATGCCGTAATTGGCTATACCGTGATCAGCGCATAAAATAATGACATCCTTTTTGAAAATATTATATTTAACCTGTCCAGTAATTTCCGCCAATCTAACAGTAATATCCTCCAAAACTCCTAGACTACCCCGGGGCTTAATTAAGGAGTTTTGATATTCTTTAGCTTCTTTTCCTTTTTCTATAAACAGTTTGTTATTTTTAATTTTTTCTTGTACTTCCTGTAGTTTCAGCATTATTTTTACCTCCTATTAAAAAAATAGGTCCACAGCTAATTAAGCTGTGGACTTTACCATCATCCAAAGTAAATTTAAAAATCATAGGCAGGTCTCCTGACTCTTAGGTCATAGCGCTTTTATCCCTTCCCGATAAAAATCAGTGGCTATTATAAAAGCACTACCTAACTACAGTGGTGGGACCGTTCAGGCTTATCCTGATTCCCTATTCTCCCCTTAGAATAAGTAAAATATTCCTTAGGGCACCTATGATTATTATTTTCTTGGGTATTTTATATTCGATACAAATATTATTTTTCCTCTAAGAATCGTATATTTTTTTATATATTTTATAATCGGTTATCACTTTATAAAGATAATTCCTTGTTTCTTGGAAAGGTACATCATCTTGATCTTCATATTTCCCAGACCAAACACCTGTGTTTATCCATTTTCTTACATTGGTTTGCCCTCCGTTATAAGCAGCTAAAGCCGCAACAATATTACCATCAAATTCTCTTATTAGATGATTCATATACCAAATACCGAAGGTGATATTAGTTTCAGGTTTCCGTAGCATATCCTCATGATAATCTTCAACCTTTAATTCCTGAGCAATCCACTTAGCAGTTTCAGGCATTATCTGCATTAATCCCGAGGCTCCTCTACTAGATTGGGCATTTTCATTAAATTTACTTTCCACTCTCATCATAGCCATAATCAAGTAGGGATCAATATTATATTTTCCACTTTCTTCTTGAACTAATTCGAAATGGGGTATGGGATAAAAAAGCCTTTGAAACCAGTGACTATTAAAAATAAATAAGAAAGCTATAAAAATAATTAAGATGGTGATTATAATTTTAGTCAAACACCCCATTCTAAAAATCACTAGGCTACCTCCACTTTTTGCTTTCTACGGCACTTACTTTTATTATTAATGTAATTAATGTGATTTAAGAAAGTTTCTCTTTTATTCTATGACTTTTTTCCTTTATCATGCTTTTTTTTCACTATTTCTTCCCAAAGTTTACTTACTTCCTTGAAGGTCTCCTCTTTATCAAGATTGGTATCTATTAATCTATGGGCATATTTTATTTTTTCCTCCGTTGGCATTTGAGAAGCTACTCTCTGTTCGGCTTCTTCCCTAGTTATATTATCCCTTTCCATAACCCTTTCAATTTGCTTCTCCCTAGAGATATTTATAACCCATACTTCATCTACCAAAGGAGTCATCTTAGCTTCAATTAATAAAGGAGCGTCCACCACTATTAAAGGTATAGTTTTATCTCTTTTATAAGTATCTATAAGCCTTTGGGTTTCCGCAATTACCTCAGGATGAATAATTGCATTTAAAACCTGTCTTTGTTCCGGATACTCAAAAATAATTTTCCCTAATTTAGCTCTATTCAAGGTCTGATCTTCATTAAAAACTGCAGAACCAAAAGAGGACTTTATTTTTTTCCAAGCCTCTTTCCCAGGCTCCACTATGTCCCGGGCAATTTTATCTGCATCTATTATTTTAGCCCCGTGACTAGCTAAATATTTGGAAATGGTACTTTTTCCACTGGCTATACCACCAGTTAAACCTACTACGAGCATGTCCATCCTCCTGTAACAAGCAATGCGCCCAGTAGTTATCCCTAGGGCGCTTTTTCTTTTTAAAAAAATTGGATTATTCCTAAAGTAATAATAATTATCCCTGGTAGTAGTCCTAAATTTTTTCTAAATCTATCCAATATAAAGTGGCTTCCCAGGTACAAACCTAAGGAGACTAAAATAAATTTCGCCCCAGCTAAAACAAAGGGGGTAAACCAAGGATTAAAACCCATCATAGCTGCTCCAAAGCCTGCCCCTAAAGCATCCATGGCTAAAGCAAAGCCTAAAAAGATCGCTTCGTTAACACTAATAGTGCCAGATTCATCAAAGTCTGCCTTAGATGGCTCCTTTAAAATTCTAATAACTAGACCTAGACTGGGTATATGAAACTTAAAAATTGTCAAAGCGTCAATATTACAAGGGTCTGAGCTATCCTTAGGAGCTA
>JAAZJU010000157.1 GCA_012800195.1 Clostridia bacterium
AACTTGAAAAGAGATCGTACCAGAAGGCCTAGAAAACGGGTATGTTCCTTCTGTGTTGATAAAGCCACAGTAATTGACTATAAAGATGTGAACAAACTTAGAAAATATGTAACTGAAAGAGGCAAAATTTTACCAAGACGTATTTCTGGTAACTGTGCCAAACACCAAAGAATATTAACTACTGCTATTAAAAAGGCAAGAGTTATGGCTTTATTGCCCTTTAGTGCAGACTAATTACTAAAATGAGAGCAGCTAATGCTCTCTTTTTTATTTGGTTTAAGTGAAGTTCCTTTTATAGATATATATTTCTGTATTTTCCAGGAGTATGTTAAAATAAACATATATTTAGAAGTAAACTCCCTCTAGGAGGTTTGGGGATGTCTGATCGTTTTTTTGATATAGCAAAAAACACCAAGGTTTTAGAGGAATTAAAATCTGATTTATTAAGTACCGTGGCCACACTATATAAGGCAATAGTAAAAGGCACTCAAGAAAAAATAATTGAAAGTTTAGCTGCAATTATAATTTTGACTTATCTGATAGGCAGGAGATTGGGAGTGAAGTTTTTCCAAATAGATCAAGCTGTAAAAGAGCAATTACGCTTCGCCCAGAATAAATATACGGATATAGAAAACTGGTTTAATGATATAAGTTCACTAAAAGAGTACATAAATGATATGAATAATGGAGGAAAAGAATGACTAAAAGTTTTGCAACTAGGTCCATAGCGGAGGGGGCACTGCTAGCTGTGATAACAGCTGTCCTAGCTTCAATTGGCACATTAATTCCCTTTGCTAGTATCATTACTTATCTGGTAGTGGCAGTACCTATCATAGTACTAATTGTCAGGAATAACTTAACAATAGGTATCTTGGCTTCTTTTGTTGCCGCTTTTTTAATAGCAATTTTTATTGGTCCTTTAGCAGCTACCTTTTTCTATATACAATTTATGGGAGTGGCCTTAGTCTATGGTGCCATGATTAAAAAAAATCTTGGTACTGGTAAAATTCTTCTAGCGGGAACTATTGTTTCGGTGATTTCCACTATTATTCTTTTATCTTTAGCATTGTTTGTCGCCGATCTTAGCTTAGAAGATCAAAAACAAGCCATATATGATACCATTGACTATAGTATTGGATTTTATAAGGAAACAGGAATGATGGAGAATTTTAAAAGCCAGGGATTAGATGAGGAGGATGTCCGTCAGCTCCTTACAGAAACAATAGATTTATTTTTAAAAGCTTTACCTACGATTTTAATAATGAGTGGACTAATAGCAGCTTTTACAAACTTCCTAATGGCTAGGTTGGCATTGAAAAAATTAGGCATCGAGCCCCCTTATCTGGCTCCCTTCAGCCAATGGCGTCTGCCTTGGTATATAATTTGGGGTTTAATTATTGGTTGGAGTGGATATCTTTTAGGGGATTACCTGGATATAAATTCTTTAAGAATTATAGGGCAAAATATCATGATAGCTTATGGCATGATTCTCTTTGTTCTAGGTCTCTCCGTTGAGTTTTATTTTTTAAGAAAATATAGGGTGGGCTTGTTCACTAGGATGGCGATAGCTTTCTTTATAATTTTCATGTTTAATTATGTTATCCTACTAACCATAGGTATAGGGATGTTTGATTTAGTTTTTGATTATCGTAAGCTTGATCAGGAAAAGGTAGCTTGAAAGGGGCTTTAAAAATGTTTCCCCCAAATTACAAGTACTTTTTTATTACTGTAGTTTTTTTAAGTTTTATGATAACTGTATATTTTCAAGGTTGGGGTAGTCAAAGGGGATATTTGATTTTAGGCCTTATTACTACTCTGGCTACCTATCTATACTATTTTGATACCATTAAGAGAAAATAAGCTTAGCTCGGGAGGAAGGTATGAATCCTGACAGGAAGAATAAGAATTTACCATTACATCTCTTGGTAATATTTCTCTTGCTAATGTCAATTTTAAATATCTATTATCCCTGGTCTACGGGACTTTTCCTAGGCTTGTTTATTGTAGCCCTTGTTTATTTATATTATTTATATAGTACATGGAAGAAGCGGGACCCAGATCAAGGTATAAGGGATATAGTCTTCAAAAAAATACCTAGTTTTTTAATTGTTATAGATTTAAAGGGCAATATAATTTGGCATAATTCTAAATTTAAAGAAAAAATGCAAAGCAAAGGGAATTTAACAGGCAACCT
>JAAZJU010000158.1 GCA_012800195.1 Clostridia bacterium
TAGAAAACAAAAGACCCCTTTAAGGGGACGGAAAGCCCTATAAAAAACATCTAAAGTTTTTTAATAAGGAGGTGAATTTCCTTGAGTTTTCTATATATTTATGAGCGAGGAGCAAAGGTTGGTGTCCAGAGCAATTGCATTGTAGTGGAAAATGAAAGAGAAAAATTAAAGCGCACCTTACCTATTGAAGGAGTAGAGGGGGTTATTATTTTTGGTAATGCTTCTCTAAGTTCTGATTGTGTAAGACATTTTATGGAAAGGGATATCAACTTAACTTGGCTCTCCAGTAGTGGAAAGTTTTTTGGAAGATTAGAATCTACGAAAAATGTTAATATCCACAGGCAAAGAAAACAGTTTCTTTGGGGAGAAGATGCTGAATTTACTTTAACTTTGGCAAGAAATATCACTATGGCTAAAGTTAAAAATCAAATGACAATTTTACGGCGTTATCAGCGTAATAGAGCTGGAATATCTGTTCAGCCGACTATTGAGGCGATTGGGAAAGTCTTGCCTACTATGGAAAGAGCAAAAAACAAGGAAGAGCTTATGGGGCAAGAAGGAATAGCAGCTCGTTATTATTTTAAGGGTCTTTCCGCTTTGGTTGAGCCTGAATTTAAATTTTTAGGGCGTAACAGAAGGCCTCCTAAAGATTATTTTAATTCTCTTTTGAGCTTTGCCTATACATTATTGATGTATGATATTTATACCGCAGTGGTAAACAGAGGGATGAGTCCCTATGCCAGTTTTGTGCATAGTATTAGGCAAGGGCATCCTGCATTATGCTCAGATCTTATGGAGGAATGGAGAGCAGTTTTAGCCGATTCTTTAGCTCTCTATGTTACGAGTAAAGGTATCATTAAGGTAGATGATTTCCAAGAGCCAGATATAGAAGGGGGAGTTTATCTTAATGATGCTGGAGCGAAGAAATACATAGCCGAATATGAAAAAAAGATTCGCACTCAATCCAAATATTTAGCTTATGTTGATTATAGTACGAGCTTTAGAAGAGCAATTGAAATGCAGTGCCAGCGTTTAGCCAAGGCTATTGAAGAGGGAAATCCGGAAATATATCAACCGGTGGTGATTAGATGATAAGGGGTACTAATCGTATTTTTGTGTTTGATGAATTTTTACCGGAAGAGAGGCGAAAATACTTGGTTGTAATCATTTATGATATTGTTGATAATAAAAGAAGAGTAGCTTTTGCCAAGTACTTGCTGGGATTTGGTGTACGGGTGCAAAAATCGGCATTTGAATGTATCTTGCCTAGTGCCAAATATGAAAAACTAGTCCGCGGGATACCCAAATTAATAGCGGAAGAAGATCAAATTAGAGTATATAAACTGACAAGCAATGCTGACATCAAAGTTTGGGGTACAGTTGGATTAATTGAAGAGGAAGAAGTCGTTATTCTTTAAATAGAGGTTATTTATATTTACACCCCTTTAAGGGGACGGAAGACTATAATGAACACCTAGGGGTGATAGCATTAAAAGAATATTATTTAGCACAATAGGAATGACAGACCCTATAAAAAATGATTATGATGGGCCTCTATTACATATTCTTCGCCATTATCGACCAGAAAAGGCTTATCTTTTTATGACTCAGCGGGTTTGTGAACTAGCAGATCAAGATAATCGCTATAAAATACATGTTGAGTGTCTCTGTGCTCAAGAAGGTTTTCATTGTGAAGTAATTGAACTTAGGCACGACGAAATAGACAAGCCTCAAGAATTTGATATCTTTTATCCATTATTTGAAAGGGAAATTTACGCAATCCATAAGGATAATCCAGGTAGTCAGATTTTAATTAATCTATCTTCTGGAACGCCTCAAATGAAGTCAGCTTGTCAGTTAGTAGCCTTAACAACACCTTTTCCGGTTCTCCCTATTCAAGTCACTACTCCTAAAGAAAGGGAAAACTATGGATCTGATAACTATGATATTGAAGGTGCCTGGGAAAACAACATTGATAATCATTCTGAGATGGGACCTAAAAATCGTTGTTTAGCAGTGGAAGCACATAATCTTCGCTTTCTTTTTCTCCGCGAAGCAGCTATTAGCCATATTGAAGCTTATGATTATCAGGCGGCTTTAGATGTTTTATATTCTGTAGGAGATTTCGTTTCTCAGGATGCTTTAGATCTTTTGGAAGCTGCAAAACATAGAAGAAATATGGAACTTAAAGAAGCTGCTGTTTTAGCTAATAAAGCCAATTATGATTTATTCCCTATCAAATCTAGCAATGTTATCGCGCTTTTTGAATATTTATTGCGATTGAAATTGCAACAAAAGAATATGGAATTAATGGATTTTGTTCGTGGAATTTCACCTGCTTTGACAAATCTTTTTGAATGTTTTTTAGAGGAAAAATGCAAACGAAGGGTTAAAAGGGATTATTGCTATGAAAGCCCTAAGGGGTCAAATTATTGGAAGCTTAGCCGATCTAAGCTGGCACAAGAAAAAGAATTATTAGAACATTATGATAGTATTTTCTTTGGAGGATTTAAGGATACATACCTTTCCTGTGCCTCACTCTTACCTATGATTGCTTTTGATTGTGGGCCTAATGGACAAAGTCCTAATGTAGATGCTTTGAAAAAGGCTCAAGAAATGCGAAATGTTGAAGAAAAAATAAGAAATCCAGCTGCTCATAATATTGTTGCGATTACAGAAGAACAATTTGAAAAGGAAGCCGGGATTTCTAGTAGAAAACTGCTCCAGTACATGATGTGGATGTTTAAGCACACCTTTCCTCAACATTTTAGCCCCGAAGGTGAGGAGTGGAATAGTTACGATATAATGAATGACGAAATCATTAGAAGATTAAAAAGTTAAAAAAAGATAAAAGTTAAATTGTAAATATAAGTTTTAAGATAAATTCTTGGCTTGCCTGCAATAATTAGATAAAGCAAGATTAAAAAATCTGGTCATTTTGACCAGATTTTATGCTTAATAAGAAATTTCTTTATTGGCTAAAGTATCCCGAGTATCCTTAGCTTTAGGGCGCATAAGAATAGCTGCCACAAAGGCCGTAATAGGAATGGCTAAGATTAAACCAATACTTCCCGATAAGGCTCTAACTAATTCAGTAGCTAAGAAGTCCATATTTATTAATTTTATAAAAGGTTGTTCATAAGCCATCATTAGTAGTAATAAGGGTATGGAAGTGCCGGTATAGGCCAAAATTAGGGTATTGGACATGGTACCCATTACATCTTTACCTACATTCATGCCAGATTTAAATAACTCTTTAAAGCTTAACCTTTGAGCAACGGTGCGGATTTCTTCCATAGCTGAGGCAATAGAAATACTAACATCCATTACTGCCCCTAAAGCCCCAATCATTATCCCCGCAAATAACAAGCCTTGGAAGTCAAATTGAATTTCTTGGGGTATATAGAGTAACATTTGAGCTTCTTCTCCACTTAAACCTCTTAAATTAGTTACTTTACCCACGATAATGGAGATAACCGCTGCAATAAGTAATCCTCCCCCTGTACCTATGATAGCGGCAAAACTTTTTTTAGTAACGCCCCCAATAATTAAGAGAGTAAAGGCAGTAACTACTACACCTGTCAATAGAGCTAGAAGAACAGGGTTATAACCTTTAAATAACATCGGCAACATAAATTTAGCAATAAATAATAGGGTAAATCCTAAGGTAAAAACAGCCTTAAAGCCTTGCATCCTACCAATAACTAAAAGACTAAGGATAAATAGGGCGATTAACAAATAAAGCACAGTATCTCGGGCAAAGTCCATCACATAACCATTAATAAATTTTCCGTCTAAAGCTTCAATATAAAGGAGAACCTTATCTCCTTTAGAAAGCCATAAATCATAGGCTGGATTATCAGAAGTTACATTTTCTGTGGTAAAAACTTGGCCACGAAAAGGACCTGAAGTAATTTCAATCTCTAATAGTTGTTGATCAGAAATAAGACCAGCGCCAATTTCCATATCTAACTCTTCACTAAGTACATCTAATACTATTCCTTTGGCATATTCTTCTTGCAATTCTCCTGTGGAATCAACAAAATCCTCCTGAGCTATAACTGGTATAGGAAATAAAAGTGCAATAATTAGCAAATAAAAAATGTATTTTTTCATTAGTACCCTCCATATATCGGTTCTACAGTTCTACCAGTTCAATCAGTTTGATCTTTCTTTTAAACTGTAACAGTAATTATTTAATTGGGCAATAGGATTATTCAGACATTTATTGGACACAATAATTTTCGAGGTGAATCTAATGAAAAAGTCACATTTGCTAGGAATAATTGCTATAGGTTTAATAATCTTTGTTGGCATTTGGATACTTAATTCTGATGAACCAAGGGGAAGAGCAGAACAAGAAAAATTTGATTTAGCAGGAGGTCCAGAAAGGGTAAAAAGAGGTTTTCCTCAAAGGGAAATTGTGGACTTAGCTTCTGAGTATCCTGAAGACTTTTTAAGAAATGGAACTCGGAAAGAGAAAAAAGTAGCCTTATCCTTTGATGATGGTCCAGATGATGTCTATACAGTACAAATTCTTGATATCTTAAAGAAAAAGGGTGTGCAGGCCACTTTTTTTATAGTTGGCAGAAGGGCTGAAATCTTTCCTGAGGTAGTTAGTAGAATGGTGGTAGAGGGTCATGTGGTTGCCAATCACACTTGGAGCCATCCTGATATATTAAAGCTTTCCCAAGACAAGATTTTAGAAGAACTTCAAAAAACTGACCGAATTATCAAGGATTTAAATTGCTATTACCCTAAGTTTTTTAGGCCTCCCTATGGTTCAATTGATCGGGAAACTTTAGAGCTAGTTACTGGGGAGGGATATGCTATAATTTCTTGGGATGTTGATTCTCTTGATTGGAAAGGTTTAGATGCAGCTGAAGTTAAAACAAATATTTTGGAAAATGTTTTGCCAGGTTCAATTATTCTACAACATTCTGCTGGTGGAATAGGAGAAGATCTTTCAGGTACAGTTGAGGCTCTACCAGAGATAATTGATGTGCTTCAAAAAGATGGCTATGAATTTGTTACATTAGATGAATTATTGGGTATTGATTATCAGCAGAATGATTAAAATCTTTCTGGCCCTTGAAAAGAATTAATTTTAATGATAACTTATTTATGACATCATAATCGCAGTGACAGCGACCTGCGTTACCAAAACTGTAGCTAATTTCAGTTGCAAATGACGACGCTGGGTCCTAGTACCCAGTTTTTTATATGTTGGGATGGAAATAGGAGGTTAAAAAATGCTTAATATTCACGAATTTATCCACAATTTAGATGCTTATTATAAGCAAGTGGAGAAATTGGCTGAGAAAAATTCAGGGCAGCTTATTGGCTTTTGGGGTCAACCAGACCAAAAAACCATGGATATTTTTAGAGCTCAGGGTTGTTCTTTTATAGATGTAGACGTATATCTGGGGGCAGTGGATAGTGATATGACTCCAAAGATTTGTTGTCATATTGTTAAGGATATCTATGATAATATCTATCATTTAAAAAATAAAGTAGCTCTTTATATTGGAACTACCGGGCCAGACAAATGCGACCAAGGCAGAAATGTAAGGGATATTCTCCTTGCTGAAGGGATTCCCGTGATAGATGCTTCTAATTTCAACACTTGTCCTATACGACCCTTATTAATATCTACCGCAAAAGGGCCCTTGAAAGAAAGGGTAGCTAGAATTACTAGGCTAACCTTTGAACCATTAACCGAAGAAGAACGAAAGTTTTATGAAGAAAACCAATGCGAACCCCGTTTTAATTTCCATGGGGTCCCCCCACGGGATTTAGATCTTTTAGATAACTTTCCCGAGGATACCCATATTCAAGGTTGGACCCGCCTGGTTGAGTTAGGGGTCCCTGGAATGGTTGAATGGGAATGGAAAATAGAAAATTCTGCTCCCACGGTATTTTTCACCCAAAGTTTCTGTAACAAAGAGGTCATGGCTAGATATCTAGCAAAAAAACATGGTGGCCTTTATATTGATTGTCATAATGATATAACTGGTTCCGCAGAAGCGAAACTTCAGGCTTTTATTAGGCTCAATGATAGGAGGGCAGGCAATGCTAATTTGTGATGGTGGCACCACCTATTCTAAAATATATAATGTTCATACTGGTGATTTGGAAATTTTACCTACCAAAGACTTAATATTAAAAAAAGACCGTTGGTTTCAACTGGCCACAGGCCATTCAACTAAGCACCATTGTGATAAGTACATCAATGAACTAGTGGCCTTAGCTGAGGGAGCTTTAACATTGGTGGATGAGGAAGACTTTGTGGTCTTAGATATTGGCAGCAGAGATACAAAATTTGTCCAGATTAAAAAGGGGCAGGTCAATAATTTGGACTGGAACACCAGTTGCGGAGGTAATTTAGGATTTACCTTAGAACTATTAGGTAATTACTACAATATCGATTATGATACTTTAAATCCTACGGAGGAGATGGTTCCTGTAGCCTGTGGCCTTTTAGGAATAGAAAAAATTTTTGATGAGATAAATAAAGGCTTAAGTCCTCAGCTGGGAGTAGCCAAATTTATTAATGGGATGGCCTACAATACCTATAATTTCTGCCAAAAGCCCCATAAAATCTATTTATCAGGTGGACTTACTCAAAACAAATGCTTTGTTAATTCCCTAGCAAAGTATTGTGAAGTGCATCTCTTGGGTAGAGATGTGTTAATTAAAGGATTATTGAGATTAATGTAATATTGGTTAATATTTCTAATATTATTTAGGAACAGAGATAATCGGAGGTGTGAATAAGTTGGCAAAGGTTATTTTGATATCGGGAAGCCCTAGGCTAAAGGGAAATACTAGGGTGGTTATGGAAAGGTGTAAGGAAGAAATAGAAAATGCAGGCCTAGAAGCGGAAGTATTAACCCTGGCTGGTAAGGATATTAAAGGCTGTATTGGTTGCTACAAGTGTAAGGAATTGGGAAAATGTGCCCTTAATGATGGAGTAAATGATATTATTGATAAAATCAGGGAGGCCCAAGGTCTGATTGTAGGTGCTCCTGTGTACTTTGGTACTGCTCGGGGAGATGTGATGAATCTTTTACAGCGAGTAGGGATGGTATCTAAGAA
>JAAZJU010000159.1 GCA_012800195.1 Clostridia bacterium
CCTGATGTGTGACGATGAAAGTAAATATACTGGGATGTGACACTGTGACCCAGAAAAATCTAACAAGAGGAGTTTACCTGTCAGATATGTCTAACGGGAAAAGCTTGCTTGTCAGACAGGTCTAACAAGAAAAGCTTGCTTGCCAGATAGGTCTAACAAGAAAAGCTTGCTCGCCAGATAAGTCTAACAAGAGAGATTACCTGCTAGACAGGTCTCGTTTCCGTAGAACTGTAGCCCAAGTCTTTCTCGCCCGCTGACCTTCAGATTTTCTCCATAGCAATGCCCGCTTCTTCTAGGATAGCCTTGGACAGTTCGTCAGGGTAGTCTCCTTTATAAACTATCCTCTCTATCCCCGCATTGATTAGCATCTTAGCACAAATCACACAGGGGTAGGTGTTAGTATATAAGGTACTCCCTTTAATTGAAATTCCATGGACTGCTGCTTGAATGATGGCATTTTGTTCTGCATGGAGTCCACGGCATAATTCATGTCTTTCCCCAGGAGGTACCTGATATTTTTCTCTTAGACAGCCCGTTACTTCGCAGTGGACTATCCCCTGGGGGGCCCCATTATAACCAGTTGCCAGTATTCTTTTATCCTTTACTAGAATTGCACCAACATTCCTTCTTAAGCAAGTGGACCGCTTAGCTACCACTTCCGTTATCTCCATAAAATAATGCTCCCAGTCAGGACGCATATTATCTCCCCCAAATTAGTTAACCAGCAAACAATTTATCGTTATTTTGTTCCAAATAGTCTATCTCCTGCATCCCCTAAACCCGGGACAATGTAACCATGCTCGTTTAGTTTTTCATCCACGGCCGCTACATAGATATCTACATCAGGATGGTCCTTTTGCACCCTTTGAATGCCTTCGGGAGCAGCTAGTAAACACATTAGTTTAATGCTTTTAACATTTCTATCCTTTAAGAATCCTATGGCTGCAGAAGCAGAGCCACCAGTGGCAAGCATAGGGTCACAAACAATTAGATCCCGCTCATGTAAATCGGAAGGTAATTTACAATAATACTCCACGGGCTCAAGGGTTTCGGGGTCACGATACAAACCTATATGCCCTACCTTGGCTGTGGGAATTAAATTTAAAAATCCGCCTACCATACCTAAACCAGCCCGCAAGATAGGGATAATCCCTACCTTACGGCCAGCAATTTTATAACAAGTTGTTTTTGTAATTGGAGTTTCTATTTCCACCTCTTCTAAAGGAAAATCTCTACATACTTCATAGGCCATGAGCATGGAAACCTCCTCCACTAGTTCCCGAAACTCCTTAGAGCCTGTGTTAATATCCCGGATATGGGTTATTTTATGCTGAATTAATGGATGATCAAAAACATGAACTGTAGACATCTCTTACCCCTCCTTGGGTTATTTGTTGTTTAGTTAGTGGTTGCTAGTTACTAGTTGTTATTTTTGAAATAAAGGGAAGCGTGAAGTTAGAGCTTGTACTCTTTCTTTAGCTTCGTCCACCTTTTTATGGGTAAGCACTAAATCAATAATTTCCGCAATCTCTTGCATTTCTGCTGTTTTCATACCCCTAGTTGTTACCGCAGGTGTTCCGATTCTTAAACCACTGGTTACAAAAGGACTTTCAGTTTCAAAGGGGATAGTATTTTTGTTGACAGTAATTCCGGCATCATCAAGGATTTTTTCTGCATCTTTACCGGTTAAACCTTTGTTCCTTAAGTCAACAAGCATTAAATGATTATCAGTACCACCAGAAACTATTCTATATCCTTTTTCTTGTAAAGCAGTAGCTAATGTTTGAGCATTTTCGATAATTCTCTTTTGATAATCCTTAAATTCCGGTTGTAAAGCTTCTTGGAAGGCTACAGCTTTGGCCGCAATTACATGCATAAGAGGTCCACCTTGGATACCTGGGAAAATAGCCTTATCGATAGCTTTAGCAAATTCTTCTTTACAAAGAATTAAGCCTCCTCTAGGTCCTCTTAAGGTTTTATGGGTAGTTGAGGTCACGAAATGAGCGTGGGGAACTGGATTAGGATGTAAGCCAGCTGCAACAAGTCCTGCAATATGAGCCATATCTACCATTAGGTAAGCTCCCACACTATCAGCTATCTCTCTGATTTTAGCAAAATCTATAATCCGAGAATAAGCACTACCCCCGGCCACAATCATTTTGGGCTTAACCTCTTGGGCTTTTTGGGCTAATTCTTCATAATCTATTCTTTCGTCCTCTTGAGAAACTCCATATTCTTCGAAATTAAAATATACACCAGAGAGATTAACGGGGCTACCGTGAGTTAAATGGCCACCATGGCTTAAGTTCATACCTAGTACAGTGTCTCCAGGCTTAAGCATGGCAAAATAAACTGCGGTATTAGCTTGAGAGCCTGAATGTGGTTGTACATTGGCATGTTCGGCCCCAAAAAGTTGTTTAGCTCTATCTCTAGCTAGATTTTCGACCACATCTACATGTTCACAACCACCATAATATCTTTTGCCAGGATAACCTTCGGCATATTTGTTGGTCAAGATAGATCCTTGAGCCGCTAGAACTCCTTTACTAACAAAGTTTTCTGAAGCGATTAATTCTATCTTATTCAATTGTCTAGCTTCCTCAGCAAAAATAGCTTGGGCAAGTTCTGGATCTACAGGCATAACATGTTCTTTAATAATATAATCCATTTTAATCATCTCCTTGTTTTTTAAAATCTTATATCTAATATTCCCTCTTACCTAACTTATAAAATAAGAGTTAGAATTTTTTCTTAGCAATACTTAGCCCGCTCTCCTCCAATTAACTTGGGGCGGGTTTTAGCCAGGGTTAAATGAGCTTTGCCGATTTCCGTAATAGCTAGCCTTACGGGAACAACTACTGGTCGTAAATGCATACCGATAAAGGTATCTCCGATATCTATCCCAGCATGGGCTTGGATGTGTTCCACCAGAATTGGATCTTTTAACCTTTCATAGGTAGCTGTAGCTAAAGATCCCCCCGCTCTTTCATGGGGTACTGCTATGACCTGCTCCCAGCCATACTTGCGAGCCGCTTCTTTTTCAATAACTAGGGCTCTATTTAAATGTTCACAACATTGGGCGGCAAGGTAGATCCCTTTTTCCTCCAAAAGTGGCAGTACTCCATCAAGAATAGCATGAGCCACTTCCTTACTACTGGCCTTGCCAATATGTTTTCCCACTATCTCGCTAGTACTACAACCAATAACAAAGACTTGTCCAGGTTCTAAATTGGCCATTTCTAATAAACTTTCTACAGCTGTTTTAGTATTTTCTCTGATTTCATCTAAACTAATCATTTTTTCTTCACATCCTATCACTAGATAGTCTCGAAGTGGGCGAGAAAAAATCAGTTCTACAGTGCTACAGTTCTAGCAGTTCTACAGAGATACTGTGATTATCTGACAAGTTATCTCCCTAGTTAGATATATCTAACCGCTAAGATTGCTTGTTAGATGCTTCTGACAGAAAAGCTTACTGGTTAGATTTTCTGAATGGAACAGTAGCACGGTGGCACATCCCAGTATGCTCGCTTTCATCATAACACATCCCGGAATATTGCTTTCATCGTGACACTGACTAATTAGCTAGACTACAAAGCCATCACACTTTTTCAATGTCACTTATTTTATCTATCCTTGTTTGGTGACGCCCACCACAAAATTCTGTATTCAGCCAAATCTCCACTATATCCAAGGCTAGGCCCTTACCAATCACCCTTTCCCCCATGGTTAAGATATTGGCATTATTATGTTCCCGACTAGCTCGGGCGGAAAAGGTGTCATGACAAAGAGCAGCTCTAATGCCAGGAATTTTATTGGCAGCTATTCCAATGCCAATGCCTGTCCCACAAACTAAAATACCTCTATCATATTCACCTTTCGTTATAGACTGAGCTACTGGTAGAGCGATATCAGGATAATCACAGGAGTCACAACTATAAGTACCAAAATCTTTATACTCTAGGCCTTTACAATCTAAAAACTTTTTAATCTCTTCCTTTAATTGAAATCCACCATGATCAGAACCCAAGGCGATTTTCATAATCTCAACTCCTAACTTTTTTCATTGGTTTCTTTAACCATTTTTTCAAGAGCTTTGGCAATATCCTGGTATAATTCTTGGAAACAGGCCCTATAGACCTCAACAGGCCCTCCAAAAGGATCCATTATATCCAGATTTTCGCCACTACTATATTCCTTTAAGAGAAAAACTTTTCCTTCCGCTTCTGGTGCTAACTGCAAAATATGTTCTTTATGGCGATTAGTCATGGTCAGAATAATATCAGCGGCCTCTATTAATTCTAAAGTAAGAGCTCGAGTCCGATGAGCTTTTAAGTCTATACCTGCTTCTTCACTAACAATAATGGCTTGTTCAGTGGCAAGTCCCCCATCCAAAGCATAGGTTCCTGCGGAGGCAACCCATAAATTTTTATACTTGTCCATATTTTCTGCAATTAATTTAAACGCTATAGCCTGGGCCATGCTACTGCGGCAAGTATTACCAGTACAGACAAAGAGAATATTTTTCCCCATATAATCCCCCTATCAATCTAAATTTATTTAATAACTACCAAAAATAAAGATAAATGCCAATAAGTACTAAAATTACTCCTCCTATAAATTCTGCTATTTCACCTACAGAAAGATTAATTTTTTCACCTAAGCTTAAGCCGGTAAATGTCATCAGGCCTGCTACGAGACCCATAATTAGTACAGTTACAATTAAATCTACCCCGATGGTTCCTAAGCCAAAACCTACTGCCAGAGCATCTAAGGAAACACTACCAGCCATTAAAAATAGTCCCAGGGGTGTACTTACTATGGAACAATCAAAATCAGTATCACAGCTTTTCCCTTTACTGGTAAAATGCTCATATAAATAATAGGCTCCGATCAAAATTAATACCATAGCCCCTAGCTTACTGGCAATGGGTCCGATAAATGTACCCAGGGTTTTGCCTACATAGAGACCAAGAAGGGGCATTATTACATGAAAAAGAGCCACGGTAGCTGATACAGTATATATTTGTCTTGGTCTAATTCCACATAAGCCTATCCCGATGGAAAGGGAGAAGGCATCTATCCCTAAGATAAAAGCTATGATAAAGACGGTAACTAGTTCCATCGTTAACCTCCAGAATGTCAAGTGGGTAGTGCTACAGTGTCACGATGCAAGTGAATATTCCTTGATGTGCCGCCGTGCCACAGAAAAACCTCACCAGTAAGCTTATTTGTCAGATATGTCTAACAAAAGAGATTGCTTGTCAGACAAATCGGATTTTCTGTAGAACCGTAGAACTGTAGAACAAAATTTA
>JAAZJU010000160.1 GCA_012800195.1 Clostridia bacterium
TGACGGAGGCTGGTTAGCGAGATAAGTATGATACACCTTTTCTGGATTTGAAAAGGTGTATTTCTTTTTTATTTAACTGGGGTATAATAATACCTGTATGTAATAAATAAATGGCAAATAAAGGAGAAAAAATGAAAGTAGAGGATTTTGATTTTTTCTTACCAGAAGAACTTATAGCCCAATATCCCCTAAAGGAACGAGATAGTTCCAGGTTATTGGTTTTAGCTAAGGAAACGGGTACTATTGACCACAAATATTTTACTGATCTTCCTAAGTTTTTAAAAGCAGGAGATGTATTGGTAATTAATAATACCCGGGTTATTCCCGCCCGTCTTTTTGGAGTAAAGGACCAAACAGGGGCTAAAATTGAAGTAGTGCTTTTAAATCCTACGGGAGAAAAGGATTGTTGGGAAACTTTAGTTAAGCCAGGAAAGAAGGTAAAGCCAGGAGCGAAAATTGTTTTTGGTGAAGGCCTTTTAATAGGAGAGGTTTTAGAAAACACTGTTAGTGGAGAAAGAATAATAAAGTTTACTTATCAAGGTATTTTTAATGAAATCTTAGACCAATTAGGGCAAATGCCTTTACCCCCCTATATTCATGCCACTTTAGAAGATAAGGAAAGATATCAAACTGTATATAGTAAGTACCAAGGTTCGGCTGCTGCCCCAACAGCTGGGCTTCATTTCACTCCCAGACTATTAAGGGAATTAACAGAGCAGGGGGTAGAAATCATAGATATACTACTTCATGTTGGGTTAGGTACTTTTCGCCCAGTAAAAGTAGAAAATATTACAGAACATCAGATGCACCCAGAATTCTATGAGATTAGTCCCCAGGCAGCTCAAAGATTAAATAAGGCAATCTCTGAGGGGAGAAGAATTATTGCGGTAGGAACTACATCTACTCGCACCTTGGAAAGTGCCTTTCAGGATGGCGAAATAAAAGCTGGCCAAGGTTGGACCGATATTTTTATCTATCCGGGTTATGATTATAAGGTCATAGATGGTCTTATTACCAATTTTCATTTACCAAAATCAACCTTAATTATGTTGGTAAGTGCCCTAGCGGGAAAAGAGAAGATTCTAAAAGCATACCATGAAGCTATTGAAGAAAAGTATCGTTTTTTTAGCTTTGGGGATGCAATGTTAATTATATAGGAGGTTTTCTTTTGAGCTTTAAATTTGAATTGATTAAAGAATGTAAAGATACGAAAGCAAGAGTTGGCAAACTACATACACCCCATGGTATTATTGAAACTCCCATTTTCATGCCTGTGGGTACTCAAGCAACAGTAAAATCACTAAGCCCAGAAGAACTGGAGGATTTAGGGGCTCAAATAATTCTAAGTAACACCTACCACTTATATTTAAGACCTGGACATGATTTAGTGCAAGAGGCGGGGGGACTACATAAGTTTATGAATTGGGATAAACCCATTCTAACTGACAGTGGTGGTTTTCAGGTCTTTAGCTTGGGGGATTTCCGAACAATCAAGGAAGAGGGAGTAGAGTTCCGTTCTCATCTCGATGGGTCAAAACATCTCTTTACTCCAGAAAAGGTCATAGAAATTGAGAACGCTTTAGGTGCTGATATTATAATGGCCTTTGATGAATGTGCGCCCTATCCTTGTTCTTTTGAATATGCTAAAGATTCCTTGGAAAGAACAACTCGTTGGGCAGAAAGATGCAAAAAAGCTCACCAAAGGGAAGACCAAGCTCTATTTGGAATTATTCAAGGAGGTATGTATCGAGAATTAAGGGAACAAAGTGCCAGAGAAATTATTTCTTTGGACTTCCCGGGATATGGTATTGGAGGCTTAAGTGTAGGGGAGCCTAAGGAACTGATGTACGAGATGTTGGACTATACGGTACCTTTGATACCTAAGGATAAGCCTAGATATCTTATGGGGGTAGGAGCTCCCGATAATGTGGTAGAAGGAATTATGCGGGGGGTAGATATGTTTGACTGTGTCTTACCTACACGAATTGCCAGAAATGGTACTGTAATGAGCAAAAGGGGTAAAATTGTAATTCGTAATGCAAAATATGCAAGAGATTTTAGACCATTGGATTCAGAATGTAGCTGTTATACTTGTCGTAACTATTCACGGGCCTATATTCGACATTTATTAAAGGCTGATGAAATTTTAGGTTTAAGATTAACTAGTATCCATAATTTGCACTTTTTATTAACTTTGGTTAAAGAAATTAGGGAGGCTATTTTAGAAGATAGGTTTTTAGAGTTTAAAGAAGAATTTTATGAACATTATGGTGAAGTTTAAAAAGGAATAGTGATCTTTATAGCGAAAAATACATATATACTAATTCAAGGAGGTAAATAATGGATAATATAGTTCTGTTAATAGCTTTTTTTGGGTTAATATACTTTATGATGATTAGACCCCAGCAGAAGCAACAACAAAAAAGGAAATCAATGCTCGATAGCTTGCAAGTTAATGATAAAATTGTAACTATTGGAGGTATTCAAGGAATTATTAAAGCTCTTAGAGAAGATAATTTAGTAATAGAAATTGCAGAAAATGTTGAAATTACTATCTTAAGGACTGCTGTTGGTCATGTAATTGAGGAAGAAGATGAAGAAATAAATGAAGACGAAGAAATAGAAGAAGATGGTGAAATAGAAGAGGAGTCAACAGAAAAATAAAAAACTCGCAAAAGGATTTGATTTATTCAGATCCTTTTTTTGATAGATAGTTATAAATTGCAAAATAATTTGCGCAGGTATATAATGTTTAGGTGGACAAATAGATTGGAGGAGGAACAATGGGCAGGGGAAGATTTGTCATAGTGATGTTGATTACAATTTTAACCTTTAGTTTAACATATGTAGCATTTGATCCTTTAAAAGATAATGCTAGATTAGGCTTAGACTTAAGGGGTGGAGTTCAGGTACGTTTGGAAGCTCCTACCGGATCTTCTGATGATGATTTAGAACGGGCTGTTGCTATTATTAGTAACCGGATTGATGGTTTGGGAGTAGCGGAACCAGATATCCGCCGGGAAGGTGCAAACCGAATTCTTGTAGAGTTACCTGGCGTGGATAATCCTGATGAGGCGATTACTTTAATCGGTAAGACAGCTTTATTAGAATTTAAAAGGGCAGACACCTTGGAAACTGTGGTTACTGGTAAGGATTTAAAGGATGCTAAAGAAGCTATGAATCCTAATGAAGCTTTACCTCAAAATAAATACTATGTGGGACTACAATTCAACGAAGAAGGAGCAAAAAAATTTGCTGAAGCTACCAAAGATTTAGTTGAAAAGTACCCTAATACACAAGACCCTAATCGGGTAATTGCTATTTTTTTGGACAACCAATTAATCGGGGCTCCCACTGTAAATGAGGCTATTCCCAATGGACAAGCTCAGATTTCTGGGGGATTTGCAACTTTAGATGATGCTCGTAATCAAGCCCTTTTACTTAGATCTGGTGCACTGCCTGTTGAATTGAAGATAATTGAAAAAAGAACAGTAGGTCCAACCTTGGGGCTAGATTCCATTGTTAAAAGTCAAGAGGCGGCAATACTAGGAATAGGTTTGTTATTTGCCTTTATGATTATTTATTATCGTGTTCCTGGATTAGTTGCCGTGTTATCCTTAATTCTCTATGCTGTACTACTTTGGGGCAGTTTAGTTTTAATCAAGGCTACTATTACTTTGCCTGGTATTGCTGGTTTCCTATTATCCATTGGTATAGCAGTTGATGCCAATATTATTATTTATGAAAGAATTAAGGAAGAATTGAAAAATGGTAAAAGCTTACGAGCATCTATTGATGCTGGATTTTCAAGGGCTTTTGTTTCTATTTTAGATGCCAATGTCACTACTTTAATTGCTACAGTGGTCTTAATGTACTTTGGTACAGGTGCTATTCGAGGTTTTGCTGTAACTTTAAGCATAGGTATTGTAATTAGCATGTTAACAGCAATACTTTTTACCCGTTTTATCTTAAAACAACTAGCTCTTTCCAATGTAGTTAAAAATACAAAACTCTATGGAGCGTAGAAAGGAGATAAAAAAATGGACTTTGCAGGGAAAAGAAAAATTTGGTTTTTTATATCCTTATTAGTAATTGTTCCAGGTTTAATCTCTTTAGTGCTTCAGGGTTTAAACTTTGGTATAGATTTTGCTGGTGGTAATTTATATCAACTTGCATTTCAAAAAGAAGTTACTCAAGAAAAATTACGGGAAAGCTTAGCAATAAATAATTTGGCAGACAGCCAAGTGCAACCTTCAGAAAACAATGTTTTTATTGTCAAAACTAAGATATTGGATCAAGAATTGGAACAGCAAGTTTTAAAAACTTTAGAAAAAGAATTAGGTTCTTTTGAAATTCTGAGGAATGAGCAGGTAGGGCCTAGTATAGGTAGTGAATTAAGACGGAATGCAGTGATTTCCCTTAGTATAGCTATTGTATTGATGATTTTATATATTACAATTAGATTTGAATTTAAGTTTGCTATGGCAGCCATAACAGCTTTACTCCATGATGTGCTAATAACCATGGGGATCTTTTCCATATTTCAGATTGAAGTAAACAGCGTTTTTATTGCAGCAATTTTAACTATTTTAGGATACTCAATTAATGCTACCATAGTTATTTTCGATAGGATTAGAGAAAACCTTACTAAGACCAAAAAGGAAGCCATTGAGATAGTAGTGAATAATAGCATTACTCAAACTTTAGCTCGTTCAATTAATACTACCTTGACTGTATTATTTGTTTTAGTGCCCCTTTACTTTCTAGGGGGAGAGACTACAGCAAATTTTACCCTAGCTTTGATTATTGGTGTAACTAGTGGCGCATATTCTTCAATACTTATCGCTAGTCCACTTTGGTTAGAATTAAAAAAGTTTAGCAAAAAAAACAAAAACATCAAAGCAAATGCCTACTAATTATTAAGGCTGCTCTTTTAAAAGAGCAGTCTCTTTTATTTCTAGGTTCTTTTAGGGAAGCAATTAAGGAAGTAAGAAGGAAAACTATAAGAATTAGGCGAATAAATATTAAATATCTATTTTAATAGAAGGATAGGTGCTAAGAATGCAAATATATCTTATTTTGGCCTTATTATTTTCTCTTTTGATAGCTACCTTTGCTATCCAAAATACAGCTGTAGTGACCATTAGCTTTTTATTTTGGGAAAGGCCTGTTTCCTTAGTACTATTAATTTTAGGCAGTGTAGCCATTGGAGCATTAACTATGTTTTTACTTGGTGCCTTTAAAAGTCTTGGTTTCTTAAGAAAACAAAAAGAACTAACATCTACCAACAATAAATTGAATGCAAAGATTATGGAATTAGAAAAGAAGATAAGTGAACTAGAAGTGGAACAGGAAAAAGAAAATATGGATGAACAAGAACAGATTCTGGTGAGTGGAGAGCAGTCTGAGCAATAGAAAGCATGCTTGGCTGCTTTTTGATTGGAGGCAATATTGTGGCATTAAGGAAAATTTGGCAGATAAGGGAAAAAAACAAAGACAAAACAGAGTATCTAGCTAAGGAAATGGGAATTTCTAAAGTTTTAGCCCAATTATTAATTAACCGTGGCCTTGAGGATCTAGAGAAGGCAGAGTATTTCCTAAAGGGCAATCTTGATAACTTAACTTCACCTTTCGAAATTGCTGGGGTTAGGCCTGCCATAGAAAGGGTAAGAAAAGCTATTCATGATAAAGAAAAAATTGTTATTTATGGTGACTATGATGTGGATGGTATCGCCGGTACATCATTACTAGTGGAGACTTTAAAAATACTAGGGGCTAGAGTAGATTTTTATATACCTGATAGATTAGAAGAAGGTTACGGATTAAATCTTGCTGCCTTACAGCAACTAGCAACAGAAAAGGTTGATTTAGTTATTACTGTGGATTGTGGCATTGCTTCTCACCTAGAAATATCAAAGGGTCAGGAATTAGGCCTAGAATTTATTGTTACCGATCATCATTTGCCGTCAGAGGAGTTGCCCCCTTGTATTGTAATTAACCCCACTTTAGAAAAAAAAGAAGTAAACTGGCAGGGTCTTGCTGGAGTAGGAGTAGCCTTTAAATTAGTTCAAGGTTTGTTAGAAGATATTTTAGGAAGTTCTTTAGGAAGAAAAAAAGCCTTTGAATTTCTAGACTTAGTAGCTTTAGGGACAATAGCTGATATTGTACCCTTAAAGGGAGAAAATAGAATTCTAGTTAAGTATGGTTTAGTAGAGATGGCTAAGGGCAAAAGGTTAGGTATTAACAAATTATGTGAAGTGAGTAAAATAAATCTACAAACTATTGCTGCTGGGCAGGTAGGCTTTGGACTAGCTCCTCGCTTAAATGCTTCTGGCCGTATTGGTAATCCTGGCTTAGGAGTTCAACTACTCTTGTCTCAACAGGAGAAAGAGGCAGAGGAAATTGCTCTTAAATTAAATAGTGAAAATCAAAACAGACAAAGTATAGAAGCCAAAATTACCCAAGATGCAATTCATATGGTTGAAAACATGGATTTAGATAAGGAACAGTGTATTATTCTCATGTCCCCTGATTGGCATCCTGGGGTAATTGGTATTGTTGCCTCTCGTTTAGTGGAAAAATATTATCGTCCTACTATTTTATTAACCATAGCTAATGGAGTTCTCAAAGGCTCGGGCCGGAGTATCCCAGGCTTTCATCTTTATGAAGCATTAAGTCACTGTCAAAATCTTTTAGAAAACTTTGGAGGACATAGTCAAGCGGCAGGGCTTAGTTTAACTCCAGAAAACTTGGCTGCTTTTCGAACAAAAATCAACAGGCTAGCTAGTAGTATCTTAAAAGAAGAAGATTTAATTCCAGCTATCTTATTAGATGGAGAAATAAATTTAGAAGAGGTTAATTTTCAGCTATTAGAGGAAATCTCTCAGTTGGAACCTTTTGGAGCTTCTAATCCAGAACCTCTCCTGGCTTATAGAAGAGGGGAGATAAAAGATTATCGACAGGTGGGTAATGGTGGGAAACATCTAAAACTAAGAGTTAAGGCTGGAGATTCCTATTGGGATGGCATAGGTTTTAACTTAGCTTCTCATTTAGAGATTGTTGCCTCTCAAGAACCAGTAGATTTAGCTTTTGCCCTTGATAAGAATCATTGGCAAGGAAAAACCGAGTTACAGTTAATTCTTAAAGATTTAAAACCTTATAAGGAAGCAGATAATCCTCAAAAAACTGTGGGCTTTTTAGACAGGTTGTTTATCGAGGGAGAAAAATATTTACATGATGATCCCTATCGAGATATCAATGAAAAGGATAGTTTTTATACAAAGATTGTAGGTGTGACCTTTGAAGAAAGGCAAGATTTTATAAAAAACTTGGTAGAAGGTGCAAAAGTAAATTTAATTCGGGAGCCAGAAAACACCTTTGATCCTTTTGCTATTGCTGTTTATGTGGACACCTTAAAAATAGGGTATTTAAAAAAGGAATTAGCCCATCATCTTAGTAAAAGCCTAGATGAGGGTATAGAATACACAGGGAGAGTTTCTCAAGTTACTGGTGGACAAAATGAAAAAAACTATGGTGTAAATTTATTTATTAAAAAGGTTTCAGTTGATAATGAACAAAGTTTGGCTCAGTTAAGGGTAAAGAGAGAAAAATTTTCTCAACTTTCTCCTTTGGAAATTAAGGCTCATATTAAAGAATGCCTTATCGGAAGTAATGATTATCGTCCTAAGCAATTGGAGGCAATTGCGAGCTTAGAAGCAGGATATAATACTTTGGCTATTTTTGGTACAGGGCGAGGAAAATCCGCTGTATTTCAGACTAGGTCCGCTTTTTTGGCATTAACTCAACGAAGGGTAAGTATTATCGTCTATCCTTTACGAGCTTTAGTTAATGATCAATATTTAACCCTAAAAAGTAAATTTGCTCCCCTAGGTCTTACGGTTTATAAAGGAACAGGATCACTGGAAAGGGAAGAAAGGCTAGAATTTTTTACTCAACTGAAAGAAGGTCAAATTGATATAGTACTGACTACCCCAGAATTTCTCAGTTGTAATAGGGAAAAATTTGGATTAATTAGAGATAAATTAGGCCTCTTGGTTATAGACGAATGTCATCATCTTGTTTCTAGGAGGAGTGGCTATAAGCAACTGCCTCAAACTATAAGTTATCTAGGTAATCCTAGGGTTTTAGCTGTTACTGCCACTGCTAATGATGAGGTTAGTGAGCAAATTATTAGGAAACTAGGGATTGAAAAGCTAATTATTGATAAACATGTGCGAGAAAACTTACAATTAATTGACTCTAGATTTTGTAATGATAAAATTGGGTATATAAAAAAATTGTTAACTACTGGAGAAAGAATTGTCGTTTATGTTAATAGTCGGAAGGTTGCTTATTCTTTGGCGGCAGATTTAAGAAGAGATATGCCCTTTTATAAAGAATGTATAGGATATTATCATGGTGGTTTAAGTAGTGAGGATAGATTAGGTGTTGAATATTTGTTTCGCGAAGGTGGTCTACAACTAATAGTAACAACCAGTGCCTTTGGGGAAGGAATAGATATTCCCGATATTCAAAATGTGGTGATTTATCACTTGAGCTTTTCCACAAGTGAATATAATCAGTTAGCAGGTCGAGCAGGGCGTAACGGCCAACCAGCAAAAATTCACTTAATCTATGGTAAAAAGGATAAAGATCTCAATGAGCTTATCTTAGCTGGATTAGCACCTAATAGAGAACAAATGGGTAAATTCTATCTAATGCTAAAGAAAATAGCAGAAAAAAATCATCCCATTACTTTTTCCAATAAGGAAATTGCAGAATGGGCTAAGGTCTATAAAATACCAGGGGTGATGGATAAGACTGTAAGTCACTGGTTGGGTATTTTAGATGATTTAAATCTTATTGAGAAGGAAGTAAATGGTAACAAACGTTTAATATGGATGAATTTTAACGCAAAAAAGGTCGATTTAAAGGATTCCATTCGTTATGTGGAAGGAATGGATGAAAATTCTCTTTATGAGGAATTTTTGTCTCTGGCTTATCTAAAGGATCCTCGACCCTTGGAAGAGATAATTAAGAGACCTATCTATCCACTAAAATATTAAGTTCTTGTCCAAAATATTACTGTTAAAGGAGGTAAGGTAAATGACCATAGAAGAATTATTAGCTCAAATAAAAGAAACTAACCCAGAAGCAAATACAGAAATAATTGAAAAGGCATATAAATTAGCTGAAAAATATCATGCTAGTCAGAAACGTAATTCTGGTGAACCTTATATTACTCATCCTTTAGCAGTTGCCGATATTTTGGCAAAATTGAATTTAGATGAAAAAACTATATCCGCTGGGTTATTACATGATGTGGTTGAGGATACCCAAATCACTCTTGAAGGAATTAAAGAGGAATTTGGTGAGGAAATAGCCCATTTGGTTGATGGCGTTACTAAGTTAAGCAGAATAGAGTATTATACTAAAGAAGAAAGACAATTGGAAAGCTATCGGAAAATGTTTTTAGCTATGGCCAAGGATATTAGAGTGGTGTTGATTAAACTTGCCGATCGATTGCATAATATGCGGACTCTTAAGTATCATGATTTCTGGAAACAAAGGGAAATAGCTCGAGAAACCTTGGAAATTTTTGCTCCTTTAGCTCATAGATTGGGTATATCTAAATTCAAATGGGAATTGGAGGATTTATCCTTCCGTTATTTAGAACCAAAAAAATATTATAGTTTGGTTGAACAAATTTCAATGAAGCGCAAGGAGCGGGAAGAGTATATCAATGAAGTTATTGATATTCTAAACAAGGAAATATCTAAAGCTAATTTTAAAGCAAATATTAGCGGACGGCCTAAACATTTCTATAGTATCTATAATAAAATGGAAAAAAAGCATAAAGATCTTAGTGAAATTTATGACTTAATTGCTGTTAGAATAATTGTTGACAATGTTCGGGATTGTTACGCAATTTTAGGAATAATTCACACCTTATGGAAACCTATTCCTGGAAGGTTCAAAGATTTTATTGCTATGCCTAAACCTAATATGTACCAATCCTTGCATACAACAGTCATTGGCCCACAAGGGGAGCCCTTTGAAATTCAAATTAGAACTTGGGATATGCATCGAACTGCAGAATATGGTATTGCTGCCCATTGGCTATATAAAGAGGAAAATAAGCAGCAAAGTTCTTTAAGTCAAAAGCTAACTTGGTTGGAAGAGATTAAAGAATTGCAAAACGAATTGGAAGATTCCAAAGAGTTTATGGAAACTTTAAAAATTGATTTATTTTCCGATGTGGTTTTTGTGTTTTCTCCCAAAGGTGATGTTTTTGAACTTCCCAAAGGGTCCACCCCCATTGATTTTGCCTATAAGGTGCATACGGAAGTAGGACATAGATGTATTGGTAGTAAAGTCAATAATAGGATTGTACCTCTAGATTATCAATTGAAAACTGGCGACATAGTAGAAATACTTACTTCTAAACAAGCCAATGGACCTAGTAGAGATTGGTTAAAAATAGTCATGAGTTCTCAAGCTAAAAACAGAATAAGACAATGGTACCGCAGGGAAAAACGGGATGAAAATTATGCTAAGGGAAAAGAAGCTTTAGAGAAGGAACTTAAGAAGCAGGGGATGGATGTTTCGTATTATACCAAAGGAGAACGGATAAATAATGTTTGTAAGAAGATAGGCTTTAGTAATTCTGAGGATCTATTAATTGGAATTGGCGACGGGGTAATTACCCCGTCTCAATTGGTAATAAAACTCCGGGAGGAATATGGGAAAAAGCAATCTCAGCCAGTTATCGAGGAAATTAAAAAGCCCGTCCAGAAGGAGATAAAATCCTTCAAGGAGAAAAAAACTAAATCTCACGGGGTTAGGGTTAAGGGAATAGATGATGTTATGGTTCGCTTTGCCCGTTGTTGTAATCCCTTACCAGGAGATCGAATTATCGGATATATTACTAGAGGGCGGGGAGTTTCTATTCATCGTAATGATTGCCCCAATGTTAAGATCTACTTGGAAGAGGAAAAAGAAAGATTGTTAGAAGCAGCTTGGGATGAAGCAGACCAAACTAATTTTCAAGTACAAATAGAAATTACTGCCTTTGATAGACCTAAATTGACGGCAGAAATCATGATGCTCTTTAATGATGCTAAAATTCACATTAATACTATTAATGCTCGAATTAAAAAGAACAATAATGCCATCATATCGATCATGGCTGAAATTAATAACTTAGAACAATTAACAACTATAATTGAAAAGATCAAAAAAATCCAAGAAGTGGTGGATGTTCATCGGGTTACTCCTAATAAAGTGAAACAAAATCAATAGGGGATTTTCGTATCCCCTATTGATGTTATTAAATAAACTATTTAGGAATGTAGATAGAATAATCCGTGATAAATTACTTAAGATTAAGGAGAGGATAGGGTGCGGGCAGTTATTCAAAGGGTTAAAAAAGCAAAGGTCACAGTTGATAATAATATTGTAGGATCAATTAACCAGGGTTTTGTTGTTCTTCTAGGGGTTACTCATGAAGATACCTTAGAAGATATTAAATATTTAGCGGAAAAAATAATAAATTTAAGAATTTTTGAAGATGAACAGGGTAAGCTTAATTTATCCTTAGTAGATATCCAAGGCGAAATTTTATCAGTATCACAATTTACCCTGTATGCTGATTGTCGGAAAGGACGGAGACCCAGCTTTACCAATGCTGCTCCTCCTGAAATGGCTAATAATCTTTATCTAGAATTTAATAATTATTTAAGAGAGCTGGGAATTAAAGTGGCTACTGGTGTTTTTCAGGCTCATATGGATGTAGAGCTAGTTAATAATGGTCCAGTAACTATTATTTTGGATAGTAAGATAAAAGATTTTTAGGAGGGTTTGATGATGCAAATTATAGGATTACCGGTTGGAATGATTGAAGGCAATTGTTATTTAGTAAGTTGTGCTAAAACAAAGGAAGCCATGGTAATTGATCCTGGAGCCGAAGGAACGAGGATTCTAGAGATCATTGCTAAAAATAATATTAATGTAAAATACATAGTTAATACTCATGGTCATCATGATCATATAGGAGCTGTCAAAGAAGTTAAGGAAGGGACGGGAGCGTTAATACTCATTCATAGCGAAGATGCTCATATGTTGGAAAACCCTACTAAGAATCTTTCCACCTTTATGGGACGGGATAGTAAACAACCAAAGGCAGATAAATTATTAAAAGATGGTGATAGCATTCAGATAGGGGAACTAAACTTCCAAGTTATCCATACTCCTGGTCATACTTTAGGAGGCATCTCTTTATATAATAAAGAGAAAAAAGCTTGTTTCACCGGGGATACTTTGTTTTTAGGCTCTATAGGGAGAACTGATTTACCTGGGGGAAGTTATCCAACAATAATCAAGAGCATTAAGGAAAAACTATTAACTCTACCCGATGATGTGGTCGTATATCCTGGACATGGTCCAGCGACAACTATAGCCCAAGAGAAAAGAATCAATCCATTTTTAAGATAATAGTAGGGATAATAATGATTATTTCTTTAACTGAGAAGAGTAAAAAGTATGCTAAGGTGGTTTTTGATGTTAGCCGAATTTTTTTGCCGAAGCTAACTTGGCATCAATTAATGGGAGAAGGATTGAGCCATTATTCCTTAGATATTGAAATTAGCGGGGAAAATCTGAGGGTAAGTCTCATAGCTGATAATAGGACTCAAGATAGCTATAGTGCAGCAATAAAGATAAATGAAACAAATGAAATTAAAAGAACTATTAAATTGGCAGTATATCATATTTTAAAGAATTTATTGCAAGTTTCAGGGAGTCCTTGGGGTATTTTGACTGGGATTAGACCAACTAAGATTGTTCATCGCTTATGGGACCAGGGGTACCAAGGGCTAGAAATTGAGCGAATCCTCAGAGAAAATTATTTAGTAGATGTTACAAAGATTAAAAATCTATTGGAGATCACAACATTACAAAGACAGTTCTTATTAAGTCCAGAGGACAGTTCAAAAACTGCTAGCATTTATATTAGTATTCCCTTTTGTCCCACTAGATGCTATTACTGCTCCTTTCCTGCCTTTAGTATTGGCAGATGGGAAAAAGAAGTAGATAATTATCTCCAAGCTTTAAAAATGGAAATTTTCAAGGTTGGTGAGGCTCTAAAAGAGAAAGGCATAGATGTTGAGACAATTTATGTGGGAGGAGGGACTCCTACCTCATTAGATAGTCAACAGCTGACAGTTCTCCTAGACGCAATTAATTCTTCCCTAAGGACTAATAAGACTAGGGAATTCACTGTAGAAGCCGGTCGACCTGATACTATTACTGAAGATAAATTATGGGCTTTAAAGTACGGAGCGGTAGATAGGATAAGCATTAATCCTCAAACTATGTGGGCACCTACCCTTATAAACATTGGACGAGCTCATACCACCGAAGATGTGATAAACAAGGTAGAAATGGCAAGAAAAATAGGTTTTAAAGTAATTAATATGGATCTAATTTTAGGTTTGCCAGGAGAAAATATTGAGCATTTTGCTTATACTTTAGAAGAAATTAAAAATTTAAGGCCTGAGAATGTTACCTTCCATGCTTTGAGTATAAAAAGAGGAGCTCAACTCCAGGATAAGGATTTAACTCAGGATGAAATAGTTACGAAAATGAATGATCTCAAGGAAATTTGGTGTAAGAACGAAGGTTATATCCCCTATTATCTATATAGACAAAAACAAATTACCGCCAATTTAGAAAACATAGGCTATAGCCTCCCCGGTTTACCTTCCATATACAATATTCAGATGATGGAAGAAAGACAAACTATCTGGGGATTAGGAGTAGGGGCTTGTACTAAGGTCGTTAATCCCCTGGATTGGACCTTAGAAAGTATTTATAATCCCAAAGATATTTTACTGTATAATCAGAGAATTGCAGAAATTATTCAAGCTAAAGTTGACAAAATTTCTGGCCTTAGCTAAAATTAGGAAGAAATATAATGAAATACTAAATTAAACTATGAAAAGGAAAGTAAATGGTTCTTTTTTACCAGGGAGAAACTGTCAGGGACTGGAAGCAGTTTTTAAAAAAAATCATTGAAAGACACCTTGGAGTTTGATGTAGAAATAACATCCGGGGCACCGTTAAATGCAATACAAGGGGGACAAAAGTAGCTTAATGTCCAATTTGGGTGGTAACGCGGGTAAATCTCGTCCCAAGCTTTATTGGGCGAGGTTTTTTTTGTGTAAAGTAAGCAATAAAGGAGTGAAATAGTTGTTAACTACTAGACCTAGAGGTACCAATGATATTCTACCAGGCCAGGTGGAGAAATGGCAGTACCTTGAAGAGCTTGCCCGTAAAATAAGTGAACAATATGGCTTTAAGGAAATTAGAACGCCGATTTTTGAACATACGGAACTATTCTTAAGAGGAGTGGGCGAGGCCACTGATATTGTGGAAAAAGAGATGTATTCCTTTTTTGATAGAGGGGAAAGGAATATAACCCTAAGGCCAGAGGGCACTGCTCCAACAGTAAGGGCTTTTTTAGAAAATAAACTCTATGCAAATCCTCAACCTACAAAGTTGTTTTATATTGGCCCTATGTTTAGGTATGATCGACCTCAGGCAGGACGATATCGACAATTTAATCAATTTGGTATAGAGGTGTTTGGTTCTCACCATCCCAGTGTGGATGCTGAAGTGATCGCCTTGGCTTGTGACTTCTTTGCTAGACTTGGCCTCAGGGATTTGGAAGTTCATCTAAATACAGTGGGTTGCCCTGATTGTAGGGGTAAACATAAGGAAGAGTTAATTGCTTATTTTCAAAAACGGGAGCATGAGCTTTGTGAAACCTGTCAGAAAAGATTACATAAAAATCCCCTTCGGATTTTGGATTGTAAAAGTCCGGTTTGTCAAGAAATAAGCAAAAATGCCCCCACAACTAAAGATTCTGCCTGCCCTGAATGTCAGGCGCATTTTGCTGATGTAAAAGAATATTTAGATACTATCGGTATCAAATATACCGAGGATCCAAGATTAGTGAGGGGTCTAGACTATTATACTCATACAGCCTTTGAAATTTTGGTAAAAGGGATTGGGGCTCAGAGTGCCATTTGTGGTGGCGGACGTTATAATGGCCTAATCGAAGAAGTTGGAGGACAACCTTTACCAGGAATAGGTTTTGCTATAGGTATGGAAAGAATTTTATTAATCTTGGAACAACAAAAACTTTTTAGCTTACAGGAAAGCAACCCTGATATTTATATAGCTCCTCTGGGGAATAAGACCCAGGCTTTAGCTTTTGAGTTGGCTATAAAGCTTAGAAAAAAAGGCTTTAAGGTTGAAAAAGATTATTTAGATAGAAGCTTAAAGGCCCAACTAAAATCCGCCGATCGTTTCCAGGTTAAGTTTGTTGTAATTATCGGCGAGGAAGAACTTAGTAAGGGACAAGTTATTTTAAGGGATATGAAAACCAGTGCACAAACTGAGATTTCAATAAATAATTTAGAGGCATATTTAGAGGGGAGAATCGAAGAATGAGTAAAGCTTTTCAAGGATTAAAGCGCACCCATAGTTGTAATGTACTTAATAAAGATTTACTAGGTCAAGAGGTTGTTTTAATGGGTTGGGTTCAAAAACGGAGGGACCATGGGGGATTAATTTTTGCTGATTTACGGGATAGATCCGGCTTGGTTCAGATTGTGTTTAGTCCTGATATTAATACTGAAGCTTTTCATCTAGCAGAAACAATACGCTCCGAGTTTGTTATTGCTATTAAAGGTAAGGTTGAGTTAAGACCTGAAGGCACTGTTAACGAAAATTTAGCCACTGGAGAAATTGAAGTAGTTGTTAATCAATTGGTTATTCTAAACAAAGCTAAAACTCCACCCTTTTATATTAGCAATGAGGTAGAGGTTGATGAGACCATACGCTTAAAGTATAGATATCTAGACTTAAGACGGCCCGAAATGCAACAAAATATTATCCTCAGACATAAGACTATTAAAGCTATTAGAGACTATTTAGATCAACATGATTTCTTAGAAATAGAGACTCCAATTTTAACTAAGAGTACCCCTGAAGGTGCACGAGATTATTTAGTACCTAGTCGTGTAAATCCGGGTAGCTTTTATGCTCTACCTCAATCACCTCAAATTTTTAAACAGCTATTAATGGTCTCAGGTATGGAAAAATATTTTCAAATCGCCCGTTGTTTTAGGGATGAGGATTTAAGAGCTGATAGACAACCAGAGTTTACTCAACTAGATTTAGAAATGTCTTTTATTGATAGAGAGGATATTTTAACTCTTATCGAAGGAATGGTGAAATATATTTTCAAAGAAACCTTAGGCAAGGAAGTTGTAACTCCTTTACCTCGTTTAACTTACAAAGAAGCCATGGATAGATTTGGTTCCGATAAACCAGATTTAAGGTTTGGAATGGAATTGAAGGATATTAGTGAATATGTCAAAGATAGTGAGTTTAAAGTATTTGCAGAAATTGTAAAAAATGGTGGACAAGTTAAGGGAATTAATGCCAAAGGATATAACCATTTTTCCAGGAAAGATATTGATGATTTAACAAAATTCGTCGCTATTTACGGAGCCAAAGGATTAGCTTATATAAATATAACTGAAGAAGGTATCAAATCACCTATTGCAAAGTTCTTTACAGAGGAACAATTAAACAATATTTTGGCTAAGTTAGAAGCAGAGCCTGGTGACTTGTTATTATTTGTAGCTGATAAACCTAAAGTAGTGGCTGAAAGTTTGGGACACTTAAGACAGGAATTGGCCAAGAGACTTAATTTAATTGATGAAGACGAACTTAATTTCTTGTGGGTTGTAGAATTTCCCCTTTTAGAATGGGATGAAGAGGAACAACGTTTCTTTGCTATGCATCATCCTTTCACTTCTCCTGTAGAGGACGATATTGACTTAATGGGACAAGGCTCTGAAGAAATTAGAGCACAAGCCTATGATCTGGTATTAAATGGCATTGAAATAGGAGGAGGAAGCATTCGGATTTTCCAACGTGATCTACAGGAAAAAATGTTTAAATTGTTAGGCTTAACCAGCGAGGAAGCCAATGAAAAATTTGGATTTTTATTAAATGCTTTCGAATATGGTACACCTCCCCATGGCGGTATAGCTTTAGGTATTGATCGTTTGGTTATGCTAATGGCTGGAAAAGATACTATTAGAGATGTTATTCCATTCCCCAAAACTCAAAGTGCAACAGATCTGATGACTAATGCTCCTTCATCAGTTGTCAATAAGCAACTTAAAGAATTACACATCAAATTGGATATTAAAGGATAGAAATAAAGTTGTCTATAGCTTGAAATTTTCAAGGTTTTTTGTTAACATAAAACTAGAGAAAAGGTAATCCCTGAGGTGCTCGTAGGATGAGCTGGTAGTTTTGAGCCAACACAAACACTGCGGGAGCCTAACTCTGGTTATGGAGTAAACGCCCAGTCGGGACTTATAAAGTAATCAGGAGGGCACCCACCTGCCGAGGCAGGTTCAAAACGCTGGCACTACGACATATTGGGGTTGTAAAAGATCGCAGCCATTTGGCTGCGATTTTTTATTGCTTATTTAGCTTTTTATTATTAAGAAAATTGGGTAATATACATTTAAGCAGATTAATACATATAATTAGGAGGATATTATGTCAAATGTAGTTATTTTAACTGAAGCTAATTTTCAAGAGGAAGTATTAAATGCAACGGAACCAGTATTGGTGGACTTTTGGGCAGCATGGTGTGGCCCTTGTAGGATGATTGCTCCTGTAATTGAAGAGTTGGCCAATGATTTTGTGGGTAAAGCTAAGGTAGCAAAATTAAATGTTGATGAGCAAGGTAAATTGGCTCAACAATATGGCGTAATGAGTATTCCTACACTGGTTCTTTTTAAA
>JAAZJU010000161.1 GCA_012800195.1 Clostridia bacterium
ATTAATACTCCTCAGTTTCCTTCTAACTGGGAACTTTCTACTGCCCGTGCGACTAATGTTTTAAGATTATTAATTGAACAAGATTTAAACCCCCAACAATTATCGGCAGTGGGCTATGGGGAATATCATCCTCTTGTTCCTAATATTAATGAAGCTGCTCGGCAACAAAACAGACGGGTAGATATAGTACTTTTAAAAAAGGATTCTGTACGGGAAGCTATGTTAAGTGGGGTGGAAATTCATGGAGAGTAATGTGAAAGAAAATCAATCAAAATCTAGAATTAGACCTATTTATTTTATAATAATGGGTTTAGTGCTAATTGTTGCTTTTACCTCAGCTTTTTTGTTAGGTAAAAATCTAAATAATGCTAAGGGTTATACCGAAGAAGTCTTTACCCTTGGACCTGTTTATAGTACCTCTGAATTTACAGTTAATTTGGCAGAAACCAATGGTATGCGTTATCTAAAAACCCAACTTTCTTTAGAAGTGGATAAAAAGAAGGTACTAAAAGAGTTAGGGGACAAGCTTCCTGCTTTAGAGGATACAATAATAACAGTCTTATCTAAACAAAGAGTAAGTGATTTAGATAATGTTGATGGAAAAGAAAATATTAAAAAGGAGCTCCAAAAAAATATAAATAAAATCTTAGTGAATGGTGAAGTGATAAATATTTATTTTAATCATTTTGTCTGGCAATAACCAAAGGAGGGGGACTGTTGGCTGATATATTATCCCAATCTGAAATAGATACACTTTTAAATGCTCTGCAAACTGGGGAAATTGATGCTGAAACCATCAAAGAAGAACAAAACAAAAAGAAAATTAGAGTGTATGATTTCCGGCGCCCCGATAAATTTTCCAAGGAGCAGCTAAATACCATTGAAGTAATTTCAGAAAATTTTAGTCGAATGCTTACAACATTTTTCTCCGGTCAATTAAGAACTAGAATTCAGATAAAAATTGCTTCTGTAGAACAGATAACTTATGATGAGTTCACTAAATCAATACCCAACCCAAGTATTTTAAACATTTTTAATATTTCCCCCCTTGAGGGTAAAGCTATTCTTGAAATTAACCCCCACCTAGCTTTTTTTACTATTGATCGTTTGTTTGGGGGACCTGGTGTTTCCAATGTAAAACAGCGTCCTTTAACAGAAATTGAACAATTGGTAATGATTAAGACTGTTAAAAAAATGCTAGGATTTTTTAAAGAGGCTTGGTCTACTCTCATAGAATTAAATCCAGAATTTGACACATTGGAAACTAATCCAAACTTTGTACAAATTGTTTCTCCTACAGAAATGGTAGTTCTCATTACTTTAGATTTAAAACTAGGGAATGAAGAGGGTTTAGTGAATATTTGCTTGCCATGTCTAATGCTGGAACCTATTGCTGATAAGTTAAATGCCCGGTATTGGTACGGTACAACAGTTAAAGAACAAACAGGTGTGAATATTGATACCTTAAAAAACAAAGTAGAAGTAGCTAAAGTTACAGTAGCTGCAAGGTTAGGGAAGACGACTTTAAGTGTAAAAGATCTTTTGGATTTGCAAATAGGAGATGTAATCCCTTTAAATAAATCTGTGGACAGTGAAGTAGATTTAATTGTAGGAAGCAAACCAAAATTCAAGGGGAAAATTGGGGTTTCAGGAAACAAACTGGCTGTACAAATAAATAAGTTAGTAACGATGGAGGAGGCTGATGAAGAATGAATGAGAGCATTTTGTCTCAGGAGGAAATAGATGCTCTATTAAAAGATAGCGATGAACCTACAGGGAATGAAAGTATTTTTTCTGATATTGATGAAGTGGAAAAAGATGCTATAGGTGAAATAGCAAATATCTCCATGGGAACAGCAGCCACGACCTTATCTTCTTTACTAAATAAAAAGGTAGAAATAACAACTCCTAAGGTTGAGTTGACCAATAAACTAAAATTAAGGTCCGATTATCCTAAACCCTATGTAATAGTTAATGTTAGCTATACAAATGGTCTAGAAGGAAACAATATACTAGTTATAAATATGGAAGATGCTAGTATTATAGTCGACTTAATGATGGGGGGAGTAGGAAGTAATCTCACAACCGAATTGTCAGAAATTCACCTTAGTGCTATAGGAGAAGCGATGAATCAAATGATGGGTTCTTCTGCTACCTCAATGTCCACTGTTTTGGACAAGCGTATAGATATTTCTCCGCCAACAACTGATGTTGTTGATTTAGCTCAGGAGGATGTTGGCTTCGAGAGTATTAAAGATGACGAAACTATCATTAAAATTTCATTTAAAATGGTAATTCAAGGATTAATTGATAGCGAACTTATCCAATTGATACCCATAGAATTCGGGAAAAATATGGTCAAAGATTTATTTGCCAGTCTTGAGGCAAATTCACAAATGATTGAGGAGCAGGCAGAAATTACTAGTGAAATATCGGAAGATACTAAGGAAGAATATCCAGAAATAAAACACAAAGAGGAGCTTAGCCCTTCTCAAACTTTAGTAGAACCCAAGGTTAAAGTCAAACCAGTTAATTTTAGTCAACTACAACCCTTAACTAGTGAACAAAAGGCCCCAGAAAACTTAGATTTAATTTTGGACGTGCCTCTACAAATATCTGTAGAATTGGGTAGAACTAATAAAACGATTAAGGATATTTTGAATTTTTCCCAAGGCTCAATTGTAGAGTTAGATAAATTGGCTGGAGAGCCTGTTGACATGTTGGTAAATGGGAAGCTTTTTGCTAAGGGAGAAGTTGTTGTTATTGATGAAAATTTTGGTGTGAGAATCACTGATATTGTTAGTCCAATGGATAGAATTAAGAATCTGCAATAATAGAGGAGGAGTTAATGGTATGTCCCAAAGAATTTTAATAGTCGATGATGCGGCATTTATGAGGATGATGATTAAGGATATTCTTACTAAAAATGGATTTGAGGTAGTTGGGGAAGCGGAAAACGGCCAGGTTGCAATAGAAAAATATAAGGAACTAAAACCAGATTTGGTGACGATGGATATAACTATGCCGGAAATGGATGGGATTCAAGCTGTAAAGAAAATCAGAGAGATAGATTCTAGCGCCAGGATTATTATGTGCAGCGCCATGGGACAACAAGCTATGGTCATAGATGCTATTCAGGCTGGAGCTAAAGACTTTATTGTTAAGCCTTTCCAACCAGATAGAGTAATAGAGGCGGTGCGTAAGGCTCTATCATGATTGAAAAAAACAAAACCTTATTCATCACTTTTTTAGTTATAATGCTTTCCTTATTATTTGTGTCGATAAGTTTTGCTGCAACTGTTGAAGGGGAACTGAATTTAGACTCCGAAATCGGGCGAAGCTCTAATATGGGATGGTTATTGTTTAGATATACTTTAACTGTTTTAGCAGTCATAGTTTTAACAGCCTTTGGTGCCAAATATATTGCAGGGAAGTTTCGCCTAGAAACAACAACCAGTGGTAATTGGGTACAAATTCTAGACCAAGTTACTATTGGGAACAATAAGGGTTTATTGTTGGTAGATATTGAAGGTAAGGGGTATATTCTAGGAGTTAGTGATAATGGTATTAATGTTATTAGTACCATTGAGGATAAGGAAAGATTAGATGAATTAAGAACTCTAACTATTAAAACACCTGAAAAAAACATATTTAATTTGAATTTTTTTAAGAAAAACTTTAAGAATAAGAGTGCAAATCAATCCTTTGATAAATATATTGAGCGTTCTCTCACCCTGAAAGAAAGGGGCCGAGATCTAAATGACTAAAAAAAGAATAATAGCTGTAATCTTCTTAACTTTAGTATTTTTCTTTCTAAATGTTAAGCCCTTGGCCGCTCAACCAATTCCCATTCCTAGTTTTGAATTAGGTGTGGGTACTGCTGAAAATCCGACGGAAGTGGCTTTAAGCTTACAGATTTTAGCTTTAATAACTATTTTAAGTTTAGCTCCTGCAATTTTAATATTAATGACTTCCTTTACTAGGATAATTGTAGTTTTATCATTTCTAAGAAATGCCTTAGGTACTCAACAAATGCCTCCCAATCAAGTACTAATAGGTTTAAGCTTATTTTTAACTTTTTTTATTATGAGTCCTGTGTGGTCTAATGTTTATCAAGATTCATTGGAACCCTATATGGCAGGAGAAATAAACCAAGGTGAGGCCTTTGAGTTAGCCATGGATCCAGTAAGAGAATTTATGTTTAAACACACCCGACAGGATGATTTAGCCCTTTTTGTTAGTATGGCAGAAATAGAAAAACCAAGTACTAAAGAGGATATTCCAACATTTACTTTGATTCCTGCTTTTGTAATTAGTGAACTTAAAACAGCTTTTCAAATCGGCTTTATCATATTTATACCTTTTATTGCTATCGATATGATAGTTGCTAGTGTACTTATGTCCATGGGGATGATGATGGTACCGCCTATGATGATTGCATTACCTTTTAAATTATTGTTATTTGTTTTAGTAGATGGTTGGCACTTAGTTGTTAGATCCTTATTATTAAGCTTTTAAAGGGGTAATAATATGACGCAGGATTTTGTTGTATATCTGGGGAGGGAGGCAGTGTACACTGTTTTGTTAGTAGCTGGGCCATTATTAGCAGGAAGTATCCTTGTGGGGCTGGCTATTAGTATTTTTCAAGCTACTACCCAGATACAAGAACAAACTTTAACTTTTGTACCTAAGATTATAACTATGCTTGTCTTGTTGGTGGTTCTAAGTTCTTGGATGTTAAATATTTTGACTAATTTTACAACATTTTTATTTGAAATCATACCCAGATTAGGAATGTAAAAATGGAAATTATAGATAGTATTTTAAGTCAATTGCCCTTATTTTTAATTTTATTATTTCGGTCCTCAGGATTAATGATATCTGCTCCTGTATTAAGCAGTAGAAATATACCAGGTGTTTTGAGAATAGCAATTACTTTATCATTGGCCTTGTTGGTTTTTATGATTTTTCCTAAAAAAAATGAGATTATTTTTTTAGAAGGTATACCGCTGTTAATAGTCCTAATCAGTGAAATAATGATAGGACTTCTCATGGGATATGTAGCCCAATTATTATTTCATGCCATTCAATTAGCTGGGCAAAGTATAGATATGCAAATGGGCTTTGGGATCGTTAATGTTATGGACCCCCAAAGTGGTTTACAGGTACCGTTAATAGGTACATTTAAACACCTTTTAGCTATTTTAGTTTTTTTAATTATCAATGGTCATCATTGGCTTTTACAAGCCTTATTATTATCCTATGATGTTGTTCCCATTAATACTATGAGCTTTAATACACAACTTGTAGAGGGTCTAATAGCCTTAACCTCTAAAATGTTTATTATTGCCTTACAAATAGCGGCACCAATGGTTGGAGTACTTTTTATCACTGACTTTATAATGGGTATAATTTCCAGAACTGTTCCGCAAATGAATGTCTTTTTAGTAGGTATGCCTGCCAAAATTTTGATTGGTTTCTTTGTTTTAATTATAGTTATTCCTTTATACATTTATCTATTAACAGCATTATTTGAAAGGGGCTTTAAGGATCTCTTGCAAATATTGAAGGTGTTAACATGAATAAGTTTTATATCAACTTACAACTTTTTGCAGGTGAAAAAACGGAAAAGGCTACCCCAAAAAGAAGACAAGAAGCTAGAAAAAAAGGACAGGTTTTAAAAAGCCAGGAATTAAATTCTGTAATTATTTTTTTAATTGCATTTTTATTGTTAAAATCTTTATTACCCAACATGGTCAGAGATATAGGGCTATTTATGAAGCTTTTATGGTCTCAAGCTTTTATTGGTAATTTAACTATTGAAACTATCTTGCCCATTTTAAATGAAGGAATCTTTTTAATCCTTAAAATATTGCTGCCCATTTTTTTATTAGTTATGGTGGGGGGAATAGCAGTTAATATAGCTCAAATTGGGTTTTTGTTTACAACAGAGACCATGCAAATTAAATTATCAAAAATAAACCCATTAGAGGGTTTAAAGAGAATCTTTTCAAAAAAATCTTTAATGGAATTATTAAAATCAGTATTTAAAATAGGTGTAATTAGCTATTTAGCCATTACTACAATCGAGGGTAAAATACATGAATTCCCATATTTAATGGATTTAAGTATTTTAATGATTATTACTTATATAGGGCAAGTCCTTTTTTCAATCCTTTGGAAAGTGATTATTTTTTTATTTTTCCTGGCTATAGTGGATTATCTATATCAAAAATATGAGTATGAGAATTCTTTAAAAATGAGTAAACAGGAAATAAAGGATGAATATAAGAATATCGAAGGGGATCCCCAGATAAAAGGTAAGATTAAAGAAAGACAGCGACAAATGGCTATGAATAGAATGATGCAGGCAATCCCAGAAGCTGATGTAATTATTACAAACCCTACCCATTTCGCTGTAGCTATAAAATATGATCAGGAAACAATGGACGCTCCAGTGGTTATTGGGAAGGGTCAAGATTTGGTGGCTTTAAGGATTAAAGAAATTGCTAAAGAAAAGGGTATCATAACCTTTGAAAATAAACCGTTAGCCCAAATTTTATATAAAACTGTAGATATAAATGAGAAAATTCCTGAAGATCTTTTCCAAGCGGTAGCTGAAGTATTGGCATATGTTTACCGTCTAAAAGGAAAGGGGTAGGAGGATATCTAATGACATCTAATAGTATCATTGGAAGACTTTTAAAACATAGTGATCTATTGATTGCTTTTGCCATAATTTTTATTGTTGTAATGATGATTATTCCCCTTCCTGACTGGTTGTTGAGTCTTTTAATTGTGTTAAATATTACTGGTGCTTTAATTATTCTACTAATTTCGATGTACAATCTTGAGCCTTTAGATTTTTCTGTATTTCCCTCTTTATTGCTAATTATGACTCTTTTCCGTTTAGCCTTAAATATTTCCTCCACAAGGCTAATTCTTCTCCAAGGATATGCTGGAGAAGTAATAGAGCAGTTTGGTAATTTCGTGGTGGGTGGTAACCCAGTTGTAGGTTTAATAATTTTCCTAATATTGGTCATCATTCAATTTATCGTCATTACCAAAGGGGCTGAAAGGGTTGCTGAGGTTGCAGCTAGGTTTACTTTAGATGCCATGCCAGGCAAACAGATGGCCATAGATGCTGACTTAAGTGCAGGACTAATTAGTGATACTGAGGCCAGACAGAGAAGACTAAAAATTCAACATGAGGCTGATTTTTATGGGGCCATGGATGGTGCCAGTAAATTCGTCAAAGGGGATGCTATAGCTAGTATTATAATTACTATAATCAATATAATTGGCGGTATTATTATTGGAACCTTCCAGTTAAATATGGGCTCCCTGGCAGAGGTGGCTCAAACCTTTACCCTCTTAACAGTGGGTGATGGACTTTCTAGTCAAATTCCAGCTTTACTTTTGGCAACAGCCACTGGAATAACAGTAACCAGGGCTGCCTCGGACAGTAACCTTGGGGAGGACCTTGCCAAACAAACTCTGGCTAGTCCAAAGGTTTTATATATCACTGCTCTTGTTCTCTTTATTTTAGGTTTGGTTCCTGGCCTACCTGTATTACCCTTTTGGGTAATTTCCTTTCTCTGTGGAGGACTTGGTTTCTTCTTGAGCAAGAGTCTACAGGAAACTAAAGAAAAACAGGTAGTTGCAGAGGAAATTAAAGAAGTAGAAGAAACAAAAAGACCCGAAAGTGTCTATAATTTATTAAATATTGATACTTTAGAATTAGAACTGGGATATGGATTAATCCCTTTAGTAGATGCTAATCAAGGTGGGGATTTACTGGAGCGGGTTGTGCTTATCAGACGGCAGATAGCTTTAGAATTAGGCATTGTTGTTCCTCCTATTAGAATGCGTGATAACATGCAATTGGAACCAAATAAATATGTAATTAAACTTAAAGGAGTGTTATTGGCTCAAGGGGAATTAATACTTGACCATTATTTAGCTATGAACCCTGGGGATGCTCCTGATTTACAAGGCATTGATACTACAGAGCCAGCTTTTGGCTTACCGGCCAAATGGATTAGCGAGGAACAACGGGAAGAAGCTGAAATTCTTGGCTATACAGTAGTGGATCCCCCTTCAGTTTTGGCGACCCATTTAACTGAATTTATAAAAGATCATGCTGCGGAAATTATTACTAGACAAGATATTCAAGGACTTATTGATTATGTACGGAAGGATTATCCTGCAGTAGTAGATGAGGTAATCCCTAAATCTTTAACCTTAAGTGAGTTCCATAAAATAATTGCCAACCTATTAAAAGAAAGAATACCCATTAGGGATATGGTCTCTATTTTTGAGGCCTTAGGGGATTATTCCTCTATAACCAAGGATTTGGACCTTTTAACTGAATATGTGAGACAGGCTCTAAGTAGACAAATAAGTAGTTTGTATGCCACTGAGGAAGGAAAACTATATGTTCTAACATTAGAACCTAAGGTTGAACAATTAATCAGAGAAAGTATCCAGGAAACCGAACAGGGAAATTATATTGTCATGCCACCTCAAAAGATGCAACTAATTTCCCAAGCTATTTCGAATTATCTCGAACAATTTGCAGTTATGGGCATACAAGTGGTTATTCTTTGTCCACCGGTAATCCGGTTTTATTTCCGTAAGTTATTAGAACGGAATTTTCCCAATCTACCTGTTATTTCTTATAACGAAGTGCCAGCTCATATGGAAATTGAAGCTATAGGAATGGTGAGTATCTAATGAGAGTTAAGAGGTTTGTTGCCAGAAGTATACAAGAAGCCATGGTCCAGGTTAAAGTAGAGATGGGTCAGGAAGCAGTGATTCTCCATACTCGTAAGTTTAAGGAGGGCGGTTTCTTAGGCCTTTTTGCTCAAGAATTTGTTGAAGTAACAGCAGCAGTTGACCACCATTATCCAGAAATAAAAAAGGAAGAGGTAATTGATAAGGTTGTTTGGCCCAATTTAAGCAAGACAGAAATAAAGGAAACTTCAGACACTGTAGATAATATAGAAGAAACATTATCTGAAGATGAAAGTTCCCTTGAACAGGATGATTTAAGGGAAATGAAGCAAATGATGGAAGATATGATGAAGCAAATTGAACAGGCCAGCTTCAATTTAGGACTCAATCATATGGGCAATAACATATATAAGATATTGGTTAAGAATGAAGTGGAACCAATATTGGCTAGGAGAATCGTGAAAAGTACTATGGAAAAAATTCCTCCTAGTCAATATGAAGATTTGGATTTTATAAGAGAAAAAATGATTGAAAGAATTGCTCGTATTTTAAAAAAGAGCAAACCAATCGTTTTACCTAAAAGGAAACAACAGGTATTTGCTTTAGTAGGGCCTACTGGAGTAGGAAAAACTACTACCATTGCTAAATTAGCAGCGAATTTTGCTATTACATCAAAAAAGAATGTAGCTCTTATAACTTCTGATACATATAGGATCGCTGCGGTAGAACAATTAAAAGCAGTGGGTGAGGTTTTGGGAATAAATGTGGATGTTGTTTTTACACCTCAAAGTATTAAAAATGCCATTGCTTCTCACAGGGACAAAGATGTGATTTTAATTGATACGGCTGGTAGAAATCATCGAAGCATGCTTCATGTATCAGAGCTTAAAGCATTTATGGATGCTGCCCAGCCTGATGAAATCTTTCTGGTTTTAAGTGCTACTACAAGATTAAAGGACATGCTAGATATCGTTAAAAACTATGAAAATATTGAATTTAATAGAATTATATTTACAAAAATTGATGAGACAACTACTTACGGGCCTATTTTAAGTTTAATTTATAAAACTAAGAAATACTTGTCGTATTGTACAACTGGACAAAGTATTCCCGATGATATTGAAATTGCAGATCAAAGGAAGTTAGCCCAATTGATTTTGGAAGATGGTGGCAATAATGAATAACCAATTAGATCGCTTAAGGATTATGGTGAAAACTCTCAAAAACAAAGCTGAACAAAGGATAGATGGCCAAGAAAATAATACTAGAGTTATAACCATTGCCTCTGGTAAAGGGGGAGTAGGTAAATCAAACTTTACGATAAACTTAGCATTGGCCTTATCGGAACTGGGCAAAAAGGTTTTAGTTCTTGATGCTGACTTGGGTTTAGCCAATCTAGATTTATTATTAGGTATTTCTCCTTCCTATAATTTATATCATGTTATTCATCAACATAAGGAAATCACTGATATTATTTTTGAAGGGCCTAGGGGGGTAAAGGTAATTCCTGGCGGATCAGGAATTCATGAATTGGCAGATTTGAAGGAATGGGAGTTAGAAAGGTTTTTAACTAAATTAGCTGTTATTGAACAACAATTTGACTTTTTATTGATCGATACTGGTGCGGGGATTTCTAAAAATGTATTAAATTTTACCTTAGCTGCTGATGATATTTATGTAATCACAACCCCTGAACCAACCTCTTTGGCTGATGCTTATGGTCTTATCAAAACTTTGAATAGATACAGGTTTCCTGGTTCTATTAAGATAGTTATTAATAGGGTATATTCTAAAAAAGAGGGAGAAATAGCAGCTTCCAAGCTTAAAGTTGTAGCTAACAGGTTTTTAACTAATTGTCAGTTAGATATAGTAGGGAGTATGCCCGAAGACAGGAGAATTGGTGAAGCAGTTAAGAAACAAGAACCTTTTTTATTGGCCTACCCCAATTCAGAAGTTACCGAAAGTATCTATCGGATAGCTGCAAGCTTAAGTAATCAGGAATTTAAACCTAAAAATAATAGTTTAAAAGAATACTTTAGCAAAATGTTTCAATCTTTTAGAGACTAATTTATAAGCAGGGAAAATATTAAACAAAGGTGGTGTTAGTATAATAAAGCCTAAAATTAGAGTCTTAGTAGTTGATGATTCTGCCTTTATGAGAAAAGTTATTGCTGATTTTATTAATACTGACCCTTTGTTAGAGTTGGCGGGAATTGCCAGGGATGGAGAGGACGCGTTAGTAAAGGTTAAAGAACTTAAACCCGATGTAATAACTTTGGATGTTGAAATGCCCAGAATGGATGGGTTAAGGGCCTTGGAATTAATAATGGAGAAACAACCTACCCCTGTAATTATGCTGAGTTCTTTGACCCAAGAAGGTGCGGATATTACCATTAACGCTCTAAATAAAGGTGCCGTAGATTTTGTTCAAAAGCCAGGGGGACATATTTCCTTAAACCTTTCTGATGTAAAAGATGAGTTATTAGCTAAAATCAAGATGGCCAGTGGAGTAAAGGTAAGAAAGCAATTAAGCCTTGTTGAAAAAACAAGGGTTAAAAAAACAAATATAATACACAAAGCACCCACTTTGGTAAATGAACAAAAGTTTGTTTTAATAGGTACATCTACCGGAGGACCTAAGGCCCTTCATCAGTTAATATCTGATTTGCCCCCTGATTTAAATGCCAGTGTTCTAGTTGTACAACATATGCCTGCGGGATTTACAAAATCTTTGGCCCAAAGATTAGACAGTCTGACTCCCTTAACTGTAAAAGAGGCAGAAGAAAATGAAATTATTGAGATAAATAAAATTTATATAGCTCCTGGCAATTATCATCTGGGGATTGTTAAAGACAATGATAACTACAAAATAAAACTTAGTAAGGAAAATCCTATTCGAGGCCATCGTCCTTCTGTGGACTATTTATTAAGGTCTGCCTATGAAGCAGGAATTAAAAATTCTATTACTGTTATTATGACTGGAATGGGCAACGATGGTAGCGAAGGATTGAAGGAACTAAGTAAGAGTGGTACTTATGCCATAGCTGAGGCTGAAAGCACAAGTGTTATCTATGGTATGCCTAAAGCAGCAGTGGAAACTGGGCTAGTTAGCAAGATAGTCCCTTTAGATAGAATATCTGCAGAAATTGTCCAAGTAATTAACAAAATTTAAGTTGGGAGGTGGAAATATGAATATGAATATGAATGAGTATTTGAATTTGTTTTTGGAAGAATCCAGGGAACATTTGCAAAATATAAACGAGGGTTTGCTTAAACTAGAGCAAAATCCCCAAGATGAGGAAACTTTAAATGAAATATTTAGATCAGCCCATACTTTAAAAGGAATGGCAGCAACCATGGGCTATGAAAACATAGCAGAATTAACTCATAAAATGGAGAACCTTTTATCAAAGCTTAGAGAATTTGAGGTGGAATTTACCTCAGAAATAGGGGATTTGTTTTTTAAATGCGTGGACAGTCTAGATTTAATGGTTGAAAAAATTGCCTCTGGTAATAATGAGGATCATGATATATCTGATTTGGTTGAACTTCTTATATATTATGAACAACAGGATTCTTCTCAAAGAAATATCTTGGAACAAGATTTAGAAGAAAACATAGACTTCAATGAATTTGAAGAAAAACTAATTACCCAAGGGCTCAATAATAACTTTAATTTTTATAAGATTACTGTTGAGATAGCTGAAGATTGTGTAATGAAAGGTGTAAGGGCCTTTATGGTCTTCAGAAGCCTAGAAGAGATAGGAGAAATTATTAAATCCATACCAAGTACTCAAGAAATTGAAGATGAAATATTCGATAATGAGTTTTCTGTCTTTATTTTATCTAAAAATTCTTCTCAAGAAGTAAAGGAATTACTAGGAAATATTACTGATGTGACTGTAAAGGAAATTATTTCGCCATCTTTGGGAGATATACCCGAAACCAACCAGTTAGAACAGTTAGCTACAAAAACAGATAATAATACTAAAAACAAAAAGGACAATCTTAACCATAAGTTAAGTCAGACGGTTAGAGTAGATATCGGCAAACTAGATAATTTAATGAATTTAGTGGGAGAATTAGTAATTAATAAAACTAGGTTGGAGCAAATTTACAAGACCAATGATCTATCTGCCTTAAATGAAACTGTAGAACAAATCGATAGAATTACCTCAGAATTACAAAATGTAGTAATGAATGTTAGAATGGTGCCTATTGATCAGGTATTTAATAGATTCCCTAGAATGGTTCGAGATCTTGCTAAGGAATTAGGTAAGGATGTCAATTTTATTCTTGAGGGTAAGGAAACCGAATTGGATCGAACTGTAATTGATGAAATTGGCGATCCTTTAGTACATTTAATAAGGAATTCCTTAGACCATGGGGTGGAGACATCTACTGAAAGGCAAAGAAAAGGGAAAGACCCAACAGCTACTTTAAAACTTATTGCCAGACAGGAGGGGAACTCTGTTGTCATTGTTGTAGAGGACGATGGCAAAGGAATTAGTATAGAAAAGGTGAAGAATAAGGCTTTAGAAAAGGGTTTATGTACAGAGGCGGAAATAGAGCAAATGGACCCAGAGGGTATTCTGAACTTAATTTTTAGGGCTGGATTTAGCACAACTGAGGAGATTTCAGATCTTTCTGGTAGAGGAGTTGGTCTAGACGTCGTCAAGACCAAAATTAACTCTTTAAGTGGGAGTGTTATGGTAGAAAGTCAAGAAGGAGAGGGGACACGATTTACTATTAAGTTACCCTTAACCTTGGCCATAATTCAGGCCTTATTGGTAAAGGTGCAACAAGAAGTTTATGCTATTCCTTTAGCTAACATAGATGAAACCACCATTATTGGGGAAAGTAATATTAAGAATATTCAGGACCAAGAGGTAATGATGTTAAGAGGTAAGATATTGCCCTTGCTAAAACTAGAAAAAGCGCTAGAATTACCTCTTTCCTCATGGGATATGGAAAAAGAATATTTTGTTGTGGTGGTTAGAAAAGGTAATCAGCAGGTCGGATTAGTTGTAAACGAGCTTATTGGACAACAGGAAATAGTAATAACTTCCTTGGGCAAGCTTTTATCTGGCATTTCCGGTATAGCTGGTGCTGCTATCCTAGGGGATGGTAAAGTTGCACTTATTTTGGACATCGGTACTTTGTTTTAAGGAGGGGGTAAAATGAAGGAAATTCAGGTTGTTGCTTTTAATTTAGCTAAAGAAGAATATGCTATTGATATTTTAGCGGTTCAGGAGATTATTAGGCCAACGGCTATAACTAGGGTACCTAAAGCCCCGTCCTATATCGAAGGGGTAATTAACTTAAGAGGTAATGTGGTTCCTGTGGTTAACCTTAGACATCGCTTTGGCTTAAAGGAAGAAGAACAAACAGAAACCAGTAGGGTAATAATTTTAATTATTAATGATATGAAAATAGGTATAACAGTTGACAATGTTACAGAGGTCATCAGGATTAAAGAAGAGGATATTGAAGTGCCAGATTTGAGCGATTCTTTAGATCAAAGATTTGTTCAGGGTGTGGGGAAATATAATGGCAGGTTGCTGTTACTTTTAGATTTGGAAGAAATTTTAGAGCTGACTACATAATTATTTAGAATTTTCTGGCCCTAAGGAGTGAAAATATGGATTTTCAAAACCTTAATACATTACAACGGGATGTATTAAAAGAAATTGGTAACATTGGCTCTGGTAATGCTGCCACTGCCCTATCTACTATGCTAAATAGAAAAATAAATATGGGTGTACCTAATGTATCTATATTACCTTTTCCTCAGGTAATTGAAATACTAGGAGGGCCGGAAACTCTAGTAGCGGGTTCTTATTTACAGGTCGAGGGCGAGGCTCCAATGAGCATCCTCTTTGTACTGCCTGAGGAAAGTATAAATTTATTTCTTGGGATCTTAATTGGTGAAAGGGAATTAGAGGGTAAAGGCTTAGATGAACTCTCAGCTTCGGCAATTAAAGAGGTTACTAATATCTTGGCAGGCTCATATTTAACTGCCCTTAGTGTTTTAACCAATATGGATTTTAGTCAATCCGTTCCTTCTCTTGCCTATGATATGGTAGGAGCAATTTTAGGAAATGTTTTACAACTATATGGTGAGATAAGCGATTATGCCTTAATAATTGATACGATGTTTATAGAAGAAGATAAGAAGGTTCAAGGCCATCTGTTTTTATTGCCCGAACCTGGTTCTTTAGAAACATTGTTTGAACAATTAGGAGTTGTTTCTTAATGGATGTTATTAAAGTAGGGATGGCTGATTTAGCAGTATGTAAAGCCCCCCAAAAACTTATGACGGCAGGACTAGGATCTTGTGTAGGGGTTTGTATATATGATCCAAGAACTAAAGTTGGCGGGCTAGCTCATATTATGCTTCCCAATAGTGACCAAGTTAAAGTGGTACATAATAAAGCCAAATATGCTGATACCGGTATTGAGCTTTTATTAGAAAAAATGCAAGAATTAGGAGCCATAAAAAATAGAATGCAGGCAAAAATTGCAGGTGGTGCTCAAATGTTTGGCAACAGTACCATGATGCGTATAGGGGAAAGAAATACGGAAGAAGTCATAAAGATTTTGCAGACCTTAAAAATACCCGTATTGGCTAATGAGACAGGAGGTAATTTTGGTCGAACCATTATTTTTAACCCTGATAATGGCGAGCTTTATATCAAAACGATAAATCATGGTGAAAAGGTAGTTTAATCAGGGGTGATTAAATGACTAATAGAAAAACAGATTTGTGGTCTCAATATTTAAAAGAGAAAAGTCCCGAGCTAAGAGAAAAAATAATAGTAGAATATGCCCCTTTAATTAAATATTCAGCTTTGAGAATATATCAGGGGCTCCCTAAAAATATTGAACTCGATGATTTGCTTTCCTATGGTGCCCTAGGCTTGATAGATGCCGTGGATAGATATGATGCCAACCTTAATTCAAATTTTGAGTATTATGCAAAAATAAGAATAAGGGGTGCAATTTTAGACGGATTAAGAAAAATGGATTGGGCACCTCAAACATTAAGGCGTAAAGCTAAAGCCTTAGAAAAAGCCTATGCATCTTTAGAACAAGAACTGGGAAGATATCCAACAGAAGAAGAAGTAGCCAGTTTCTTAGGTATAAAAGAAGAGGACTTAGAAAAGCAACTTCAAGATATTGGCTATTTAAATATATTAGCATTAGAACAACCTATCGAAAATAGCGATAATGATTTATTTTCTTTAGCGGACTTTATAAAGGACCAAAACTCTCCTGAACCAAGTGAGAGCATTGAATATGCTGAACTACAAAAGTCTCTCGCTGATGCAATTCAGTCATTAAATGACCAGGAAAAAATGGTAATAACATTGTATTATTATGAAGAATTAACATCCAAAGAAATAAGTAAAATCCTAGAATTATCTGAGGGAAGGATTTCCCAAATACATAAAAAAGCAGTACTAAAACTAAAAAGTAAACTTAATACAAAGTAATGGAGGAACACTATGGAGCTTTACGAATGGGTAATAAAAGAGGATTCATTATATCTTAAGATCCCTCCAGTTAACGATCAGAACAAAAAAAGATTAGCTTACCTTTTACGGGAAGAAATGCTTCTCCGAAAAATTCAGGATGAAATTAAATTTGAGGAATTATTTAATGATGCTCCTCAAGAAAAAAAAATCAGCGAATTAGGAAATATTGATTTAGATGGGCAATGTTTAGTGCATATTTCTCGAAATGAATTAATTGCATCTGTTGTGATTTATCCTCCCATTGGTGAAGGGAAAAAAATAACAATAAATGATGTTAAAAAGAAGTTAAATGAAAAGGGAGTAAAATATGGCATTGATGATGTTAAAATAATGGTTGCTTTATCGAAGGGTTCCATAATTGAAGAACAGGTGGCCTTTGGTAGAGAACCTAGACCAGGGAAAGATGCACAATTAAAATATTTTTTTAATCCCAAGGGTTTAGATATAGTGCCCAAGGAGTTAGCCAATGGCAATGTTGATTTCTATAATATAAATTTAATTCAAAATGTCCAGAAAAATCAGTTGCTTATTGAAAAAATTCCTGCCACAAAAGGTATTTCAGGAATGACTGTAACAGGTTTGAAATTACCTGCTAAAGATGGAAAGGAATTAGTTTTACCAATAGGCAAAAATGTAATAGCAGATGAAAACTTACTTAAAGGATATGCTAGTTGTGAAGGACATGTGGTAATTAGCAATAAAAAAGTAACAGTTTTACCAGTTTACGAGGTTACAGGTGATGTGGATTTTTCCACTGGAAATATTGATTACCCAGGCAATGTAATCATTAGAGGCAATATAAAAGAAAACTTTTTTGTGCGTTCTAATGGGGATATTGAAATCTATGGAAATATTGAAGGAGGCCATGCAATAGCTTCTGGAAATATTTTTGTCAAAAAAGGTATTCGAGGCTTAACAAAAAGCAATGTGCTGGCTGAAGGCAATATTTTTGCTGAGTTTATCGAACATGCGAACATAAAATCAGGTGGGGATGTTGTAGTTAATAGTGCTATAATGCATAGTAATATAGATTGTTATAAGACTATTCAAGTGGGGGGTAGGAAAGGTTTAATTGTCGGAGGAATTTGTCGCGCTGGACAGGCTGTAATATGTAAAAATATGGGTTCTAATTTAGCTACACATACAAATGTTGAAGTAGGAATAAGCCCTGAGTTAAGAAATAAGTATCTTAGTGTTTGCCAAGAATTTGAAGTTTTGAATAATAACTTAGAAAAGACTCTGAAGGCCTTAGAAATGATTCAAAAGCTTAAAAATATGCAACAAATCTCCGTTGATAAACCAGAACTTTTCCAACGATTATGTAAAACCAAAGAGGAACTACTGTCAAGAAAGCTTATAATTCAGCAAGAAAAAGAAGAATTAGAAGAAAAATTTGAAGATTTAGGCACTGGTTTCTTGGAAGTATCTCAAAACTTATATTCAGGAGTGATAGTCACTATTGGCAAGGCAAGAAAGGCTATTATTAATGATTATTATGGTGTAAAGTTAGTATTGTCGGGCATGGATATCAATATCTTAACACTATGAGTTTAATTGTGGGGTGTTATTATGTCCTTAAAAGCCATCGATGGCCAAGTTATGTTACAAAAAGTAAACGAGGTTAGCAGACTACAGAAGTTAGAACAGCAACAAGGACAACAACTACAGGAAAATGCCATGCTGCAAACAAAAAAAGATGCTCAAAAAGATGAAACATCTGTGAACAAGTTGAACTATACTGAACAAAATAGGATTAATAATCAGGAAAAAAATGAACAAAAAGATAAACGCAATCCCCAGGGTGAAGGTAAAAACAAAACAAATAAGATTAATAATCCTGAAGAGGATGACCTAAATCTAGAAAAACATCTGGGTAGTGTTTTTGATTTGCGTATCTAAGGTGAGAGGCTATGATGTTATTTTTTGGAGGATTTTTAGCTGGGTTAATTGTGTTTTGGATTCTGATCAAAATATATTTACATAGATATGAAGCCCTTATTAAAGATGGAATAGAGGTTTATGAAAAATTAGACGAATTATTTAAAAACTGTCAGGATATTGCAGTTCAAACCATGTCTGAATTAGAAAGTAAAATAGACAAAGTTAATAAAATTTCTCAAGAAGTTGAAAAGTCTGAGGACAAGACTCCTCAGAGAAAAGCAAAAAAAGAAATTAGTAAATATGTTGAAAAAAAATCTGATTTTGAAATTCCACCTCAGTATTTGTCAATACTAAGATTGAAGGAAGCAGGGTGGGAAATAAAAGAGATTGCTAAAGAAGTTGCCATGGGACAGGATCAAGTAGCTATGATTATTCAATTATTTTATCATCAAAAACCCTAAAACTTTGCTCATACTTTGCTCATATAGTAAGTTTGGTAGATAAGTTGCAATAATTTGGAGATTAAACTCTTTTCTAAACATATTTGTGTAAACTTGTCCCTTCTGGACGAATATGGTATAATTTTTTTTGTATATAATTTAATAAGCAAAATGCTATGCAGGGGAGCTGGGTAAATTATTTTTTCCACAGGGAGATGGGTCTAGATTGAAAGCCTATCGAAAGAATGATTTCCTACTATTTTTGTAAATAGTATATCAGGTTTCGCCCCGAAGCTGTTAAGTTGAACTTTAGTAAGAATACTAATAAGTAGGCTTAGCCGTCCACCCACGTTACGGTGTACAAGTGAATCCATGTATATAGGATTAATTCGGGTGGTACCGCGGAAGAATAGCTTTCGTCCCTTAGGGATGGAAGCTTTTATTTTATGTAGGTTTATATAATTTGGCATTTAGCAAAGTATTAAGGAACACAGTACAGAAATATGCGCTTTATGAAAAATGAAGATGCGCGCATTTCTAGTGAAATTATTGTTAGGGAGGCCTTGAGGTGAGAACGCAATTAGAAGAAATTAGAAGTAAAGCTAAGGAAGAATTACTAAAATGTCAGTCCTTGAATGAACTAAATGATTTGCGGGTTTATTATTTAGGAAAAAAAGGAGCTTTAACCCAAGTTTTAAGGGGTATGGGCCAATTATCCGCTGAAGAAAGACCAATAATTGGTCAATTAGCCAATGAAATTAGAGATGAAATCAACACTATCCTGAATCAACAAGGGGCTAAACTAAAAAAAGCTGAGCAGGAAGAAAAACTTCTAGGGGAAACTATTGATGTTACCTTACCTGGCAAAAGTTTTGCCCAAGGTAGCAAACACCCCATTACTCTAGTTTTAGAGGAAGCTAAACAGATTTTTATAGGGCTGGGCTTTGAAATTGCCGAAGGTCCAGATATAGAGACCGATTACTATAATTTTGAGGCCTTAAATTTACCTAAGAATCATCCAGCTAGGGATATGCAGGATTCCTTCTATATTACATCTGAGGTACTTTTAAGGACCCATACCTCACCGGTACAAGTTAGGACTATGGAAAAAATGGCTCCTAAAACACCTGTTAAGATTATTTGTCCAGGGAAGGTTTATCGCCGGGATGATGATGCTACTCATTCCCCCATGTTCCATCAGATTGAGGGCTTGGTAATTGATAAAGGTATAAAAATGAGTGATCTCAAAGGGGTATTATTAGCCTTTGCCCAACAAATGTTTGGACCAAAGCAAAAGGTTCGCTTAAGACCTAGCTTTTTCCCCTTTACTGAGCCCAGTGCTGAAGTAGATATTTCCTGTGTTATGTGTGAAGGGGAAGGTTGCCGAGTTTGTTCTCAGACTGGTTGGTTAGAAATCTTAGGTTCTGGAATGGTTCATCCCAATGTATTAAGATATGGTGGCTATAATCCAGAGGAGGTAACTGGCTTTGCCTTTGGTATGGGTGTAGAAAGAATAGCCATGCTGAAGTATGGAATAAATGATTTAAGACTTATGTATGAAAATGATCTGCGTTTCTTAAGGCAGTTTTAGGAGGTAGAATGGGATGCAAGTTTCATTTAAATGGTTAAAAGAATATGTAGATATTGATATAACTCCCCAAGAGTTGGCTGATAAATTAACTGCGGCTGGTGTAACTGTGGAACGGGTAGAAAGCTTAGATAAAGGTATCGAGAATGTTGTGGTGGGTAAGGTTTTAGAGGCTGAACCTCATCCCAATAGTGATCATCTTTCCCTGTGTAAAGTAACTACAGATGGGGAAAATGAGCTACAAGTTGTTTGTGGCGCTCCCAATGTTAGAAAAGGCCAATGGATACCTTTTGCCCAAGTAGGGGCTAAGCTCCCTGGTGGGATAAAGATAAAAAAGTCCAAAATTAGAGGTTTGGAATCTCAAGGGATGATCTGTTCCGCTAAAGAGTTAGGAATTAATGATGAAGGTCTATCTCAAGATCAACGGGAAGGTATTTTAGTTTTGGATGAAGATGCTCCTTTGGGCACTAATATTGTAGAATACTTAAATCTTGATGATTATATTTTAGAGTTAGATTTAACTCCCAATCGTTCCGACTGTTTAAGTATTATCAATATAGCACGAGAAATTGGAGCTATTTTAGGTAAAGAAGTAAAGCTTCCTACTATTAATTTCACAGAAATTGAAAAAACCATTGAAGATGTAGCTAAGGTTGAAATTAGTGCCCCCGAGTATTGTCACCGTTATGTGGCTAGGATGGTAGAAGGGGTTAAAATTAAACCTTCTCCCCAATGGTTACAACATAAACTTCGTTCAGCTGGAATAAGGTCCATTAATAATGTGGTGGATATAACTAACTTAGTGATGTTGGAGTTTGGACAGCCTCTCCATGCCTTTGATTATAATCTTTTAGCTGAAGGGAAAATAATTGTACGGCTAGCCAAAGAGGGCGAAAAAATTACTACCTTAGATGGCAACGAACGAAATCTTACCTCTGAAATGCTTTTAATTACGGACCCTCAAAAGGCAGTGGGAATAGCTGGAGTGATGGGTGGAGAGAATACAGAGATTACTGCTGATTCAACGACTATTCTAATCGAAGCAGCTTACTTTGAACCCACCAATATTAGAAAGACAGCTACAAAATTAGGTTTGCGCTCTGATGCCTCTGTTCGTTTTGAAAAAGGCATTAATATGGAAACAGTGGTGTCTGCCGCTAATAGAGCTGTTCAATTAATGGAACAATTGGCAGAGGGTAAGGTTTTAAAAGGGATGATAGATAATTATCCAACCCCAAAGGAAAAAACATTTGTTACCTTAGAAATGAAAAAGGTCAATGATGTCTTAGGTACTGAAATAAGCTTTAGTGAAATAAAGGAAATACTAATCAGATTAAACTTTACGATAACTGAGGAAACTAAAGAGACCATCACAGTCTTAGTTCCTCCTTATCGCCCTGATGTAACTATTGCTGAGGATCTTATTGAAGAGGTAGCTCGCCTATACGGTTATGATAATATACCCACTACTTTACCCTATGGTGCTACCAATCAAGGTAGAAGAACCCCTGAGCAGGTTTTTAGGGATAAGATAATCAACATCTTGGCCAACAGGGGCTTAAACGAAATGATTAACTTTAGCTTCATTAATAAAAATAATCTCGATAAATTACTTTTGTCCGCCGATGATGAAAAAAGGGATGTTGTCAAAGTCCTAAATCCCCTTTCTGAAGAACAGGGTATAATGAGAACCACTTTAGTTCCAGGACTATTAGATAGTATGAATAGAAATATTAATAGACGAAATGAAGATATAGCTGGTTTTGAATTGGGTAAAGTCTATGAAGCTAAAGGTTTTCCTGAAAACAAAGGACTACCGAAAGAGACTTGGATGCTAGGAATAGCTCTGAGAGGAAATATAGCTAAGGATTGGCAACATAAAGGTGAAATTGTTGATTTTTATTATCTAAAAGGTATAGTTGAGGACTTATTCCAGCAATTGAACTTAGATGAACCATTATTTGAAGCATGTACAGACAATCCTACTTATCATCCTGGGCGTACTGCTAATATCATCTTAAAGGGTGTTAAGATTGGAGTAATGGGAGAAATACATCCTCAAGTAGCAGAGAATTATGATTTATTACCTAGAAACTATGTATTAGAACTGAATGTGGAACAATTATTTGCTATGGTCAAGGGTACTACTTCTTATCAACAATTGCCTAAATATCCTGCCGTTACCCGGGATTTAGCTGTCGTGGTGAAGGATGAGGTTACTGCTTACCAATTAATGGCAGAAATCAAAGTGCAGGGTGGGGGACTTTTAAAGGATATTGAGATTTTTGACCTATATAAGGGTAACCAAATCCAAGAAGGTTATAAGAGTATTGCTTTTTCTTTAGTATTCCAAGCTCAAGATAGAACATTAACTGATGCTGAGATAAACGAAATCCATGGAAATATCCAAAAAGCTTTAGCTGATAAGTTTGCTGCTAGTTTAAGAGCATAAAACAGGCCATCAGGCCTGTTTTTCCTATATATCGGCTATTAATTGAGAAATAAGCAGGAGTTTTTAAAGATATAACGAAAAAATAAAAGAGAAAAGGAGGAGGTTAACTGTGACGAACGCTTCCCAACCGAAAAAAGTTCAAGTAGAAATTTATAATAATACATATAATATAAAAGGGAACTGTGATGAAAATCATATCCGACAGGTTGCGAACTATGTTGATAAGAAAATGAATTTTATTGGTCAAAGGAATCCTCATTTATCTTTAAAAGAAATAGCTGTGTTAACTTCCATAAATGTTGCGGATGAGCTATTTAAGTTACAAAACGATTATGATAAACTAGTACAGGTTCTGGAAGAAGGGAAAAAGGGAATAAAATAGTATTATTAGGTAAATATATTGGTATTACTGATAAAAACAGATACCTGGCTGGAAAATAGCCAGGTATCTATCTGTTATTGACCTTCAAGAATCTAGGCACTATTAATGAGGAGGAAGAAAATGAAAATCAAAGATATTTATCAATTAATTATACAGGAAGGTATGGCTAAAGACCCTAGGGGTACAGATGTAGAAAAACATTTAGAGAATATTAATAAAGAAGAACAGGATTTAAAGGAAGATGCAAAAAAATATTTTGATCAGGATAAATTATTCAATCCCTATAGTGACACAAGAGTTCTTTATGGAGACTTAAATAGGGAAGTTAAAACTATTATAGCGGGAATAGATATTGAAACCCAAGAATTGCTTTTAGCCGATAGACTTAGGGAAAAGGGGACTAAAATTGATTTAGTCCTTGCCCATCATCCTGAAGGGAAAGCTTTAGTGGGTCTTTATGAAGTTATGAGGCTTCAAGAAGATATGTTATATAATCTAGGAGTACCTATTAATATAGCTCAGGGTATTTTATCTTCCCGGATTAGCGAGGTACAAAGGAATCTTTTACCCTTAAACCATAATCGCGGTGTGGATGCAGCGCGCCTTTTAGATTTGCCCTTTATGTGTGCTCATACTCCTGCAGATAACCAAGTACAACATTTTCTAGAGGAGACCTTTAACAAAGAACAACCAGAAACAGTAGGGGATGTGATTAAAATCTTAAAGGAAATTCCCGAATATCAAGAGGCAATGTATTTGGGTACTGGTCCCCAGGTTGTAGCAGGTAAGGAAAAGAACAGGGCTGGTAAAATCCTAGTAGATATGACTGGTGGTACCAGTGGTTCCGAAAAAGCTTATGAAAAAATGGCTGCTGCTGGAATAGGTACAATAATCGGAATGCATATGGGAGATAAACATCGGGAAGAAGCAGAAAAAAATTATATAAATGTGATAATTGCTGGACATATAGCTAGCGATTCTTTAGGAATGAATTTACTATTAGACCAACTGGAAAACCAAGGTATAGAAGTCCTAACCTTTTCAGGTCTAACAAGAGTTCGTAGATAGGGGAAGTTTTTAATGAATAAAATAGAACTATTAGCCCCAGCCGGAAGCTTTGCAGCTTTACGGGCTGCGGTAGAAAACGGTGCTGATGCTGTTTATTTAGGAGGCAGCATGTTCAGTGCTCGACAATATGCCAATAATTTTAGTTATAAGGAATTAATAGAAGCAGTGGAATATGCCCATAGCCGTGGGGTGAAAATCCATGTTGCTGTTAATACTCTCTTGGCTAACCATGAAATTAAAGATCTTATTAATTATCTTTATCAGTTGGCCGAAGCACAAGTTGATGCAATTATTGTCCAGGATTTAGGAGTGGCCAAATTAATTAGAACAGCTTTACCAGATATGGAGCTTCATGGTAGTACCCAAATGGCCGTTCATAATTCAGCTGGGGTAAATTTTCTAGAGGAAATGGGTTTTACCCGGGTAGTTTTAGCCAGGGAAGTTTCCTTAGAAAATATAAGTAGAATTAGAGAAAACAGCTCTATAGAATTGGAAACCTTTGTCCATGGCGCCCTTTGTATTTCCTACTCTGGTCAATGTCTCATGAGTAGCTTAATTGGCGGGCGTAGTGGCAATAGAGGTCGTTGCGCTCAACCTTGTCGAATGAAATATTCACTAGTTGATAACAAAGGTAAGCCAATAACCACTGAAAAAATCGGTGAATATCTTTTAAGCCCTAAGGATTTAAAAATGATTGATTATCTTCCAGATTTAATTACTGCAGGGATTGCATCTCTTAAGGTTGAAGGACGTATGAAGCGCCCGGAATATGTGGCCACAGTAATTAGAAACTATCGGCAAATGATTGATAATTATTATGACCAACAAAGGAGCTTCAAAGTTCCTAAGATAGTTCATAAGGAATTAGAACAGATTTTCAATAGAGGTTTTACCACTGGTTATTTTTATGGTCATCAATATAAGGATTTAATGAGTTATGAAAGACCCAATAATCGTGGTCTTTTTCTAGGTTCCATTACCAAAGTTTTTCACCAAAGCATAAAAATTAAGTTAGCCGAGCCCCTTTCCCTGGGGGATGGTTATGAAGTTTGGGTAACCAAAGGAGGGAGACTAGGAGGAGAAGTCAAGGAAATTAAATACCAAGGGCAAAAGGTTCCTAGGGCTGAAATCGGTCAAGAAGTAGAAATCAAGATTGGCCCTGGTAGACCTCAGGTGGGGGATAAGGTTTATAAAACAAATGATGCACTCCTAATGCAAAAAGTTAAAGAAAGTTTTACCTCTCCTAAAGTTATACAAAGAATTCCTCTGGAATTAAGGGTAAATGTACAGGAAGGACAAGTTATAACAGTAGAAGCTCGGGATGGGCAAGGTTATACTACCCACTGTGAAGGAGATTTCTTAGTAGAAAAAGCCCAAAAATATGCCTTAAATCAAGAGACCCTTTGGAAACAATTCGCTCGCCTGGGCAATACTCCCTTTGAATTATCTAAATTAGAGGGGGAGATAGGTGAACAATTGATGGTTCCTATGAGCGAGTTAAACCAATTACGTAGGAAAATAGTAGATAATTTGCTTTTAGCTAGACAAAGAGAGTTTCTTAAAAAAATACCTCCTAAAGGGGAGTATTTAGAAAATATTAATGATGTAATAGAACGAATTCCTCCTCAAATGCCCAACCCCATTAAGCCTCTATTGGCAGTGTTAGTAGGTGGCCCTCAGGCTTTAAGAGAAGCTGTAAACCAAGGGGCAGACCAAGTTTATTTAAATTGGGAAGGTCTGAAAAATAGAGAAAATTTTTCATTTAATAGTCTTATAGACAGCATAAATTATTGTCATGAAAAAGAAGTAAAAGCTATACTCCGATTGCCTACTTTTGTAGGTGAAGAAAAAATTGAAAGAATCAAGAATTTATTAGGGAAAGTAAAGAATATAGGACTGGATGGTTTCTTAATAGGCAACTTAGGCTTATTACAATTGGCTAAGGAATATAATCTTGAAAATATTTTCGCGGATTATACTTTGAATATTTTTAATGATGTTTCCCTCTTTGCTCTATTAGAACAGGGAATAATCCAGGCTACTCTTTCACCGGAATTAACCATAGAACAGATTAAAAGGTTTAAATATTTGGGCAATCTACCTCTTGAGGTTATTGTCCACGGGAATTTTCCTCTAATGGTAAGTGAGTATTGCGCTGTAGGTTCTGTTAAAGGTAATCGAACTAATCAAGTAGATTGTAATAATGCTTGCTTAGGGGGAGAATTTGGTCTTAAGGATAGAATGAATTTTGTCTTCCCCTTAGCAATGGATGAAGATTGTCGAATGCTTATTTATAATGCTAAGCCTTTAAACCTCTATAAAGATATTCAGAGTGTTTTAGAATCTGGAGTTGACAGTCTTAGAATTGAAGCTAGGCAGGAAAATCCACAATGGATTGGAGAAGTAACTAGAATTTATCGTCAAGCAATAGATGATTGGTACCAGGATATTAATTTTAAACCCTTAGAAGAAAGTATCAAAAGGTTAGATAAGTTAGAACCTAATGGTTCTACAACAGGACACTTCTTTAGAGGTGTGATTTAGGGATATAGGTGATAAATTAATGAATAAATTTACCTTAGAAAAATTGGAATTTAATAAAATTATTAACATGTTAACTAAGGAATGTAGTTCCAGTCTTGGTCAAGAAAAGGCTCAAGGACTTGAACCTATTTTAGACTATGAACAAATAGTCTTATGGCAGGAAGAGACTAGTGAAGGGGTATTGATTAGACGGTTTGAACCTCAAATTCCCTTAGGTGGTTTAGTAGATACTAGGAGCTCTATTAGAAAGGCAGAAATGGGAGGACTGTTAGAGGC
>JAAZJU010000162.1 GCA_012800195.1 Clostridia bacterium
AAAGAATCCCCTGGCTTTTGATACTGATGATTTCCGCCACTTTTACTGGTTATATTATTAGATATTATGAAGTTGCTCTGGAAGCGGTAGTTGCCTTGGCTACTTTTATTCCTATGATTATGGGAACCGGAGGTAATGCTGGATCCCAAGCCTCCACTCTAGTAATCAGGGGCATCGCCTTAGGTACTATTAAGTTCAATAATTTATTGGGGGTAATTTGGAAAGAGATGCGAGTGAGCCTTTTAGTAGGCTTAATCTTATCGGGTTTAAATTTCCTGCGCATTTACTATTTAGAGGGCTACTCTTTTAGGATTGCTTTAATAGTTGCTTTTACTTTAGTTTTTACAGTGATGATGGCTAAAATTATTGGGGGAATATTGCCCCTAGTAGCTAAACAACTTTCTATCGACCCTGCTATTATGGCGGCGCCTTTAGTTACCACAATAGTTGATGCTTTAGCTTTGCTTATGTATTTCCATTTTGCCTTGTTGCTTTTAGGTCTAGGTTAAAATTTAAATGCACCCCTAGGGGTGCATTTTTAATATTAACCTACTATCTGAGCATAGAGACCAACAAATAAAACAACTAGAATTGCTGCAGGGATGATATATTTTAAAAGCATTTCATACCACTTGCCAAAGGCAAATTTTCCAGGGGGAGTATTCAATTCCTGGGCTGCGTTTTTAGATCCCCAGACATAACCAGCAAAGATACTAGTTAGAAGACCGCCAATGGGCAAGAAAACTGCGTTAGTAATAAAGTCATAACTATCTAAAAGATCTAAACCTAAGAAACTAACATCACTAAGAACACTGTAACCTAAGCTAGCAGGAATACCCACTAAGAAGATCGCTGTTCCTACAACTAAAGAAGCTGTTTTTCTTTCCCAGCCTTTTTCGTCAATTAAATAAGAAACAGAAGGCTCTAAAAGAGAAATAGTTGATGTTAGAGCTGCTATACTTAATAATAAGAAGAATAAAAAGCCAAAAAAGGCTCCTAAAGGCATGGACGCAAAGACAGCTGGCAAGGTAATAAAGGCCAGTCCTGGTCCTGAATTAGGCTCAAAGCCAAAGGCAAAAACTGCAGGAAAAATTGCTAGTCCTGCTAAAATAGCCACCATAGTATCTAAACCAATTACCATTCTACTGCTATCACCAATATTATCTTCTTTATTTAAATAACTTCCATAGGTAATCATAATCGCCATACCCAGGCTTAAAGTGTAAAATGCTTGTCCCAGGGCTGCTGAAAAGGTACCCCCGTCAACCTTACTAAAGTCAGGTGATAAGTAGAAATCAATACCTGCTCCTGCGCCATCTAAAGTTAAGCCTCTCACTACTAGTAAAATTAATAGGATAAATAATAAGGGCATTAAGACTTTAGATACTCGTTGGATACCATTTACAACTCCAGCGCCAATAATAGTTAAGGTTATAAGCATAAATACTGCATGCCAGATTATTGGCTCCCATATTTGACTGATATGACCAACAAACAAACCAGCAAAATCAGCACCAGGGGTAAATGCTCCTAGAAGAGCTTTAAAGGTGTAAGACAATGACCAACCAGCAATTACTGAGTAATAAGACAAAATAAAAAAGCTAGTTAAAACACTAAGAGCACCTACTAACCACCAAGGTGAATTGGGGGCTAAGGCTTTAAAGGCACCTACTGGATTTTTTTGAGTGGTACGACCTATTGCAATCTCCGTGCATAATAAAGGATAACCAAAGAAAAAAATTACTCCTAGATAAATCAGAACAAAGGCTGCGCCTCCCTCATTACCTGCCACATAGGAGAAACGCCAGATGTTGCCTAAACCAACAGTGGATCCGGCAGCAGCTAGAATAAAGCCAATCTTTGATCCCCATTGTTCTCGGGATTTTTTTGCCATTAATAATACCCTCCCAATTTATTTTGTTCTTGTGAATAATAAGACCTACTCGAATAAAAAAACTAAACCGAATAAGAATTATTAAATAATAAAAAAACACAATTATCATTATAAAATCAATTGGATTACTTTGTCAATAAACTGTAGCATATAAATTACATCTTCCAAAATCTGTATTAATACAGTATATTAAAAAAATAATAGTTTTTTTAGCAGGAGGCACTAATAATTATGGAGAAAACTATTTATAAGAATGGGAGTTGGGGAGATTAAGATGTATTATGTTAATCGTAAGTTGATTAGTGTTTTTAGATTAGCTTTTCCAGTGGGAATATGTTTGGCAACAGGATATATTTTAGAAGGCCTAAGACCAGTGGCTAATTATTCGCTCTTTTTTTTATTGATGGCCTTTATAGGCAACTATTATTTTCCCGAGATAGTTACTATTAAAAATAAAAAGTTAGGAATAAAAACTATTTTAGCAAAAGAATGCAAGGAATTTGAGATGGGTGAAGATTTAAAAATTACCGTAGATAAAAAAGGAAGTTATTTGATTTTACATCTAGATCGTAAATATATGCTAGAGATTGCTACTATGTCTAAGGACCTTTTTTATCAATTGAGACCTTATGTAAGGATTAGATGAGTAAAGCGCCTTTTAGGCGCTTTGTTTTATTTGTGAATGTTATTTATAAAAGGTATGGCCACCAATGTCCATGATTCTTACTCTGGTATTGGGAATAGTAAAGTCAGAAGCCTTATCTAAGGAGACGAAAAACAATGTTTCTTTAGGTACAACTCTTTTACCGTTTAAGGCCTCTTCTACAGCTTTAATCGAAGCTGGAGAAGGAGTGATGTATTTTAATTTACCCTGGTGAGCTGGAGTAAATTGATGGGGTTGAAAAATTACTTCTGTTATGGAATTGGGGTAGTAACTACTGGCTAATCGATTGAAGACCACATTAACAACGGCTACTTTACCAATATAGGGCTCATCACCAGCTTCAGCTTCTACAAGTTTTTCTAAAAGAATTTTCTCCTGTTCAGTAATTACTATTCTTTGGCTTAGCAATTGATCTTTTAATTCTTTATTAATATTATTTTGAATCTCTATAACCTTATTATTTTCTATTATTTGATTTTCTAATTTCGTAATATAATGATTTTGAGTTTCCAACTCATTTTTTAGTTGCCAACCATAGTAGAGGCTTCCTAAAGTACCCCAGGCTAGGAATAGTGTTATTCCTAATGCTACATAATGTAACTTAAACCTGGAATGCTTTTCTTCTACAATAATTGGTTCTTCAGACCTTATGAGTGTTGAAGGGCTAGTTTCTTCCTGATGGGCTTCATTAATAAGTTTATCTCGCCACTGTCGACGCAATTTGCGTTTTTCTAGGAGAATTTCATATTTACCCATTAATAGCCACCTCCTAATCATATAGAATATTAGGGGAATAGGCAGTTTATACCAATAATCCTTTTAAAGTATTGCCAGTTAAAAATTATTTAAACATTTCAAATATCTGGATAACTATTTAGGAAGGATAAAAAAAGGATCTAGACCTAGTCTAGACCCATAGAGTGGAGGAGATAAGAGGAGTTGTTCATTTAGTATTATGTTCAGCTTCTCTTTTCTTTATACCCTAAAAAATTAATAAATAAAATTTTAATTTAATTAGGTTCATATTTAATAACCAAGAAGGTAATATCGTCTTTTGCGGTATTTTGCCCTGAAAATTTTTTAAAATCAGCCTCGATAATTTCAACAATTTCTTGGGATGATAAATGGTGATTATTGAATAAAATATTAGCTAGGCGTTCTTCTCCATAAGCTAAATCATCTTTCATTTCTTCCACCAAACCATCAGTAGTTAAGAGCAAAGTAAACTGATCTCCTAGTTGTAGGTTATGATCTTGATAATCAGGTTTTTCACCTTTAATAGTATTCATAATAGGTAAACCAGAGCTTTCTAAGCGTTCTAAAGAACTATTATTAATTAAGTAAGGGCTAATATGGAAACCAGCATTACTGTAGGTAATCATATGTCTTTCTAAATCAAGGACAGCAACAAAAGCACTAGCAAAGTATTCATTAGGAAAACTTTCTCGATTATAGCTATTATATAAAAAAGTTAATAGCTTCTGGGGAGAAATTCCTTCTTCGCGTTTTACGGAGTTTAAAAGAAAACTATTAATATTTTCCCTAATAAATATATTTAAAATTGCTCCATCTAGGCCGTGTCCTGAGACATCCACTAAATAAATAAGCAACTGCTGGCCAATTTTTTGGATATTAAAAAAGTCGCCACCAATATTTTGAGCTGGTTTATAACTATAAGCAAAGTTAAAGTTTGCAATCTGAGGCAAAGTCTCTGGTAGAAAACGGCTATGAATTTCTCTGGCTTTGTTCACATCTTCCGAGATAAGTCTATAAGCTTGAGCCAATTCCTTTTGTTGTGCTTTAATTTTCTCATTATATTCAACTAGCTGTCGGTTTTTGATTTTTAATTCGTAGTATAAGAAATCAAAGGGTGTTTTTAAACTGGTTTCTACTATACCTCGGTAGATAAAATAAAAAGATGCTACCTGAAAAATATGACCAAGGATATTTGAGAAACCGTAGACATCAATGTAAAAAGTAAAAAACAAACTAGAAAATATAGAAGAAAAAATAGCGTAGGCCATATATTTATAGACCTTGGGATGAAAATTGTTTTTGCTAATATAGAGATAGCCTAAGGCAATAATCAAAATAAAAATATTGATATATTCACTAATAACTTTAAAAGGAGTTAGCCCTTGTCCTTCAATAAAGCAATCGGGGAACATTCCGTTAAATATTAAGAAAACAGACAAAAAAATAAGTAATAGAAAGCCAAGGACAACCTGCTTAACCGGTAAGCTTCTCTTTAGATAATAGAAAGAGGTTAAAAAAGCAAGGCTGGTCAAATATCTAATTAGTATATATAATTGCGTGGGTATGTTGGCATCTATTCCGGGGAAGACATTCATTCCCTTATAGGTAAAAGTATGGAGAATAACAGGTATGCCAATAAACCCAAAGGAAATTGCCAGGAACATATAAAAATGATTCTGAGATTGCTTATAGGTATTAAATGCAATAGTAACCATGCAGTAAATTATGATTAATCCGAACAACTCAATCATAAGATGAAAAGCTACAAATTCGTGGAAACTAATTATGGTTAAAAACAAGATAAGGAGTAGGAAAAGAAAAGTTTCAAGAGAGAAACCCGCGTTTTTAATGTTATGTTTATCATCTATGTTTAGAATAATACTTCCCTCCCATTATTCTGCTATTATTCGACTTAGGCTAATATTAGTTTTCTACGCTGTATAGCCAATTTCCTGTAATTTCTGCTATAATTATACTGATCTATTGGTAAGTTAGGAGGAAATACTTTGTCTATTTTAGATAGTTTAAACTCGGAGCAACAAGAGGCTGTTCAATGTACTGAAGGGCCTCTATTAATTTTAGCCGGTGCTGGGAGTGGCAAAACTCGAGTGCTAACCCACCGGATAGCATATATGTTGGAGCAAAAAAAAGTTCAGCCCTGGAATATTCTAGCTATAACTTTTACCAATAAAGCGGCTCGGGAAATGCGTGAAAGATTGGAAA
>JAAZJU010000163.1 GCA_012800195.1 Clostridia bacterium
AGGCTTTGAAGAAGAAGTAAAATTTTTCATTAAAGAAAGAATGGAAAAACTTACAGAAATAAGTTATGACAATTTAGGAAGTATTATCTGCAAAAAACAAGGCTCCGATGAAAAACCCAAGATAATGCTGCCTGGCCATATGGATGAAATTGGCTTTATGGTAAGTGCCATTACTAAAGATGGTTATCTCAAATTCATCCCCGTTGGAGGTTGGTGGGACCAAGTGCTTTTAGCCCATAATGTGATTATTAAGACCACCTCTGGGGATATTCCGGGAGTGATCGGCTCCACTCCACCTCATTTGCTAGAAGCTAAAGAACGAGAAAAAGTGGTAGAGAAGAAAACTATGTTTATTGATGTAGGGGCCGAAAGCAAGGAAGAAGCTATGGATAAGTTTGGAATCCGCCCCGGCGACCCTATCGTTCCCCAAAGCGACTTTACAGTGATGAAAAATCCCAATTACATTATGGCTAAGGCCTTAGATAATCGCCTGGGCTGTGCCTTATTTATGGAAGTTATTGAAGCCTTAGCTGAAGAAGATCACCCCAATACGGTTTATGGAGTTGGTACTGTTCAGGAGGAAGTTGGATTAAGAGGAGCCCAAACATCAGCCCAAAAAATTATGCCAGACATTTGTTTCACTCTTGATGTAGGTATCGCAGGGGATACCCCTGGCTTAGAAGGACTACATATTGATGTAAAATTAGGCAAAGGACCTATTCTTTTATTAGCTGATGCCTCCATGCTGCCCCATCGTAGCCTAAGGGATTTTGTTATTGATACAGCTAAGTCCCTGGGAATACCCCTTCAATTTGCCACTATGCTAGGGGGAGGTACTGATGCGGGAGCCATTCATAAAGTCGGTCCTGGCGTACCTTCTGTTTCCTTCGGTTTACCAACTCGATATATCCATAGCCATGTGGGAGTATTCCACCGGGAGGATTATAATAACCTATTGAAACTATTAATTGAAATGATAAAGAAGTTAGATGCTAGCACCGTAGATTTAATTACCCAATAAAATAGCAATACAGCCGATATTAAGCACTATTAATATCGGTAAACCATACTTAAAGGAATTGTGTCTGGTTTTATGTCGGAAAAACTTCATTCCCCCATAAGCACCTATGGCGCCTCCTAAGAGGGCAGTTAAAAAGAGGTTTTTTTCCTTAATTCGCCATCCTCCTCTTTTGGACTGCCTCTTATCCCAGGCCATTTGGAGAAAACTTATTATATTTATAAATAGCAAATATAGAATTAAATAGTCCTGTAAAAAATCAAACATTAATTTTCCTCCTATTTATATTTAATTCGTAATGTTCGTCCTTAAGTATATAAAATAGCCAATAGTTTGTCTTTATCTATTGGACAATTTAACTATAATAGAATCAAATACCAATTTACTGAGAAAAGAAAGGAGTTATAATATGTTAACTTTAATTAAAAATGGTGAGGTCTATGCACCCCATTACTTAGGCAAAAAAGACTTGCTAATTGTTGATAAGAAAATTGGCTATATTGCCGATGAGATTAATGCTCCAGCCGATTTCGTGGAAATAAAAGTAATCGATGCTACTGATAAATATGTAGTTCCTGGTTTTATTGATTCTCATGTCCATATTTTAGGAGGCGGCGGAGAAGGTAGCTACAAAACCAGAACCCCAGAAATAATGCTTACAGATATTACTACTGGAGGAGTTACCACTGTAATCGGTTGTTTAGGAACTGATGGTACCACCAGAAAAATGGAAAATTTAATAGCTAAAGCTCGCGGCTTAGAGGAAGAAGGAGTTTCCACCTACATCTATACAGGTTCTTATCAGGTACCGGTTAGAACTTTAACTGGAGATATTATAGATGACCTGATTTTGATTGATAAGGTCATCGGGGTTGGTGAAATAGCTTTATCCGATCACCGCTCCTCTCAGCCTACTTTGGAAGATGTCACTAAAATTGCCGCTGCTAGTAGAGTAGGGGGTATTTTATCTGGGAAAGCAGGTGTTGTTAACATCCATGTGGGAGATGGTAAACGCCGCTTAGATTATTTAGAAGAGATAGTGGAAAACACCGAGATTCCTATTACTCAGTTTTTACCTACCCATATTAATAGAAACCAAGAGCTATTTGTGGTAGGTATTGATTATGCTAAAAAGGGCGGCTTTGTGGATCTGACCACTAGTATAGATGCCACTATCGCTAGCTCAGCCATAAGCTGTAGTCAAGGGCTTAAACAAATGCTAGACGCTGGTGTATCCATTGATAATATTACCTTTTCTTCTGATGGACAAGGCAGTATCCCTGTCTTTGACGAAAAGGGCCAACTACTTGGCTTAGGAGTAGGGAAATTAACATCTCTATTTGGAGAAGTCAAAGCCAGCGTACAAAATGAAGGGGTTTCCTTAGAGGATGGTTTAAAAGTAATTACCTCTAACCCAGCTAGAATCTTAAAATTACAAAATAAAGGCTTAGTTCAAGAGGGTAAAGACGCGGACCTTGTACTGTTAACAAAGGATACCTTAGAAGTTGATACAGTAATTGCCATGGGGCAAGTTATGATTGAAAATAAGGAGATTAAGGTTAAAGGTACCTTTGAATAAAAAGGTAAAACCAATATGAAATATTTCAAAAAGATTTACCTAGAGATTACCAATATTTGTAATCTAAATTGTACCTTTTGCTCAAAATCCAAGCGTCCTCCTCTTTTTA
>JAAZJU010000164.1 GCA_012800195.1 Clostridia bacterium
GCTATTACCTTAGAGGTAAGGGTTTCTAATACCCCTGCCCTAAAACTATATGAAAAAATAGGTTTTACAAAAGAGGGGATCCGCAAAGGATATTATCAGGATAATAATGAGGACGGTATAATCATGTGGAAAAAACTACTGTAAATGTGTAAGTGTGACGTCTGTGGGGTTATCCTTTGGGTCAGTGGGAAAGTGGCTTAGTGGGCGAGTGGCCGAGAAATATAGTGAAATAGTATAATAGTGGAACAGTGGAAAAGTATTATCGTTATCCCGCGGGCGCGCGAGCGCGTTTTCAAACTTATGAGCTAGTCCTATAAGACATAAAGCCGACCAAACAGCTAGACCCTTGAGCCAATGCTTACCCACTTACACACTGACATGCATATATCCCATGAGCCGTCACACTGACCTGCAGATTGGCTTATTAGACATCACACTGTCATTCAGAATAACTCATAAGACGACACATTGACCTACAGAATATCCCGTAAGAAGAAGAGGTGTTTTATTTGGAAACTGTAATAATGGCTATAGAAACTAGTTGTGACGAAACAGCGGTAGCCATAATAAAAGACGGCAAGGAAATCTTAGCTAATGTAGTAGCTTCTCAAATAGATGTTCATAAAAAATTTGGGGGAGTGGTCCCCGAGATAGCTTCTAGGAAGCATCTGGAATTAATAAATGTGGTTGTGGCGGAGGCATTGGAAAAGGCCAATTTATCCTTTGCCGATATTACTCATTACGCAGTTACCTATGGACCTGGCTTAGTAGGAGCTCTTCTCGTTGGTGTAAGTTGTGCAAAAGCTTTGGCCTTTGGCGATAATAAGCCTTTAATCGGAGTTAATCATATTGAAGGTCATATCTATGCCAACTTTTTAACCAATCCAAATATAGAACTTCCTGTAGTTTGTTTAATTGTCTCAGGGGGGCATACCACCTTGGTTAAAATTGAGAACCATGGAGAGTATGACTTTTTAGGCCAAACCAGGGACGATGCTGCTGGAGAAGCCTTTGACAAGATTGCCCGGGCCTTAGGTTATGGTTATCCTGGAGGACCTCAGATAGAACAACATGCCAAGGGGGGCAATCCAGAGGCTATTGAACTTCCTAGAGCCTGGTTGGAAGAAGGTAGTTATGACTTTAGCTTCAGTGGTTTAAAATCGGCAGTTTTAAACTATCTTAATAGATGTGAAATGAAAGGGATAGAGATAAATAAACCTGATATTGCAGCCAGTTTTCAAGAGGCTGTTACCGATGTTTTAGTGCAAAAGACCGTTTCAGCAGCGGAAAAACATAAAGTAGAAACTATCTTACTGGCTGGTGGGGTTTCGGCTAATAAGTACCTTAGAAATAGAATGATCGAGAGCGCTTCAGAAAAAGGTTTAAAGGTAATTTATCCTCCCATAGAACTTTGTACTGATAATGGGGCTATGATCGGTGCTGCTGCCCATTATAAAGCTTTAAGGCATGATTTTGCCCCATTAACTTTAAATGCAAATCCCAACTTAAAATTTGCAAAAACAAACTAAGAGAAATAGAGAAAACCAGTAACCAATAACGAGCGACTAATAACTAACGGAGGTAGATATGAAATATTTAGTAGACTACCATGTCCACACCGATAATTCCTTTGATGGCAAAGTATCCATGGCTGAGCAATGTGAAAAAGCCATAGAAATTGGTCTTAAGGAAATTGTCTTTACAGAACATTATGATTTAAACCCCAATGATAAAAGTAAGGGATTTTTTAATTATGAAAAGTACAGTAGAGAGATTGAAGAATGCCGCCAAAAATATGGGGACAAATTAATAATTAAAAAAGGGTTAGAACTCGGGGAACCACATTTATATACAGCTGAACATGATGCTTTTATCAAGGATAGGGATTTTGATTTTCTTTTGGGTTCTGTCCATTTTTTAGGTGATATCCTTTTAGACGCCGATTTTGGTTTACCAGAGAAGGAATTATATTTAAAATACTTTTCCGAGATTTTAGAGCTGGCTAAGACAGGGGAATTTCATACTCTAGGCCATATTGATGTCTTGAAAAGATATGTGCCCCCCCATTTTAAAAAGTTTCTAGCCATTAATTATGAAGAAATTATTAGAGAAATATTAACAACCACCATAAAAAGAGGTAAAGGTATAGAAATTAATACCTCGGGTTTTAGACAGGGTTTAGGTGAACCTTTGCCCGCAGTTGAAATCTTAGAATGGTTTTATGAACTAGGGGGAGAGGTAATAACTATTGGTTCCGATGCTCATCATTCAAAAGATTTGGGTCAGGATTTAGAAAGAGGTATTAATGTTCTCAGGGATGTGGGCTTTAAAGCTATTAGTACTTTTAGTCAAGGGAAAATTAATTTTATAGATATTTAAGGAATAAAAAAACAGGACTGTTCAAATTACAGTTCTGTTTTTATCTTTAGGGCATTATTCACAACGAAACATATGTTTTGTGGATGAAAAACCTGTGGATAATGTGGATAAAGTTGTGTATAACACGATTTTAGTGGCTTTTGGATTGTGGAAACTTATTAATGGCAAAAAAAACCTAAAA
>JAAZJU010000165.1 GCA_012800195.1 Clostridia bacterium
GCTGATACGTCACCAGCTTGAGTCTCAATAATTGGTAGGGCTGTCATGGAACCGCCACCCAAATCATCGCTAAGTTTTGCTGCACGTTCAAGTAATCTGGAGTGCAAATAGAATACATCTCCAGGGAAGGCCTCACGACCAGGAGGTCTACGTAATAACAGGGAGAGTTCACGATAGGCAACAGCTTGTTTTGAAAGGTCATCATAGATAATTAAAACATGCTTGCCATTATACATAAACTCTTCACCCATGGCACAACCAGCATAAGGTGCAATATAAAGCATGGGAGCTGGTTCGGAAGCAGAAGCAGCAACTACTATAGAGTATTCCATTGCTCCATGCTCTTCTAGTTTATTAACAATACCTGCGATAGTTGAAGCTTTTTGGCCGATAGCAACATAGATACAAATCATATTTTGACCTTTTTGGTTAATGATTGCATCTATAGCTACGGCAGTTTTACCTGTTTGACGGTCTCCGATAATTAGTTCCCTTTGTCCTCTACCGATAGGAACCATAGCGTCGATAGCCTTTATCCCTGTTTGCATGGGTTCATGCACGGATCTACGGTCTATAACACCAGGAGCATGACCTTCAACAGGTCTAAATTTATCAGTATTGATTGGCCCTTTGCCATCAATAGGCTGCCCTAGAGAGTTAACTACACGGCCTAGTAAGGCTTCCCCAACAGGAACCTCAACTATTTTGCCGGTACGTTTAACTTCGTCACCCTCTTTGATGTGGGTGTATGGGCCTAGGATAACACAACCTATGTTATCTTCTTCTAAGTTCAAGGCCATGCCGGAAACTCCGCCTGGGAATTCTAAAAGTTCCCCCGCCATGGCATTTTGTAACCCATAGACCCGGGCAATACCGTCACTAACCTGAATAACTGTACCAACAGTAGCTACATCAAATATCTTATTATAATTTTCGATTTCCTTCTTTAAAATCGAACTAACTTCTTCCGGGCGTATTCTCACTAAGTTCCTCACCCCAATTCTGGATAACTTTCATAATATCTTCTTCTAATAGAGCTAAACGTTTTTTTACACTACCGTCAATAACTTTATCACCGATTTTTATTATTGAGCCTCCAATAAGGGATGGAACAATCTTCGTATGCAATTTTACATTTTTGCCCATCTTAGCAGAAAGCTTTTCTTCTAACTGTGAAATTGCTTTGTCTGACATCTGGACAGCTGTTTGAACTTCAGCTACCAAAGTTTCTTCAGAAATATCACTTAGTTCTTTAGGCTCAGATATGAATTTTTGCAAATAAGAATCTCGGTGGTTACTAACTTGCAAGTTTTTCTCTAAAAGAGCTAAACGTTTTCGCACACTACCGTCAATAACTTTGTCACCGATTTTAACAATTATGCCGCCAATAAGTTCTGGCATAATTTGCAGATTAATACGAATTTCTTTGCCAGTAATAGCAGCAAATCTATCTTTTAATTTGTAATAATCTTTTTCTGACAATTGAACAGCAGAACCAACTTTTATTTCTAAGATATTATTAGATAAATGAGCAATTTGTTCATATTCCTGAATAATACCTTTTAAGTATTTTTCTCTGTTTTTGTCAACTAATATACAAAGAAAATTGATAGAAATATCCATCAATTTCCCATCAAAATATTTTTTAATAATTTCTTTTTTTTCACTTGCTGGTAGTTGCTCGTTATACCATATATATTGAAGTATAGGCACAGTATCAAGGGTCTCAAGAACTTGATTAAGCTGTACTCTATATTCTTCAATTTGATTTTTATCCTGAGCAAGACTTAAGAGCGCCTGAGCATAACGTTTGGAAACTGTTTTATCCCTCAATGCGGCTCCCCTACCTCTTTAACAAAATCATCAATTAGCTTTTCATGATCTTGTGCATTAAGACTCCTAGCCACTATTTTCTCAGCAGCTAAGATAGATGTCGCAGCAATAATCTCTTTGACCTCTGCCAGAGCCTTTTTCTTTTCTAATTCAATATCTTGTTGAGCCTTGGCAAATATTTTATTAGTTTCCTCTTTTGCTGCTTCAATAATTTCTGATTTAGTTTGTTCACCTAATTTAGTAGCTTGAAGAACGATTTCATTGGCTTCTTGTTTGGCTGATTTTAGTTGATTTTCATAATCAGCTCTAAGCTTTTCAGCCTCTTCTTTAGCCAGTTTAGAATTATTAAGATTTTCATCCACATAGTTTTGGCGTTTCTCAAGCATATTCAGAACAGGCTTATACAAAACTTTGGTTAAAATAGTTAGTAAAATTACAAAGTTTACAAGCGCCCATACTATATCTGGAACATAAATATCCAAAGCTCTATCCCCCTCTCTTACGGGTTTTTAGAAAAAATGCCTTGCTAATCATTTTCTTACAGAAGAAATATCCCGTAGGCCATTAGATTTCTCCAATAGCCTACTTTATATTTATTAACCGATATTTCCTAAAAGTAAGAATGCAACTAATAAACCATAAATTGTTAATGCTTCCATAAATGCTAATGCAAGAATTAAAGAAGTACGAATATCACCAGAAGCTTCTGGCTGACGAGCAATTGCTTCCATGGCAGCTGTAGCTGTTTTACCTTGTGCTAAAGCTGGGAAAATTGTACTAAGAGCCATAACAAGTCCTGCAGCTAAAGCTATAATGCCATTATCAGTCATGTCAAATTCCCTCCTTTCCCTACTATAACATTCTGTATTAACTAATTTGGTTAAACAAAATAACTAAATAAACTAAATAATTAGTGGCCTCCTGATGTTGCCGTTGAAATATAAACTGCCGCTAATAATGTGAAAACAAACGCTTGAATAGAGCCAAATAACAACCCTAAGAAATATGCTGGTAATGGAAGTAGTAGTGGCACTAATCCAAACAGTGTCATACCAACCATCTTTTCACCAAACATATTACCAAACAAACGCAAGGATAAAGATAAAGGTTTGGTTATTTCCTCTAGAAGATTGAGAGGTAAAAAGAATGGATACGGCTCTATGAAATGTTTAAAATAGCCTAAGCCCTTCTCTTTAATACCATAGTAATGAATCGAGAAAAACACGCATAAAGCTAAGGCCAAAGTTACACTCCAGGTGGTTGTAGGCGTAGTTAACCAGGGTAAAGTACCTGAACCGGGCAAGACTGAAGAATAATTCATAAATAGGATAAATATAAAGATGGTTGCCAAGAATGGGAAATACTTTCTGGCTGCCTTTTTACCCATGATTCCACCTAGAAAATCTAATAAAGCTTCAAAAGCCATTTCTACAACATTTTGTAAGCCAGTAGGTCTCCATTGTAAATTGCGAGTAGCTAAAAAAGAAATTAAAATTAAGAAGGCCATAACTATCCACATACTAGTTATATAAGGGCTTACTCCTATACCAGCGATGTGAAATAAATAATGATCTGCGGCGTCTGCAGCCCCAAAAGAGCCGATTAAAGCAATATCAAACAACTAGTTCACCCCTTTCCTATGATATATTGCTTAACTATCAAAAAGAACTTGGTCATTGTCAAACCAAAAGCAGCGGATACTAATGTAGTAGTATTGGTGGTTTTAAATGTAATATAAAAAAAAATTAAAATTGCAATGTTTCTTAGAATATATCTATTTAAAACTTTTTTTTTGATTTTTTCCATTGGTAAAATACCTATTTTTTTTAATGGCTGTTGTACTAGATAAAAACCAATGGCACTGACAAATAGACCTAGTGTAAAGCCTAGCAAGATATGTTGGGACATCTTATCACCTTTTAGTACAGTTTACTCTTCTTCTTTATTTTTGTCCGCCTTTTCAAAGATATTTATTTTATCAATTAGCCCCCTAAAAGCCACTACTACTCCTAAAAGTAAGCCTAAAAGAGTAAATATTGGTTCTGTAGAAAACCGTGCGTCTAACCAAAGGCCACCTTGATAACCTAAATACAGACCTGCAGCCATGGTTAGCCCAAAGGAAATCCCGAAGTAAATATACCTCATAGTATCATTTTTCCTTAACTTTATAATTCTTTAGCCTAACCTAATATATTATACTCTTTAATATTCACCTATTACCTATTCTCTCTATCAGTGAAAATTCCTTTTTTAAATTTTATATTTTTCATGGGGATTTATGCCACCATTCTAAAGGCCTTTTATTATCTATTCCAAAATAATATCTTAAACAGGCTATTATTCTTTTGCAGGCCTGTCCATCACCATATGGATTTACTGCCTGTGACATTTTATCATAAAATTTATTATCCGTTAATAGTTTTTCCGATTTTTTTAAAATTTCCATGGAATTTGTACCCACTAATTCCACTGTACCTGCCTCTACAGCTTCAGGACGTTCCGTATTTTCCCTCAAAACCAGCACTGGTTTTCCTAAAGCTGGTGCCTCTTCCTGTAAACCACCAGAATCCGTAAGAATAAAATGGCATTTATTCATAAGATTAGCAAAGGGTTCGTAATCTAAGGGCTCAATTAAATGGGCCCTCTCCAAGGAACCCAGATATTGGAAGGCTATTTCCCTAACCCTGGGGTTTTTGTGTACAGGAAAGATAATTTCGATATCTTGGAAATTATTGTGCAGTTCAGCTAAAGCACTAAAGATATTTTCCATTGGCTTCCCTAGGTTTTCCCTCCGATGGGCTGTTACCAGCAAGACTTTTTTTTCATTGAAAGGAATTCGGGACAAGGAGAGATCAGTAAATTGATAATTAGGTTTTACCGTTTCCAAGAGAGCATCAATTACTGTATTGCCAGTAATAAAGATATCTTTTTCCTCCACTCCCTCTTTGATAAGGTTATTAAACCCTTGGGAAGTAGGAGCAAAATGAATTGAAGCTATCCCACTGGTAAGTTTTCTATTCATTTCTTCGGGAAAGGGGGAATATTTATTGCCAGAACGAAGTCCTGCCTCTACATGACCTACTGGGATTTGCTGATAGTAGGCAGCCAAGGCCCCTGCTAAGGTGGTGGTAGTATCGCCGTGTACCAACACTAGATCTGGTTTTTCTAAAGAAAAAACATTTTCTAAACCCTTTAAACCGCGACAGGTTATATCATAAAGGGTTTGTCCCTGGACCATAATGTTTAAGTCATGGTGGGGGGTAATATTAAATAGGTTTAAAACCTGATCTAGCATTTCTCTATGTTGAGCGGTTACCACAACTCGGCTTTCGAAGCATTCTTCCTTTTCAATGGCTTTGACTAAGGGTGCCATTTTAATGGCCTCGGGTCTAGTGCCAAAGACAGTCAAAATTTTATATCTTTTTTTCAATTTGTCACCCCTTTAAGTGCGTCTTTAAGTGTGTAAATGAGTATATTCCGTTATTTCGCGACTCCGCGGGCGCGTTTTTTTAACTTATGAGCTAGTCTGCATGACAGTGAGCAAATGGCGAGAACTTTGCAAGCTAGTAGGTACTACGATAATAGAGAATATCTCCTAATGTGTGACGATGAATGTGGATATTATAGGATGTGCCGCTGTGACAAAGAAAAATCTAACAAGAGGAGTTTACATGTCAGATATGTCTAACGGGAAAAGCTTGCTTGTCAGACAGGTCTAACAAGAAAAGCTTGCCTGCCAGATAAGTCTTGTTTTTCGGTCGCACAGTGGCACGGAATCACGACGACACAGTGTTTTTCTTACACACTGACCTGCAGATTAGCCTAATAGCTTAGATATCCTTTATCTATTAACTTTTGAATATGTTCCTCTAGCATTACACCAATATCAACTTTATATTCTTCCTCTAATACATACATCATGGATACAGCAGTTTGGGCCACATCTAAGAGCTCCCTCGTTACCATTTCCATAACTTCCTTTTCTTCTAAGGTCATAGTTTCACCGCTTAGCCCGCGAAATTTACCAATAGCTTGAGCTAATTCTCCTGTTTCTTCCATCAATTTAAGAGCTGTGGATTCCATTGTTGGAGAAAGTAGATTTAATTTAGGTAAAGCAATAACTTTATGTTTCATAGAAATAACACCTTCTTTGACTTTATGGTCTAGCCGACTAGCTAGTGTCACGATGATAGGGA
>JAAZJU010000166.1 GCA_012800195.1 Clostridia bacterium
CATTTGTATGCTAAAATCCTAAAGCCATATCTCGAAGACGACAGGATACCAATAGTTACCTATGATGCTAAACTCCTATATGTTTTTTTAGGTAGAGAAAAAGTGAATATTAAAGGGATGAAATGGGATGTGATGTTAGGTTGTTATCTATTAAATCCTTCCCGCAATGACTTAAGCCTCAAGTCTTTAATTTATGATTATCTTCATGAGGTAGTCCCAGAAGAGGAGGAAAAGCAAGCTTTTTCCCTTGTACAGGGTTTATATTTATTAGCTCAAGAAATGATTAAATTATTAGAAAAAGACGAGTTAATGCCCTTATATTTAAATATTGAAATTTCAGTAGCAAAGGTTTTGGCAGCTATGGAATTACAAGGAGTTCGACTAGATAAGGCTCAACTAAAAGCCATGGGAAAAGAATTAGAAGCTAGGATTGAAGTGTTAACGGATAAAATTTATATCTTGGCGGAAGAAGAATTTAATATTAATTCTCCTAAGCAATTGGGGGTAATTCTCTTTGAAAAACTAGGTCTGCCCCCTGTGAAAAAAACAAAGACTGGCTATTCCACCAATGCAGAAGTACTTGAGTTTTTAGCTGATAAGCATGAAATTGTCCAGGAAATACTAAATTATCGTCAATTAGTAAAATTAAAGTCCACCTATGTGGATGGTCTAATGAACTTAATCAACCCAAAAACCAAAAAAGTCCATACTTCCTTTAACCAAACTATAACGGCTACAGGTAGATTAAGTAGTACTGAACCTAATCTACAAAACATTCCTATCAGGTTAGAAGAGGGCAGAAAAATTAGAAAGGCCTTTATCCCCTCTAAAGAGGGTTATATTCTGTTAACAGCCGACTATTCCCAGATTGAACTAAGGGTTTTAGCCCATATGGCTGAAGATCAAGTATTAATTAATGCTTTTAAAGAAGGACAGGATATTCATGTGAGGACAGCAGCGGAAGTCTTCAAGGTACCTATGGAAGAGGTTACCAAAGAAATGCGTTATCATGCTAAGGCTATTAATTTTGGCATAGTTTATGGAATTAGTGATTTTGGTTTAGCTAAGGATTTGGGCATCAGTCGAAAGGAAGCTAAGGAACACATTGAAAACTATTTTACTCGTTATGCGGGAGTAAAAAATTGGATTGATAATACTATTCAAGAGGCTAGAAACAAAGGCTATGTAACCACTTTGTTAGGACGGCGTAGATATATTAATGATATTTTAAGCAAGAACTATAATTTACGGAGCTTTGCCGAGAGAACGGCAATAAATACTCCTATTCAGGGTAGTGCTGCTGACATAATCAAAATAGCTATGCTCAGGGTCTATAATAAATTAGTTGAAAACAAATATAAAACTAGGATGATTCTACAGGTTCACGATGAATTGGTCTTTGAAGCACCACCCAATGAATGTTCAAAAATTATAAGTATGGTTAAGGAAACTATGGAAAGTGCCTACCCCTTAGATGTTCCTCTTAAGGTTGATATGCAAGTAGGGTTTAATTGGTATGACTTGGAAAGCATAAAGGGGTGAAATAAATGCCTGAACTACCAGAGGTAGAAACCATCAAGAGAAGCTTGGAACCCAATCTAGTCAATAAAAAGATAATGAAGGTCCAAGTTAAGATGGCCAAATTAATTAAAAAACCTCAAGATCCAGAAATATTTAAGGATATTTTAGAGGGCAGTAGGTTTAAAAAAGTAAAAAGACGGGGCAAATATCTGTTATTTTATTTGGATAGGCCCTGGGTTTTAGTAATTCATCTCAGAATGACGGGACGATTACTATTATTAAATACCAGTGAACCAATTGAAAAACATACTCATCTTATTTTTAATTTGGATGATGGTTTAGATTTGAGGTTCCATGATGTTCGACAATTTGGGTTAATTTATTTAGTACCAGAGAATAAACTTGATCTTATAAGTGGTATTAGGACTATGGGACCTGAGCCATTAAGTGAGGAATATACTTTCAATTGCTTTAGAGACTCCATTAAGGGCAAGAAGCAAAGAGCCAAGGCCTTTCTTTTAGATCAAAGCTGTGTGGCTGGGATTGGTAATATTTATGCTGATGAGATACTTTTTCAAGCAGGAATTCATCCTGAAGAAACTGTAAATAATCTTTCCCCAGAAAAATTGGAAGACCTGTGGCAGGCTATCAAAGATAGATTAAAGGCAGGGGTAGAAAGTAGAGGTACCTCCATTAAGGATTATGTAGACGGTTTTGGAACTAAAGGCTCTTTTCAAGAACAACTAAAGGTCTATGGTAGAGCCGGAGAAACTTGCATTCAGTGTGAAAACAAGCTGATGAAAGCTAAAGTAGTAGGACGAAGCACTGTTTTCTGTCCCCATTGCCAGCCTAAAAAAAATTAAGACATTCACCAACTTTTCCTTCCTTCATATAGTATTAATAGCTTGAGATGGAGGAGGGGAATGTCTTTGTTTTTGCCATCGGCTATATTTGCCATCGCTTTAAGCTTAGATGGTTTTGGTGTAGGTCTTTCTTATGGTATGAGAAAGATTAGAATACCTTGGAAATCATTGTTAATTATTTCAATTGCATCAGCCTTAGCTCTGGCCTTTTCAATGATTGCTGGACAGATAATAGCTAGTTTTCTATCAAAAGGTATAGCTAGCTTTTTAGGGGGATTAGCTTTAATTTTGGTGGGTGGCTGGTTATTATTACAGGGTTGGTCTCAAAGATTAGCTCC
>JAAZJU010000167.1 GCA_012800195.1 Clostridia bacterium
AAACGGATGCGGCAATCAACCCTGGTAATAGTGGTGGAGCTTTAGTAGATAGAAATGGTCTCTTGGTGGGGATTAATAGCGCCAAGCTTGTGGTACAAGGGGTAGAAGGCATGGGTTTTGCCATACCCATTAGTGATGCTAGGCCCATAATTGAAGAGTTAATTGAAAAGGGCTATGTAAGTAGACCTTATATAGGAATTGAGGGCTATGTTGTTGATGAAATTAACGCTAAAAGAGCCGGAATTCCCCAAGGTATTCTAGTGAAGAACATTTTACCTGGTGGTCCAGCCCATCGTGCAGGAATTAAAGAATTAGATATAATAACCCATGTGGATGGGGAAAGAGTTAATGATTTTAATGATCTAAGTGCTATTCTAGAAAAGCATAAACCCGGTAATCAGGTGAAAATTGTGCTAGATAGGGCGGGACAAAGTGTTACCATAGATCTTGTTTTAGGAGAAATGCCGAGAGGTTAGTGATATCTAAGGGACCAATATAGTAGTTAGTTAACATACTATATTTGGCCCCTTATTTTACTGTAAAAAGGAATATAGTATAGAAACGCGCGCTTTAAGGGAACCAAAAAATCCGCGCCTTTCTTGTCTTTAAAGTGGGTGAAGAAATGCTAATCCAAATAGTAGCTGTAGGTAAAATAAAAGAAGAATATTTAAAGAAGGGCATAGCCCAATATTCTAAAGAAATAACTAAGTATTATAGCTTTGAAATAATTGAGGTAGCAGATGAACCTGCCCAAGAAAGATTAAGCCTAGCTGAAGAAGAACAGGTTAAATTGAAAGAGGGAGAAAGAATTCTGCAACAGGTGAAAGATGATAGTTTTGTTATCGTCTTGGATATTCAGGGAAAAAAATATTCCTCGGAACAATTTGCAAATAAAATTAATAGCCTTATTCAAGAGGGTAAGGAACATATTACCTTTATAATTGGAGGTTCCTTAGGTTTGGGGAAGAATGTATTAAAGCGTGCTGATTTCCGCCTTTCCTTTTCACCCATGACCTTTCCCCATCAGTTGATGCGGCTAATTTTAGTGGAACAGATATATAGGATCTCGGCAATTAATAGAGGAACAAAGACCAGACAAGAGAAATAGGCACATGTGGTACAATTGTTTAGAGAATAATTGGAGGAAAGCGATGATTAAGCCTTTTATTAAGTGGCCTGGTGGCAAGTCTAGTGAACTAAATATTATTCATCAACACTTGCCAGCTCAGATTAACAACTATATAGAACCTTTTCTTGGGGGAGGAGCCTGCTTTTTATCCTTAGATCCCAAAATGTACCAATCAGCATATTTAAATGATATTTCCTATGAATTAATAAGTATCTATAGTTATATTCAAAATAAAAATGAGCTGTTTAACACCTATCTCCAAGAGATATGGAGGTTTTGGAACTACTTTGGTGCCTTTGCAGATAATAATTACGATATACTAAGGAAGATTTACACTAGTTACAAAGAAGACTCTGTCTCCAAGGCTGAGTTAAAGGAATTAGTTAGAAAATTTGTTTTACTTAGAATTAACGAAATTCAAATGGGCATACCTCAACACCTAAGTATAGATAAAAAGGCTTTTATCAATCAATTGGGGAAATCAATATATTCAAAATTAACAACTATAAAAAATAATGAGGATAAGCGAGGTAACTTGCCTGAAGAAGATTATAAAAAGAATTTTGAAGCAGGAATTAAAGCAGCTGTCTATACTTATAATAGATACCTTTATAATAATCGAGATCAACTAAATATATCCCCAGAATTGCATATCGCACTTTTCTTTTATCTTAGGGAATATTGTTATTCATCAATGTTTCGCTATAACAGAAACAAAGAATTTAATGTTCCCTATGGGGGCATATCTTATAATAGTAAGGATTTCATGAGCAAAATTGAATATATCTGGTCTAAAGAGTTAGGTGAAGTGTTAAAAGGAGTGTATTTAAGTCATTTAGATTTTGAAGAGTTTTTCAAGGTCATTCAATTAGGAAAACAGGACTTTATTTTTGTTGATCCACCCTATGATACGGAATTTTCCACCTATGCCAATCATGAATTTGGTCTACATGATCAACAAAGATTAGCAAATTATTTAATAGATGATTGCCCCGCTCGTTTTATGATAATAATAAAAAATACAGAATTTATCTATAACTTATATAATAGACCGGGTATTAGAATAATTGGATTTGATAAAGAATATCAAGTCAGCTTTATGGACAGAAATGAAAAAGCTGTTAATCATCTCTTGATTATGAACTATTGAAATAACTCTTAGCCAATGAACAACTGTCAAATTTGAAACTTTCATGCAAAATTGATACAATGCAAGGGACATAAGGCTCAAGGCAGAAGCCTAGAGAAATAACTTAAAGAATGGAGAATGCAGAATGAGTAATTTACCAAATTGTCCCCAATGCAACTCAGAATATACTTACGATGATGGAAGATTTTTAGTTTGTCCAGAATGTGGACATGAATGGACTTTAGAAGGCAACAGCGAAGATAAAAAGATTGTCAAAGATGCCCATGGTAATGTTTTAAATGATGGAGATTCTGTAACAATAATCAAGGATCTTAAAGTAAAAGGAAGTTCCTCAGTCTTAAAGATAGGGACAAGAGTTAAAAACATTCGTTTAATTGACGGTGATCATGATATTGATTGTAAAATTGATGGTTTTGGAGCTATGCAACTAAAATCAGAGTTTGTTAAAAAGCTATAAAAAACATATTACATGAAGCTATTTTCCTTTAGAAATAGCTTCTTTTTTTATCAAAAATTGGTATGACCAGAGGTTTAAAATGTGTTAACAAGCCATTTATGGGTATATTATTTAAAACAAACAATCTATATTGGAGTGATAAAGATGGAAAGAAAAACAGCAATTATTACAGGTGGGGGTAGCGGCTTTGGGAGAGAAACAGCCATAAAGCTGGCTAAGAAAGGGACAAATATCTCTATAGTAGATTTATCCAAAGAAACTGGGGAAGAAACAGTTCGTATTTGTAAAGAGTTAGGCTCTGATGCAATTTTTATTCAAGCAGATGTGAGTAAGGTGGAGGATGTACAGAGGTATGTTACAGAGACCCTTAATCACTTTGGAAAGATCGATTTGTTTTTTAACAATGCAGGAATTTCTGGATCAGGAGTTCGTACTATAGAATGTTCTATAGATGAGTTTAATAGCATAGTTAATGTAAATCTAAAGGGTGTTTTCTATGGGCTAAAATTCGTGGTTACTGAAATGCTAAAAACCGGGGGTGGGGTGATTGTCAATACGGCTTCTTTGGGAGGCTTAAAAGGAATGCCTACCTTAGGCGTGTATTCAGCAACAAAACATGCTGTTATTGGACTAACAAAAACCATTGCTGGAGAGTACGGAAGGGAGAATATCAGAATTAATGCCATTGCTCCAGGTACTAATGAAACACCAATGGTAAAAGCATTTCCTCCAGAAGCTATTAAGGCTATGGCTGAAGCTGTACCAATGGGTAGATTAGGCCAGCCCCATGAAGTTGCAGATGTGGTTGCTTTTCTTTTAAGCGATGAATCCTCCTATATCCATGGGGCTGTTATTTCCATTGATGGTGGAGCTGCTGCTTTATAATAGTACATAATTTCCATATATTTATAGCCACCCGAGATATTATTTAATGATATAGTGTACAAAGAGGGAGGAGGAAATTATGAAGAAAACGATTAAAGGTTTTGCAATGGGATTAGTTGTGGGAGTAAGTTTAATGTTAGCCACATCGGTATTTGCAGATACCATTAAAGACTATGTGTTGGTTAAAGCAGATTATTCCATCTATGTAAACAATGATTTATATCAATCCGATGAGCAACCTATTTTAAACTATGAAGGTCATACCTATGTACCTTTGAGAGCTATTAGTGAACTACTGGATGTAGGCATTAAATGGGATTATGATTTAAGAAGAGTGAACATTAGCCATGAAAAGGAACAAATAGAGAATAAAGCCTTTCGTAATATTCAAGTAAGTGGTTCCCAAGGTCAATATATAGTGACAGGAGAAGCTCGTGTCTTCGAAGCAACCTTCCATTATGAGGTATCCGATGGACATTTTATCTTTCTTAAAGGCTTTGAAACAGCTAGCACAGGAGCTCCCGATTGGGGTACCTTTACTTTAGAGCTAAATGTCCCCAAGGAAAATCTGCCAAAAAACGGAACACTAACAGTCTTCCTTTACGAGGAGAGTGCCAAGGATGGCTCAATAATTAATGAAATACCAGTAGTATTAGAAGTTTTTTCATAAGAATCAAGAATACCATCAGAATTATCTGATGGTATTTCTTTTGCAATAACCCATTAGGGCATAATCACAATATTATTTACTACAGGGCGTTCTTTACCGTCAGAAGGCTGGTTTAATATCTTGCCATTATAATACATAGCACTAGAGCCCCCACCGTCTAAATTATATGCTTCCTTTACTCCCAGTTCTAATAGCTTATCTTGCAGGGTTTCTAAAGTTACCCCAATACTCCAATCGTTTTGTCTGCCATCGATAACAATCATAATTAAATCATCATTAGCATATTTCCCGATAATGGTTCTGGGTTGACGGGTAGTTTTCCAGTCAGCGGGGATTTCTAGTTTCTGTCCGTCTTTTAGTAAAACTGGAATAAAACTTACTCCTTGGTAAGGGTCTAAGGCCATAAGTTCGCTTTCGGTTTTGGGTACGTTGCCTATTACCTGTCCCTTTTTATTTATCCCAGCAAAAAAGAGATTGCCCGGGTAGCCATTAAAGGGCTCCACTAAACGGCCATTAATTACAGTATTGCCTATCATTTGGGCATAACTTTCCCCGTTTCGTCTTTCCTTATAAAAACCTCCACCATTAATAGCTAAAATAGCTGAGTTCCTTTCAGCAGCTTCTGAGGTTGTTTCTAACTTACCTAAGGTGTCTTGGGCTAATACTACCTTAAAAGCATTGGGATCAAATAACTTGACTTTAGCAATATATCCCCTATAACCTAATTCCGCTAACTTGAAGATTTTAATTTCTGTTCGGTCAGTTATATGAGCGGCCACAGCTGGTCCCAACATCTTTAGTATCCTTTGTTCATAAATATCATCAGATAATTTTCTGTGGATAGTGCTAGTTTGGGAAATTACAGAAAGGTTTTCCTCCTGCTTACGAAAAGTTTCCTCCTGCACTGCCGCCTTGACACCTAGCTCTAAAACCCGATCTTGCAATATATAGGTTTCCTCCTGCAAGCTATTTAGTTCTTGGTCTAAGGCCTGAATAGGAACTGCTAGGGCTACACTATGGTTAGAAAAATTATAACTAATCATAAAAAGAGGTAAAAACGGCGCAATTAAAAAAATAATGAATACAAAAATAAGTATATTAATCCTTGACATTGGGAGCCTCCTGCAGAATTCTTAGGCTATTTTCTAAATCCTGCAAACTTTTATCCAGGACTTCCAATCTTTGCTCTATTTGATCTTGGATGGAGGTAGAGTTAGACAGAGTTAGACCAGTGGAAATGATACTATCAGTTAAGTTTCTAACTTCTAGCTTTAAGGTCTGGACTTCCTCTGTTAATTGCTGTATATTAAGGGCATTTTCTTGCTGTACTTGTTTTATAGAAGTATCAATATAATCTTTGGCATAGGTATAGCCAAAGTAAACAATTGCTCCCCAGAGGATGATACCCACTAAGGAAATTATTATAGTTTTTGAGGTGTTTGATTTGTTCTTATCTTTTCTACTTAACATTTGATTTTGTTCGGAATTATTCTCCATATTTAATGACATAGAAGGGACCTCCTTTTCTCACAATATGCTAACTCAATTAATGTTTTAAATCAAGTAAAAAGTATTTGAAGAAAAATATGCTATTTTGTCGAATTATGTAGTATACTACAGAAAAACACTCATTAGGAGGAAAGATGAAAATTCAAATTGTAGCGGATAGTGCTGCCGATTTGCCGTTGGAATTTGTCCTCAAAAATAATATAGAGGTCGTTCCTATGAATATCCAGTTTGGTGACCAAACTTTTAAGGACGGGATTGAATTAAGTAAAGAAGCTTTTTATGAAAAAATGTCTATATCAAAAGATGTGCCTAAAACATCTTTGCCTGCACCCCAGGCCTTTGTGGAAGCTTTTAATAAAGCAAAAGATAAGGGTCCCATCCTAAGTATTACGATTTCTGCGGCAACCAGTGGAACATATCAAAGTGCACTAGTAGCCAAATCAATGTTTGATCACCCTATCGAAGTTATTGATTCCTTAAATATTAGTATGGGAACTGGTTTGCAGATAATGAAGGCTCAAGAACTTATAGACCAAGGACTTAGCTTGGAAGAAGTAAAGGAAGAAATTTTAAGGAATAGAAACAATTACCATACTTTTATAGCGATTAAGGACTTAGAAAATGTAATCAAGGGTGGTAGAATTTCTAATTGGAAAGGCAATATTGCCCAGTTCCTAGATATCAAACCTATCTTGAATTTATTTCCTGATGGCAGTATAAAAGTAGTGGCCAATATCAGGGGTCGAAAAAAACAACTTAGAAGGGTTTTAGAATTGTTTCAAGAAACTAATAAAGATGTAAGTAAAGAACCCTTCGTGATTCTACACGCTAAAGCTCCTCAGGATGAGTTAGACTATTTAATTAAAGAAATTAGAAGAATTTTAAACCCTAAAGAAATTATACTTGGTGAGTTAGGTCCAGCGATGGGTTCACACGGAGGCTTTGGTTCAATTGGATTTGCCTTTTAGGTATGGAGGTGAGCTTTTAAATGGATTTTTGGGGATATTTAACCCCGGTAGCTTTAATTTTTGCCTTAGCTGCCATGTCTCAACTGGCAGGAATTAATAAAGAGATAGAGAAGCTAAAGGCTGAGATAGAGGATTTAAAAAAAAGATTATAAACTATTTTTTTAGATATTTAGTTCAGGTGGTTTTTTTGGCCATCTGAATTTTTTTACTAAGTATAAAAAGGAATTTTAGAACCTTTTGTTAAATTTATTTTTACATGGTTGTAGCTGTAGTTTTTATGGACCTGACTGCTTTTTAATAATGTTGGCAAAGATTATAAGGCCAGGAAAATTAGAAAAGGAATGATTATAGTGAGTAAGGTAATCCTTAAGGAATGTAAAAACTATGACCTCGAGAATTTAGTTAGAATTATTAATGAGAGTATGGAACAATTGGGAGGTTGGAATAAATATATCCAGTCAGGGGATAAAGTCTTACTCAAGGTGAACTTAATTGGACCTAAAACTTCAGAATCTGCGGCTATTACCCATAGTGAGTTTGTGAGAGCTTTGGTCAGGATTTTAAAGAAAAAGGGTTGTACAGTATGGATAGGGGATAGTTCTGGAGGGGCTATTGCTGGAATTGCCCCTACTGCTCAAAGCTTCAAGGTCTCTGGATATGAAAAAGTCGCTAAGGAAGAAGGAGCCATTATTAAAAACTTTGATAGTGAAGGGGTCGTAGAAGTCACTGCAGAAAGTAATCCCAGAGAAAAGATGTACCTAGCCAAGCCCCTTTTTGATGCTGATGTGGTTATAAATCTGCCCAAATTAAAGACCCACTCAGCAGGGATTTATACTGGGGCTGTTAAAAATTTATTTGGATGTGTACCAGGATTACGAAAAGCAAAGTACCATAAAATGGCCCCAGATCCATTAGATTTTGGTCATATAATAGTGGATATTCATAAGGCCACAAAGTTTTCCCTCCATATTATGGATGGTATTATTGCTATGGAAGGGGAGGGGCCCACAGCGGGAAGGGTTTATCAGGCTAATAAGATTCTTATCAGTGAAGATCCTTTAGCTTTAGATAGAGTAGCAATTGATATGTTAGGTTTAAAAATTGAAGATGTCCCAATTTTATTAGCGAGCCAAAAGAGAGGACTTGGAGAAAGTAAATTAGAAAACATCCTAATAGAAGGCGACTATCAAGAAGCACCTAAGCTAAAAAACTTTAGGTTACCAAAAAGATTTAAAACGGGCAAAAAAAGAAACTATAAGGTGTTAATAAAGGTTATCGATTTTTTCAAAACAAGGCCAAAGGTTAACTTAAAAAATTGTAAAGGCTGTAATGTTTGTGTAGAAAGTTGCCCCATGGAGGCAATAGATAAGGATACCAAAAAAATAAACTACCAAATATGTATAGAGTGTATGTGTTGCCATGAACTATGTATGCATAAGGCCGTAGAGTTAAAAAAAGATAATTTCCTAGCAGGAATAGTAGCTAACTTAAGTTTAAAATCCCATAGGTAGAGGAAAGGTTTATTAGATTACTTATGATAGGCTTGGTTATTAAGAATTCTGTAACTCCGGTAAATCTGCTCGAAAATAATAGTTGTCATTAAGCCTGGGTCCATTTCCATAGAGCTAATAGCTAGATGCTCCTGAGTGGGGATCTTTGGGGAGGAATTTATAATAGTTATATCAGAAATTCCTGAGACAGCCCAATCATTAATCTTTTGAGCCAATTCCTCCGAGGATACCTCTTGGCCGGAGGGAGAAATATTAATAATGTAAGTTTTATTGGAAATCTTTTTTGCCAATTGTTCTTCGTTTTTTACAAAACTATAATTAATCTTACAATAGCGACTTAATCTTTTCTGATATTCCTGGATGGCTTCCTGGTAGAAGCCATCTATTTTTTTCCCTACAATATATATTTTAAAGTTCATTTGCTGCCCCTTATAATGCTAAATTTGTATTTATTTTAACATTAGAATAAATGCTTTCACAAGTAAGGGGCTTATGCCTTTTAATTTTAGTTAAAAGATTTAAGAAATACTTAAGATTTTTATAAGGAGTATCTTAAGACTTACTTGCTATCATTACCTTAAAGAAGAATTAAAAGGGTGTGATATAATTTGAACAAATTAATGTGTCGAGGTGGTCCACTGTGAAGATACTAGTTTGTGATGATGATAAGGAAATTGTTGAGGCTATTAGTATTTATTTAGAAAATGAAGGCTATCAGGTATCTAAAGTCTATAATGGCCGTGAAGCCTTGGATATTTTAGAAGAGGAAGTAATCCACCTTATAATCATGGATATTATGATGCCCCAAATGGATGGTATAAGGGCTACTATGAAAATTAGAGAAGAAAATAATATTCCAGTAATCATGCTTTCAGCAAAATCTGAAGATACAGATAAAATATTAGGGTTAAACATGGGGGCTGATGATTATATCACCAAGCCTTTCAACCCCTTAGAGTTGATAGCCAGGGTTAAGTCCCAGTTGAGAAGATATACTACCTTAGGTAGCTTAGAAACCAAGGAAAATGTCTTTCGAACTGGAGGCCTAGAGATAGATGATGAGAGTAAGAGGGTCACTGTGGATGGTGAAGAGGTAAAGCTCACTCCCGTACAGTATAAAATTTTAAAGTTATTAACAGCTAATGCTGGTCGTGTATATTCTATTGAGGAAATCTATGAAAAGGTATGGCAGGAGGATGCCATTAACCCGGAAAACACAGTGGCGGTGCATATTAGAAAAATCAGAGAAAAGATTGAAATTAACCCAAAGGAACCAAAATACTTAAAGGTGGTGTGGGGGATTGGATACAAAGTGGAAAGAATTTAGCCATTCTTTATTAACTAAAATAATTGTTTTTATGATTGTTCTATTCTGTTTTAGTAATGCTTTAACAGTATTTTTAACCATGGTAGAAGTCTACAATGCTGATTTTGAGCTAGCTTTTGAGGATAGCTATTACCAAAGTAGAAAATATATAGCTAAAACTAATAATATTTTGAGTGATTTATTATTATTAAAGAGATATCAAAGTGAAGAGCATATCTTAAGTGGGGCAACAGTCACCAAGGATGAGATAAAAGCAAAAGAAGATAGATTATATCGTGATTTTGAGTATTCTCGTAGGTATAACCATAACCTAACTGATGAAGAGAATTATGAGGTATTTAAGGAGATTTATGCAGAGGAAATATCCCAAATAAAAGATACTATAATCCAAGATGATTTAGAAAATTATAATAAAGTTTTACAAAGGATAAATGGATATCCTGGGCTTGTTTATTATGTTAGAGCTGGGGAACAGGAATTTACCAATAGCTCCAATAATCTTCAGGAAGATATTCAGGACTTCCCTGCTTATCTGATTTTGGCAGGTCAAGAACAAAAGATGTTTCCTGAGGAAATAAAGAAAAGTCCTTATTATCATTGGCTAAATAATAATATCGATCAAATAAAATCTCAAGATGCCTTTTATTTGGCCTTCGCCGAAAATCACATAAATAAAGAAATATCAGAATGGCAAGAAAAGAAAGACCTTGTTCTGGGTAATGTATATAAATTAGTTGGATTTTTGGCGGTATTTCTAGTAGCCTTTATATATTTACTGATAATTATTGGTAGGAAACCAGGAGAAGATAAGGTTCACTTAAATTTTGTGGATAAAATTTATACTGATATTAATATTGGCATGTGTTTTTCCTTAATCACCTTATGGTTTGTGATTATTGTTGGGATTGGTTTTCACAGTGAAGTTTATCAGATAATATTTCCAGCCACCTTTATTATTGGTGCCCTAGGTTTAATCTTAGTTCTCTCGTTGGTTAAACACCTTAAAAATCGAACTTTTATCAAACACTCTTTAACTTATAGTATTTTTTTTAAAATCTTTAAATTCGTTAAGGATGTTTATAATAGTGGAAGTACAGGAGTAAAGGTAGTTTTACTAGCTGTAGGCTATCCCTTGTTAGTAGTTGCAACCTTCTTTATGTTTCCCATCACTCTTGGAGTAGGTGCTTGGTTGGCTCTCAGAAAGGTCAAGGAATTTAATGTTATTAAAGAAGGAGTAGAGCGGATTAAAGAGGGAGATGTCCACCATAAGATTGATATTCCTGGGGATGGTGAATTAGCTAAACTGGCTAGTGATATAAATGGAATCGCTGATGGACTAAACAAAGCCGTGGCCAATGAACTAAAAAGCGAACGGTTAAAGACAGAACTAATCACTAATGTCTCCCATGATATTAGAACACCTTTAACCTCAATTATTACTTATGTAGATTTATTGAAACAAGAAGAGGACCAGGAAAAAATAAGGGAATACCTAGAAATAATTGATCAAAAGGCTCAAAGATTAAAAACCCTAACTGATGATTTGTTCGAGGCTTCCAAAGCCTCTAGCGGAAATATCCCCGTTAACTTTGAAAAAATAGATATTATTTCCTTGATTACTCAGGGGTTAGGGGAATTGAATGATAAGATACAGGAAGCTAAATTAGATTTTAGGATTAATGCTCCAGAGGAAAAGGTTTATGTTTATGCTGATGGCAAACTATTGTGGAGAGTTATAGAAAATCTTTTAGCCAATGTTTTTAAATACGCCCTTATGGGGTCTAGGGTGTATATAGATATTGAAGTATTCGAAACCTTTATAAGGCTAACTATTAAAAACATCTCAGCTTATGAGTTAAATATCTCCCCTGATTATTTAATGGAACGCTTTACTAGGGGAGATGAAGCCAGAACTAGTCAAGGTAGTGGCCTAGGTTTATCTATAGCCAAAAGTCTAGTAGAATTACAAAAGGGTAGCTTTAAAATAGAAATAGATGGTGACTTATTTAAAGCCATTGTATCAATACCCAAATACAAGGATAAATAGGCAAAGGCCCAGTTAGCGGATCTCCTTCCCTAACTGGGCCTCATTTGTACTATTCAAGCAAAAGGCTTAAACTAACATCCAATAGCTTCATCCTGGGCTTCATTCAAAGCTTCATCTAGTATTTCTGTAGCTTCCTCTGGTGTTACGTTTTTAACTAAGACTAGTTCACTTAAAAATATCTGACGAGCATTATCCAATATATTTTTATCCCCAGTAGAAAGGGTTCTTTTTTTAGCCAAGTGGGCTAAATCCCGGATTACCTCAGCAACCTGGTGTATATCACCACTTTTAATCTTGTTTAAGTTCACCCTTTGTCTTTGGGTTGCATTAAGTTTGGAAGTAACGCCTTCTTCTTGGAGGGATTCAATAACATCCTCCAAGGTAGTAAGATCAACAATTTCCCTAACTCCTACATCAGATCTGATAGGAAGCATAACCTGCATGTCTTTTAATTTCATAACATAATACATGTGCTTTTCCCCTAAAACTTCCTTTTCTTCAATAGCTTTGACAATACCAGCTCCGTGCATGGGATAAACTATTTTATCACCAATTTTAAACACCAAGTTCCACCTCCTATTAGGATCTATAACTTAGTATAGCATAATAATGTATTTTTTGCAAAAAATATATATAATACCATAGTATATAAAAGACTGTCAATGACTTTTGCAGAAATATATGGATTTTTTATAATCCTTTTGCCATTGACTAAGTACTTGTTTTATAATTATTAAATAAGACTTATTTTAGGTAAAGTTGTAAAACGCACCTGTATCTTAGCTGTAAATAAATAGGCTAATTGCAGAAAATTTACTTAAACAAGATATTGAAGTAATAAAAAGATTAAAAGGGGTTGATGTAAGTGAGGCTGGTTTACACTGGTAAAACAAAAGATGTCTATGCTTTAGAGGATGGTAACTATTTACTGAAGTTTAAAGATACTCTCACAGGAGAAGATGGTGTTTTTGACCCTGGGGCCAATACAGTAGGCTTAACCTTGGAGGGAGCAGGTAAGGCGGGACTTAAGCTAACCAAATATTTTTTTGAAATCTTAAAGGAAAAAGGAATACCTACCCATTATCTTGATGCCAATCTAGAAGAAGCGACCATGACTGTAAAACCAGCTGAATTTTTTGGTCAAGGATTAGAGGTAATCTGCCGCTTTAGGGCAGTGGGTAGTTTCTTCCGCCGTTATGGAATGTATGTTGAAGAAGGACAACCCCTAGATAGCTTTGTGGAATTTACCCTAAAGGATGATCAAAGACAGGATCCCCCCATTTCCAAGGATGCCCTAGTGATGCTAGACATTTTGACCGCCGAGGAATATCAGAGAATAATAGAGCTTACCCATCAAATAGCTAGGATAGTAAAAGAGGAATTAGCTAAAAAAGAAATAGATTTGTATGATATTAAATTTGAATTTGGTCGGGTAGGGGAAGATAAGGAAATAGCTTTAATTGATGAAATATCTGGAGGTAATATGCGGGCTTATAAAGAAGGAAAGCATCTAGAGCCCTTTGAATTAACAAGATTAATATTAAGTGAAAATCTATAAAAATTATTCTCTTATTAAATAACTAGACCCCCTCTTGTTTATAAGTGGGGGTCTTATAATATTCCCAATAGAATTCCAAGACCATAGAAAAGTCCATAGAGAGTATTAGTCTTACCCGTGAGCTTCATGGCAGGCATCATTTCAATAGGCAGTTTCTTACCCTGAAACTTAGTAATTGCTCCATATGCTGAGGGGACACTTAGCACCACCAAAAGTGACCAGAGGGGCAAATAATCAATGAAGATAAGATAAACACACCATAAATAACTAAAGATAAACATCCCCGCTAAGAATTTTATGGCCTTTTCTCTGCCTAGTAAAATAGCTAAAGTCTTCCGGCCCCTTTCTTTGTCTCCATCCAAGTCACGAATATTATTGGACATGAGGATACCTCCAATAAGGACGGCGATGGGTAAGGCAATGAAAAATATTTCCTGGGTAACGAAACCAGTATGGATATAGAAGGAAATAGCCACAATACCAATGCCCATAAATAGCCCAGAAAAAAACTCTCCAAAGGGTGTATAGGCTATGGGATAGGGCCCCCCTGAATAAAGATAACCAAAGGCCATGGAAATAGCGCCAATCACTGCAATCCACCAGCTAGTCTTGATAATAATATATAATCCTAAGAGCATGGCTATAAAATAAAGGGTTAAAGCTAAGGTCAAGACTCTCCCCGGTTTAATCCCATCCCTAACAATTGCTCCACCAATGCCCACAGAATCCTCAGTATCTAGCCCCCGCTTAAAATCATAATATTCGTTAAAATTATTGGTAGCAATCTGGATAAGGACTGAGGCTATAAGCATAAAAGCTAATAAAGTATAATCTAAAGATCCTTCCCCATAAGCTAGAACACTACCTATAAAAACTGGCACAAAAGAGGCAGTCAAGGTATGGGGACGGGTTTGTTTCCACCAAATTTGCCATTTGTTTTTCATAAATAATCAGAAACTCCTTCAAGTAGTTTTCCTATTTAGTTTAATTAACCCCTTCTAGGGTGTCAATAACACATAATTATAAGTTAATTTGACTCCACCCTTAATAAAAGGCATAGTGTAATAAATTCCAACTGTCCTCTCAAAGGTTTACATGAGACTATCCTTAAAATATAATGAGGGTGCGCAAAGTAGCCTAAGTTTGACCCATTGAGGTGCTAAAATGAAAATCGAAGTTATAGCTCAGGATAAAATAAATAAATATTTAACCTTTATGAAGGATGTTTATAAGAATAATATCTACTATCGAGATACCATGGAAACTGTTATTAAGATGATCCTGAAGGGTAAAGGAGAGATATGTAAAACCAGTACCATTATCCCCATAATGGTTACTGAAGGAGATAAGATTTTAGCCGTCTGTACCTTTGCTATTGTTGATCGGATGGCCGATACCCTACAAATTTGTTTCTTTGAAGCCCTAGAACAGCAAGAGCAGGCCATAGATCTAATTATTGATTATGGTAAAGCCTTAGCCAAGGAAAGAGGAATTAAGGAAATTTTAATTGGACTTGACCTTCATGTTAATTATGGACTGGGTTTTTTAGCTGATCATTTTAATACTCCAGTTAGTTTTGGTGGTGCCTATAATCCCCCTTATTATCTAGAGTATTTTAAAAAATACGCCACTAAAGAAATAAATTTGGTAAGTTACCTGATAGATATGCATAATTTTCAATTCAATCTTCCCCAGCCTTTACTAGAGAGGATAACTTCTAAATATACTGTCCGAAAGGCCAATTTCAAGAATCTCCAGGAAACTATGGAGACCTATACTTCTCTGAATAATCAAGCCTTTCAAAGCCATCGGTTTTATTATCAAAGGAGAAAGGAAGAGGATTTAGAACTTTTTCAAGACATGAAGCTTCTTTTAAAGGATGAGAATTTGCTCTTTTTAGAATTTGAAGGAAAGCCTGTGGGCTTTATGCTCTGGTACCCTGATTTCAATGAGTTGCTTAAGCCTGGTGAAAAACTAGGGCTTAAGACCTTGATTAAGGCCAAGATTTTTCCTAATAAAATCAGAAGGTTTAAAATTGTAGAACTGGGAGTAATCCCGGAACATCAAAAAAGGGGCGGTGTTTTAGCCCTTCTCCATAAATGTCATGAACTAGTTGGGGGTAAATATGATCTTTGTGAATCCTCCTGGATATTAGAAGAAAATATGGATTCCCGGGGTTTAGGAATGCGTTGGGGGGACCTGGAATATAAGCATTATAAGGTGTTTTTAGTACACCTTTAGGAGGCCAGGGAATGTTTGAAGTATATAATAAAGCCGCTGAGCTCCCACAGTCTTGGGATCAACTAGTGGAAGGAAATATTTTTTTAACTAAAACAATATTAGGCCATTTGGAAAAACTAAACCCCTGCCAGCAAACTTATCATTTGGATACTACAAGGGGAATAGCCCTTGTTACCTATAAACTTAAGTTGGATATTTTTACCTTTGCTCAGAATATTGCTCTAAAAGTACCTGTAAATATCGTGGGCATCCCATTATCAACCGCTAAAAGTGGCTATGCTCTGAAAGACAAAGCTAGGCTTGAGGAAATGGTTCAATATATCAAAAGCTTAAAGGGCTTTTATTTAATCTTAAATTCTGAGGATGAATTAAATTTAGCCCAAGGGAACACCCTCCCTACCTGTAGATTGGAAATTAGGTGGCAAAAATTTTCGGAATATTTACAAGCTCTACGCAGTCACTATAGATATAGGGCCAAAAAGGCCCTAAACAAATTTAATGAGGTTAAGATTACAGAACTAGAGGACAATAACTCTTTTGATCAAGCCATGTACAGACTCTACTTAGAAGTTTATGAACATTCAGAAGCTAAGCTAGAAAAGCTACCTATTGAATTTTTCAGGGAATTTCCTGCCAAAATCTTTAAATTCACCTTGAATAACGAAACTATTGCCTTTTTGCAGTTGGTGGCCAAGGGGGAAGAATTGATTTTTCTCCTAGGTGGGTTTCATCGTTCATATAACGAAAGGCTAGATTTATATTATAACCTACTATTAAAGCTAGTTGATTACGCCATAGAGAAGGGCTATAAATATTTAGACTTAGGGCAAACAGCTGAGGAAACCAAGTTAAAGCTGGGGGCTAGCCAATACCCAAAATATATGTCTGCTTACCATAGCAATCCCCTTTTCAACGGGGTGATTTCCAAATTAATACCTAGCTTTTCCTATCAGCCCTATGCTATTAAACATCGGGTTTTTAAGGAGGAAAATGATGAAAATCCTCTTGGTAAAATGTCATAGAAAAACTATTTTTTCTAAATTAGAACCAGTGGTTACTGAGCCCTTGGAGCTAGAGTACTTATCAGCCCTTTGCCAGAACTTAGGGGTAAAACATCGCATCTATGATAATCTTTTAGAGGGCAAAAGTTTTGTCCAAGTTTTCAAAGAATATAGTCCCCGGGTGCTAGTTCTCACCGGTTATATCACTGCTCAGGAGACAATAATTCAATATGCTCAGTATGCTAAGGAGGCCAATCCCCAGGTTAGGGTGATAGTTGGTGGGGTCCATGCTGAGGTTAACTATAGAGACTTCTTTAATCAAAATATAGATATTATTGTTCATTCCGATGGTCTGAACACCTTAAAAAAACTAATTGAAAGTTCCTTTGCTGGAGAAAAACTAGAAGAGATTGAAGGCATTGCCTATTATAGACAGGGAGTGTGGCAGGTTAATAAAAAGATCCCTGCGGATTTACAAAGTTTACCCACTCCTAGGAGGGAGTATTTTTACCAGTATCAAAACCGTACCAAGTATCTGCACTATAGCCCTGTAGCTATGGTCAAAACAGCTCTATCCTGCCCCTATAATTGTAGCTTCTGTTATTGTAAACTGTTAAATCAAGGTATTTATGCTACCCGGCCCATAGCTAGGGTGGTAGAAGAAATTGCTGAAATTGAGGCTCCTTACATATGGATTATTGATGATACCTTTCTTATTGAGCGGCAGAGGATTATTCAGTTTATTATGGCTTTAGAAGCTAGGGGGATAAAAAAGAAGTTTATTGCTTATTCCCGAGTAGATTTTATTGTTAAAAATAAAGACCTTATCCAAAGATTAGCTGATGTTGGCTTTGTGGAGTTAATAGTAGGGATGGAAGCCATTGAGGATAGAATTTTAGATAATTTTAATAAAACCTGTTCAGCCCAGGATAATTTTAAAGCCGTAGAGATTTTAAGGCAGGCAGGTATTAATTTAACGGGGCTTTTTATTGCTGATATAGACTTTACCCCTAGGGATTTTCGCCATCTTCGTAAGGGGATTAGAAAAATGGGCTTAAAGAGCTATACCGCCTCCATTTTTACCCCTGTCAAAGGCACCCAATTATATGAGCAATATAAGGATCAGCTAGAGACTACTGACCCCAGTAAATGGGACTTTCTCCATTTAACCCTAAAGCCAGTTCATATGAGTAAGTATGCTTTTTATCTGCACTTTTATTTAATTTATATCGAACAATTTTTTAGGAGTAAATATATTAGAGACTTTGTATTTAAAAATTGGAAGAAACTATTGTTATGAAAAATGTATACTGATTACTGTATGGTTTTGCGCGAAGCAATTTTGTGTTAAAAGTGTGATGTCTTAAAGGTAAATCTGCATGTCAGTGTAAGAAAACACAGTGTCATCGTGGCACCGACTAACTAGCTAGACAAAATTTCTCGCTCACTGTCTTGCAGACTAGCTAAGAAGTAAAAGCGCGCCCGCGCGCCCGCAGAGTCGCGAAATAACGAAAATATATCAGGGGGGAGGACATTATGGCTAAAGAAAAGCTTTGGAGTTTTTGGGCACAGAGTTATGATCGACTTTGGGTCCAAAGATATTCCTTAGGTCCTACCCGTCGGGAAGTGCTTCAAGCTTTACAGGGGATATTAAAAAAGGAAAAGCCTTATAAGATTTTAGATGTAGGCTGTGGAATAGGGGAACTTCTTCGGGATATCCAAAGGACTTTCCCCGATTTTCAATTGCAATTGACAGGAATAGATTTTTCTTCGGGAATGATTAACAGGGCTCAAAGTCTAAGTGAAGGGATTAGATATCAAAAGATGGATGTTAATAACCTAGGAGCTTGGCAAGAAACTTTTGACATTATTATCTGTACTCATTCCTTTCCTTATTATCCCCACCAAAGGGAAATCTTGAAAAACTTTCAACAATTATTAGAGGGGAGGGGGCACCTCCTCTTAGCCCAAGCCTCCCAAAATAATTTGTATGATAAAATCGCCCTGTTTTTTGTGAAATTTACTACTGGGCAGGCTAATTATCCTAGTGTCCGAACAATGGAAAAACTGGCACAAGGAATTTTTACTTTAGAAAAAGTGATTTTAATTAAGGAAAGATTCTATATGCCTTCTATCTATTTATTTATTCTTAAGGGAGGGGAAAAACAATGAAGATTCTCCTCATTAGACCCAGGCCCCACAGGGAAACTATTGGGTTACAGCATGTGATGATTTGTGAACCCTTGGAACTAGAGTATATCGCAGGTAATATAGAAAGGGCCGAAGCTCAGGTGGAAATCATCGATATGATTATCGAAAAGAAACCTCTGGAATACTTTATAAAAAAGTACCAGCCCGATGTGGTAGGCATGGGCGGATATATTACCCATGTTAATGTGATCAAAGAATATGCTGCTAGAATAAAGGACCTCAGACCAGAGTGTAAGGTTATTGTAGGCGGGGTCCATGCGGAAGTAGTGCCCCAGGATTTTCTAAGTAAAGATATTGACTTTATCTTAGAGGCCAATGCTATCAAAACCTTTAATGCCATTTTAGAGGATTTAGAAAATACGGATATTGAGGGTACCTATCGGGAGGGTAAAAAGAGTAGTCAGGAAACCAGTTTTCAATACAAGTTTCCAGCTAGAGCTAAGGTTAGTAAATATAGAGAAAAATATTACTATATGTTTCATAATCCCTGTGCTCTAATCAAAACCTCCTATGGTTGTCCCTATAATTGTAGCTTCTGTTTCTGCAAGGAAATAACTAGGGGCAAGTATTTTACCCGGGAAATTTCTTCAGTAATTGCCGAACTAAAGGAGATCCCAGAAAAGGAAATCTATATTGTCGATGATGACTTTCTTTTTTCCAGGGAAAGAATATTGGAATTTTGCCAAGAACTCCAGGCAAATAACATCAAAAAGAATTTTTTAGTTTATGGACGGGCAGATTTTATTGCTAATAATGAGGATGTTATCAAGGTTTTTAAAGACCAGGGGTTAAGTGCAGTTATCGTTGGGTTAGAATCCTATCGCAATGCAGATTTGGATAAATACAATAAGAAGACCAGCCTAGTTGAAAACGAAAGAGCTATTGCTATTTTAAAAAAATACCAGATAGAAATCTACGGAACCCTAATTTTACCCATGGATTTCTCGAAAAAGGATTTTCAGAACCTTCATAACTGGCTAAAGGATCAAGGTCTAATCTTTGTTAATCTACAACCATTGACTCCTCTGGAGGGTACAGCAATTTATCAAGTTTATATTAAGGACTTTATAATTAAGAAGGAAGAGTTTGAAAAGTGGGATTTAGCTCATTTGGTGTTAAAGCCCACTGCCATGTCCATTCGCCAGTATTATTGGGAAATTATTAAGCTCTACTATAAGGTCACCATGGAGCCCCGGAATGTTTTGAAAATCATAAAAAAGTATGGCCTTTGGGATGTGTTGAAATTATCTTTAGGTAGTACTAGGGTGACTATGCAATATCTTAAGAAAATGATAAGGGGTAACTAATATGAAAAAACTGCTCTTAATCCAATCCACACCCTATGATACCCAGGGGAAGCTTATTAAAAAGAATAAATTGTATTTTGTGGGCTTGGGTTTACCCCTTTTGGCTGCTTTAACTCCCAAGGGTTGGGAAGTGGAAATAGTCTTAGAAACCATTGAGGAAATACCCTTTGATACGGATGCGGATTTAATTGGTATAGGGAGTATGGGGCATGCAGTTATTCGTTCCATTGATATTGCCCAGGAATTTAAAAAGCGGGGCAAGACTGTAATCCTAGGGGGATATATGGTTAGCTTGATGGCCCAGGAAGCTAAGAAATACTGTGATAGTGTGGTTATTGGTGATGGCGAAGGGGTCTGGGAGCAAGTAATAGAGGATTTTGAAGAAGGGAACCTTAAGGCTTTTTACCAAAAGAAAATAAGTAAATTGACTACCCCTTTACCCAGGTTTGACTTAATCTTAGATAAAAAGATTGGAGATTTCCTACCTGTGCAAGCTGGGAGGGGCTGCCCTAATTCCTGTAGTTTCTGCTCAGTCTACTGCCTCTATCAAAACCAATATTTAAAAAGAGAGATTTCTGAAGTGGTGAGAGACATTGCTCAGGTTAAGGAATTGGGCTTTAAGAAATTCCTTTTATTAGATGACAATATAATTGCTGATCGGGAATACCTCCTTAAACTATGTCAGGAAATTAAGAAGCTGGATATAAAATGGATGTCCCAATGCTCTATTACCATTGGGGAGGATCCTGAGCTGTTAAAGATAGTGGCTGATAGTGGTTGTATTGCCCTTAGTTTTGGTTTGGAGAGCATTTCTCCGGAAAGCCTAAAGTCTATGGATAAGGGCTGGGCCAAACCTAGTAAGTATCCCCAGTTAATTGAAAATATCCAAAAGGCTGGGATCGATATTTCCACTGAAATGGTAGTGGGTGCTGATGGAGATACCCTAGAGTCCATAAGAAATACTGCTAAATTCATAGAAGATAATAAGATTGTGGTACCCAGGTTTTACATTTTAACTCCTATTCCGGGGACCAAATATTTTGAGGTTTTAGAGAAAGAGCAGAGAATTTATAATCAGGATATTTATTCCTATAATGGCTCCCAAGCGGTGCATATCCCCAAAAACATGACTCCTGAGGAACTAACTAAGGCCTATTGGGATCTTTATAATGAGGTATTTACTTTTAAATCTATTTTTAAAAGGACCATCTTTAGAAAAGACTTCTTCAAAGGCATGGATAAATATTTATTTTACTTAATGGTCAATTTATATTACCGGTACCAAATCAAGCAGAGGATCACCCCTAATATTATTTAACGAGGTCAAGATATGAAGATACTTTTGGTTAGACCAGCGAGAATTAAGCAAGCTATTACCCTGGGGGAATTTATGTATAGTGAGCCCATTGGCCTAGAGATTGTTTATGCCATGCTGGAGGATAAACATCAATTAGAAATCCTTGATCTAATGTCCGAGAGTATAGAGATTGAGGAAAAACTCAGGGAGTATAAGCCTCAGGTAGTAGGGTTAACATCCCTTTGTATTGATGTTTATAGCGTTAGAGACTTAGCTAAAAGGGTTAAGAACTATGATCCCACTATAATTACAGTGGTGGGGGGTACCCAGGCTTACTTAAATAGCCAAAGCTTTTTTATCCCGGACATTGATCATGTTTTGCAATATACCACCACAGAAAATATTAATCTGCTCTTTGATTATTTGGAAAAGGGGGACCAGCCCCCTGTTATTGACGGTATCTGTAGTCAAGAAAATGGCTTTCAAACAAGTAATAAATGTGGAGTTAATGAATATATTTGTCCTAATCGCAAATCGACAGCTAAATATCGAAGCCAATATTCCTATTTTGGCTATAAACCCTGTGCCATTATGGCTACTGCTCAGGGGTGCTCAAAAACCTGTAGTTTTTGTTTGAGATGGAGAATAGAGGGCCTTCGAGAAAAGTATTTTGATATGGAAGAAGTAATAAGAGAAATTTTAAGTATTGAAGAAGATAATATTATGATTTTTGATAATGATTTTCTTCATAACCCTCAAAGAATAGAGGAACTTTGTAATTTCCTAGAGCGAGCAAACATAGAGAAGAATTTTATTTGCTATGGTAGTGTAGATAGTATTCTTAGAAACCAAGAGAGCATTAGGCGGTTTGCTACCTTAGGTCTGCGAGCAGTTTTAGTTGGATATGAATCCTTTAAGGAGAAAGAACTTCTAAGTTATAAGAAAAAGTCTACCTTAGAGGATAATCTAAAGGCTAGTAAGATATTAAAGGAATTAGGAATAGATGCTTGGGCCTCCTTTATAATCCACCCTGATTGGGATAGAGAGGATTTTCAAGCCTTTAGAAAATATTTAAAGAAATTAGCTCCAGAGATTGCTAGCTTTTCACCATTAACTCCCTTTCCTAATTTACCTATGTATAAAGAATATCAAAAAAGACTCCTTTATAAGGTGGAGGATTATGAAGCCTGGAGCTTTGGACAGGTGGTTATTGCACCTTCCCAGATGAGTCTCCAAAGGTATTATTATGAAATTTTAAAGACTAATTTATATATTAATTTGTTTAGCAATAATGTGGTCTATCTTATTAAAAAATTTGGCCCCTTAACAGTGTTTAGGCTGTCCAAAGGCTCAATAAAGCTAATGAAAAGGTATTTACAATTGATGTTTGAGGGGAAAAGGAACAAAACTACTAAATTACTAAGAAAATAGGGACCTTTTTCCCAATAAATGGCACCCTAAAAAAGCTGTTTTCAGCGAAGTAAATAATTGAAAACAGGAACCCCCTACATACTAATTCGTCTAATTAGATAAAAGGGGAAAAATATAGGGAGATGATATTGAAAATGAGAAAAGGTAAGTTGTTTTCGATGGCCGTGGTGTTTTTATTGGTGTCCTTTGTTTTTACCAGTGTAGCTTGGGCATGCCCAGGCGAGAAATGGGAAAAAGATAATAAATGGGCCAAAGGGTTACCCCCTGGGTTGCAGAAAAAATTAGAACGAGGGAAGGAATTACCGTCACCTTTCCAGCATGTGTTTAAAAATATCTCCAAGAATACAATTGAGGGCACCATTATCTTAGTTAAAGAAGTAGCTAAGGAAACCTGGATTGTTATTGAAGGGAAAGAGGAATTAAAAGCCCTTAAATTAGATAGGGAGGATAGAAAAGCCTATCAAGTAGGAGATATTGTTAAGGTAGAGTGTTGGGGGGATAAAATTAGATCTATTAAATTAGTCAGCTCTGTAAAAGAGGAATTAAAATATGAATTTACTGTAAAGCCTGAAAAGGCAGTAGTTGGAGAAAAGATTGATTTTAAGTTAGCTGTTACCAATCCTGGGAAAAAGGATATAGTTAAGACATTCGGCTCAGGTCAGCAATTTGATATTGTAGTTAAAAAAGGCAATGAGAAGGTCTGGCAGTGGAGCGATGGAAGATACTTCACTATGGCTATTCAAAATTTAACCTTTAAGGCTGGAAAGACTGTATCCTATGACGCTAGCTGGAAACCTGAAAAGGTAGGGTCCTATACAGTAGAGGCCTATTTCCTAGGGGAAAGCACGAAAACTCCAGTAGCCAGGGAAAAAATTGTAGTAGCTGCCGAAAAAACTGATTTAACATATTATTTAGACATTGATCCAGAAGAAGTTAAGCTAGGTGATGAGGTAGATTTATTTTTAAATATCTGTAATTTTACAGATAAAGATATTACCAAGACTTTAAGTTCAAGCCAAGTCTATGATTTTGTGATTAAAAGGAATGGTAATAAAGTTTGGCAGTGGAGCGATGACTATGATTTCTTAACAGCTTTGCAAAATATAACTGTTAAAAAAGGTGAAGTAATAGCCTGTGCTGCAGAGTGGATTCCTAAATCAACTGGGGATTACACTGTGGAAGCCTATTTCCTAGGGGAAGGCAGTAAGCCAGTAGCCACAGGAGAATTTAAAGTTATAAGATAAATGAATGCTAAAGAAAATGGGGATGTGGGCTCAATGTTATGCCATATCCCCATTTTTTTTATACTCCGGTTTTGCTAGATAAATAATTAAGAGTAAAGACCATGGCTCCACCCCAAAGTAAGCCACCTATAAAATGTGAAATTGATGTGCTGAGGTCCATGATAGTTAATTCAGGTACTCTAAAGAGTACCGTAACCGCATGAGAAAAGAACCAGACAAAGATGCCCCAAAGGCAACCTTTGATGTAAATGTTTTTACTGGAGATATAAGGAATAGAAAATGCAAAAATTACTCCACATAATCCATAAAAACCAAATAAGGCAACTTGGGCAAAAAGGTGCTCACCTAAAGAAACAGCTGGTTTTCCATAGACCAATATTGCAGCAAACTCTCCAAAAATTATATCAGTGAAATGCAAAACATATTTTGAAAACAAGCCCCAGCTAAAGGAAGCAACTCCACCGACTAGCCCTGCTATAAACCCTTTTGTAAATCTATCCGTTAAAATCATCCTAGTTCCCCTTGTAAAAATATTATTTAATTAAATTTATTATTTACCCAATATCTAACTTTTATGACTATCTATTTTTCAAAAAAAAAGGAGTATACTTGGCATCAGTGTCGATAAGCCTGTCCTTTGGTGTATAATACTTAGTTAGAAAGGAGTAATGGTCATGGCCCAGATAAAAACTAACGCGATGCGTATTCTAGATAGTAAGAAGATAAGCTATAATATTCTGACCTATGAAAACAAGGATGGAAAAATCGATGGGGTTTCTGTAGCTCACAAAATAGGTAAAGATGTTAAGTATGTTTATAAAACCTTAGTGGCACAAGGAAATTCTAAAAATCTTTATGTCTTTGTAATTCCTGTTGAAGATGAATTGGATTTAAAAAAGGCAGCTAAAGTTTGCGGAGAGAAAAAGGTAGAGATGATCCATGTTAAGGACATATTAAAATTTACTGGATATATCCGAGGAGGTTGCTCTCCTATTGGGATGAAAAAAAAGTATAAAACCTTTATCGCCTTAGAGGCTAAGGAGCTAGAAAGTATAATTGTTAGCGCTGGGAAAATAGGGGCTCAAATAGAATTGGAAACAGCTCAACTGGTCAGTATAACTGAGGCTGAACTAGAGGATATAACCAAAGAATAAATGGGTTAAATTGTGCTAATAACTAACAATTTGCTACCCTTAAAGCTTTAATATTAAGCTTTAGGGGTATTTATTTGCTTTTTTACAGAATGTTTATTAAAATATATAGGTAATTGCATTTATTGAATTTTTTAATATTTTAAGAATAGAGAGAGGGGGGTGTTATGGCTATATTAAAAAACGATTGGTCCTTGTATTTAGAGGAACAATTTCAAAAACCTTATTATCAAAAACTGAGGAATTTCTTGATAGAAGAATATAAAACTCAGACAATTTATCCAAATATGTATAATATTTTTAATGCGCTTCATTATACCTCTTACGCCAATACCAAGGCAGTTATCATCGGCCAGGACCCTTACCATGGACCCAATCAAGCCCATGGCTTAAGCTTTTCCGTTCTACCAGGAGTAGAACCTCCGCCCTCCTTAAAAAATATTTTCAAAGAACTGAAAAATGACTTAGGTTGTCCTATTCCCCAGAGCGGATCCTTAGAAAAATGGGCCGAGCAAGGGGTGTTACTTTTAAATAGTGTTTTAACTGTTAGAGCAGGCCAGCCCAACTCCCACCGGGGCAAAGGTTGGGAAATCTTTACCGATCAAGTTATTAAGACCTTAAATGAGCGGGAAACACCCGTAATTTTTCTTCTCTGGGGGAAAAACGCCCAGGAAAAACAAAGATTAATTACTAATTCCAGGCATTATAAGATTTTAGCACCTCATCCCAGTCCCTTATCAGCCCATAGGGGATTTTTTGGTAGTAAACCCTTTTCTAAAACCAATAGATATTTAAGGGAAATAGGTTTAGAGGAAATTGACTGGAGACTTTAAGAAACACAAGAAATAAATTACAAAAATAAAAAGGAGTAGAATGTAAATTGTTAATGTCAAAAAAAACATGGCATAATCTCAAAGGTGATGTAATCGGAGGTGTTACCGTTGCCTTTGTGGCTTTACCTCTAGCCCTAAGCTTTGGTGTTTTATCAGGGGCAGGAGCGGCAGCAGGTGTCTATGGGGCAATTTTCACAGGTATTTTAGCCTCTATCTTTGGTGGAACTACGGCTCAGATTTCAGGACCTACAGGAGCTATGACCGTTGTTTTAGTAGAAATGTTCAATAAATTCGGTATTGACGGTCTAATAGGAGCCATGATTTTAGCCAGCCTATTTCAAATCCTGATGGGGATTTTGAGATTAGGAAAATATATTCGTTTAATACCCCATCCCACAATCATTGGTTTCACCAATGGTATCGGGTTGTTAATCTTCTTAAAACAAATCCAATATGTAAAATCTGATCCTATCTTAGCAATCCTTACCTTAGTTTTAATGTTTGGTTTACCTTTAATAAGCAAAAAAATTCCTTATGCCTTAGTGGCACTTATCATAGGAACCATAGTAGCTAAGATTTGGGTACCTACAGATTTAGTAGTTGGGGAAATACCCCTTGTACTACCGACCTTACAAATACCTGATTTTCTAAGTCTAAATCTAGTAGAACTTACTAAAGCTGGTTTAGTTTTAGCCCTCTTAGGATCCATTGAATCTCTCTTAGCTTCTTTGGTAGTTGATGAAATGACAGACACTAAACATAATAGCGATCGGGAAATTCTTGGTCAGGGGATAGCCAATCTAGGAGCCTCTATCTTTGGGAATTTAATTGGTACGGGGGCTATCGTTCGTTCTGTAGTCAATGTTAAGGCTGGGGGACGGGGAAGGCTATCAGGTATTATTCATGCTATAGTGCTTTTGCTTTTAATCGTACAATTTTCTAGCTTTGCGGCAAGTATACCATTGGCTGTCTTAGGGGGTATACTTATGGCAACAGCCCTTAACATGATTGAATATCGGGAAACCTATAAATTAGTAACCGCCTCTAAAGAAGCTCTGATAGTTATTACGGCTACTACAGCCTTAACGGTATTAATAGATTTAACTACTGCTGTGGCTATCGGTACTTTATTATCAGGTCTCATACTGCTTTACAACTTAGGAAACAGTTATTTGCGGGAATATATTATTGACTGTCAAGGAGAAAATATCCAGAAAAAAATTAAATCCTTTACCATTGAGGGCTCCCTATTTTTTGGTGTTTCTGATGCTATAGTTAATTCCCTAGAGGTCCAAGGTAAGGACGCAGATATTGTAGTTCTTAACCTAATGAATTCTCCTGCTATTGATGCAACTGGGGTAGTTGTATTAGGAAAAATTAAAGAACGGATGGAAAACCTAGGGAAAAGATTAATTTTAACTGGGATGAAAGAAGATACCTACGAAAAATTAGTTAAGCTTAATATTCTAGATGGCCGAGAAAGGGAGATTAATCTAGGTAGGATAGCCGACGGCATAAGCTACGCCAAGACCTTAGCTAGAAAGGGCAGAGCTACAGGTAAAGCTATTAAGACTGATTTACAACCAAAAACCGTGTAAGATTTAATTTTAAGAGAGGCAGGAAGATTTTCCTGCCTCTCCTTTTGGTTTCTAAAAGGGTATCTGAAATTTTTCCATATACCAATTATCGTCGTACTTTCGATGGGCTAAGTATTTCTTGCGCTGCTGGAAGGTGTCACTTTCATCTAGTTGTTTTAAGAGGTCAGGTAGGGTGGAATATTTAATAAGTTTCTTTGTTTTTTCAATTCGTTCTTCATTAAAATGGCTGTAAGCCATCCTTAACATATTATAATCAATATGTTTATAAGAGACGGAATAAGGGTGAGCTTCACGGAATAAATGCAGAATTGTTACTTTAGGCTCAACCATACAGGTGTAACCAAAAAGCCAAAGTTTAATGGAAATCTCTATGTCCTCATAACCCCAAATTTTAAATCCCCTATCGAAGCCACCTATAGCAAAGAATGTTTCCCGGCCAATAACAAAACATCCTCCAGGTAAAACCGCAATTTCAAAGGGTTTAGCCTTCCAACCATACCATCTGATAGTAAGGTCATTTTTTAGGCTTTGCCCAAAGCCAATGGCATAAGGATTATCAGTAGAGGCTATGCCAGGAGTTATGGCATGGGCAGTGCCCTTAATAATAGGAGCAATTAGATTATCAATCCAATAATCTTCAAAAAAGAGGTGAGCATCGCAAAATATTAAGTATTTACCTTTAGATGCCTCCGCCCCAATATTTCTAGCCTGAGCTGCCCCCACTCCTTTTGTTGTAATAAGCTTAATGGATGACTCTAATTTCAGGGGGTGTGTCTCCTGATTCGTTGGGGACATTCCTGTCTCAGAGGAATACTCTGACTTCAGTAGGTGTGTCCCTCTCAAAAAATCACAACAACCATCAGTAGAATTATCATCCACCACTATTATTTCAAAGGGGCAATTGGTCTTGACTTGTAAGGCAGAATAAAGAGTATTCTTAATATTAGGGCCTTCATTCTTGACGGGCAAGATTATGGAAACTAGCATACTATCACCAATTATTAAGTAATGTTAATTAAGTATATGTATCCGCGGAAAAAAAGTTAATCTAGACAATAAAGAAAAGAACCACTATCTAGATTGATAATGGTTCTTTTCCTTGTTCCTCCTCAAAGGAGTTAGGAATTAAAGTTGCTTCCCAATTTTCGTTAACCCAAAGGCCGATAATCTCAGGGTTTCCTGGGAGTTGCATTTTCTTTAAAATTTCAATAGATTTTAATACCTGTTGAATATGAAGTTCTTTATTTACAGGATTAGCTATACAATCATAATGTCCTACAACTGCAATTAAGTTGGATTGGTGAAACGCAATAGAAGCAAGAAGCTTTTGGTAAAGGGAGTTAATTGTAAAAACATCTTCCATTTCTGCTAATATTTTGTTTACACCTGGCTCTGTAATGGTATCTATATAGTGAACCCCGTAATTTTTTCTTAAAAAATCATGAATGCCTATTTGAATTCTGCCGTCTATGCAACATAGGGAGGTTGCAAAAATGCTTCTGGCCATGATTTTTTAGAACCAATATTCAGGATAACTTCTTTGGGCATCTAGGTTATTTATTATTAAGGCTACTAAGAGGAGCACTAAGGCTCCGGCCAAGACTGGAGCAAAGATCCAGAGGAAACTGCCTTGGGAAGCAGTAACTCCTAAGAGAGCAGTGGCCCCTGCCGGTGGATGAACGGCTCTGGCTAGTAACATTAATGAAATAGCTAAAGATACTGCCAAAGCAACACTGAAAAAGCTGATACCTAATATATTAAAGATAATTACCCCCACAGTAGCTGAGATAAAGTGTCCTCCTAATAAATTACGAGGCTGAGAAAATGGAGCGGCTGGTGCCCCATAGAGTAACACTGCAGAGGCCCCAAAGGGAGCAAAAAGTGGGAAAAGTGCTGCGTTAAGAGATAAATAGGAGATAGCTAATAGACCAATAAAACCTCCCAAAAAGGACCAAAATACAGTGGTCATGGAAGGTACAGGCGCAGTGAGCCTGGTTTTCCCTTGCCATTTCTGAAAATATGATGGTTTTGGGGATACTTGTTGTCCAGTCTGGACATTTACTTTTGCTTCACTCATTTTTCTCCCCCCTTATTTAGGGATAATAGTTAGGTAAATGCCCGAGGGCATTTACCTAACCGAGTAGTTAAACCCTTCTTACCAAGGATATTTTCCTCTGCAGCTGTATTGTAAGAACTTACCATCAAAAGTAATTATGATGCGATCTCCCTTAGGATCTTCTACCTTATCCACATCGACTGAAAAGTCAATAGCACTCATAATTCCATTGCCATCACCAAATTTTTCATGAATAATGGCTTTGATAGCTGGTCCGTAGGTATCAAAAACTTCATGGAGGCGATAAAGAATGGGGTCAACATTGCCTTTGTAAGGATGCTCATGAAGAAC
>JAAZJU010000255.1 GCA_012800195.1 Clostridia bacterium
AATATACAAGTGATGATAAAAATAAGGATATATTTAGTTCAATGGATATTTGGCATAATAATTATACGGTTGTAAATGTGGAAGATATATTTAAAAAGCCAAGTCCAAAATCAAAAGCGGCTAAAAACGAATATGATAAGTTTTTTCAACAACCTATGGAAATGCTCTCATATGCTGGTATACTGACAAAGATAAAAAAAGGTAACAGAAACTTTTATTCAATAGCAGATAAAGGGTTATTACAAGAAATTGCTTTTGGAGAAAGATATGCGTTATTTTTTTTAGTCAAATATATTGAGAAAGTTTTAAGAGATTCTGGTATTTATTCACTTTTTGAAGAGTTTTTTGATAAACAAGATAAAAATTCATATGAAAAGGTTAAATTTGGCTTTAGAGATTTTACAATTGAATATACACCAATTAATAATGAAACAGAAGTCTTTAGGATCTTTACTAAGGTAATTAATCCACTTGCTTATGACAAGAGTTCATACGGCACCGAAAGAGGAAGACTGTCTAAAGACATAATTACATATGACATGCTCATGTACAATCGAGATAATTTTAGGGATATATATCAAAGTAAGCCAAAGGGTATAACCAGAAAAGAACACGAAACTCCAAGCCCATCAAGAGCTAGGTTTATTCAATACCAAATGGATAAAGCGATTAAGAATGTTAAAAGAGTTAATCAATATTACAATTTTGGTTTGAGTGAAGTTGAGGGAGATGACAACCCAGCTACCGAAACACATCATATATTTCCTAAAACAGAGTTTCCAGAAATATCATATTTTGAAGAAAATTTAATTAATCTCACCCCAAACCAGCATAGAAATCAAGCTCATCCTCTTGGGAATTTTTCGGTAGTAGATAAAGAGTTTCAAAAGATATGTTTAATAGCAAAATTGGGAACAATTAAATTTTCGATAGAAAACAATTTGGGAGTATATGATTTTAACAACTTTTTAGTAGTCACGGATACCGGATATAGAACAGATATTTTCTCACAAATTGAATTATATAACTATGAAGAAGTGATAAGACAAATTAATTTGCTTAAATAAAAAATATATAAAAGGAGATGAAAAACATGGCAAAATTAGTTTATGGAACAAGAAAATTTATTACATTTAACAATTTAAATGAAGTTTATGAAACTATTGGAATGCTTACAAAAGAGAATTATTCACAGTTGAGAATTGAATACAATCAGTTATCAGGTGCGTGGGCTAAAGAAGGAAGAATTTACATTTATAGTTCGCCTGGTAAATTTTTGAATCCAATTACAAGTAGATTTACTGCAGGAAGGGGAAGAATTTTATATAGGGTTAATTGTAATGACTTTATTATGGATTTAATACATAATCACGGGTTTAATCCTATTCCCCAGAATTCGAGAGGAAGAACAGCAAGAGTTTGGCCACCAAGTTATAATGTTGGATTATCTTTGGTACCACAACAATATCAAGCAGATTTTATAAGGGGATATAATAAGTAATTAATCATTAAATAATATCATATTAAATTTAATTGTTTTTATAATGCTTGTAAATTTTTATAAATATTAAAACTATAATTTAGGACATTGATTTGGTTAAAATAGGAAGCATTTTTAAATTTAAAAGGAGGGGATGAATTTGATAAAAATAGATTTGCATATACATACTAAAAGCACTAAGAAAGATGCAGATTTTATTTTCGATATGGATGTTTTAAAAGAATTTGTTGAAACTAACGACTTAGATGTTATAGCAATTACTAATCATAATTTATTTGATAAGGAACAGTATTATGAAATAGTCAGTAATTTTGATAATTGTATTGTTCTTCCAGGAATTGAGATAGATTATCTCGGCGGTCATATTTTAGTGATTGCAGACAATAATGAAAATTCAGTAAACCAATTTTTTGATAAGTGTTTAAAAATAACGCAATTTTTTGATTCTGATAATGAGAGAAAAGATATTAATAGGGAAGAATTGAATAATGTCTTCATAAATTTAGACCAGTATTTAATAATCCCACATTATGATAAGGATAAAAGAGACCTCACTTTAGATAAAATTACAGCATTAGATCCTTCTATTAAATGGGGAGAAGTGGCAAATTATAAAAAATTTATTAGAGCTCAAAAAAATGATAAAGCGTTAACTCCTTTATTGTTTAGCGATTTTAGACCTATGAAAGTTAGTGATGATTCGAAAATTAGCGAACAGGAGAAGAAGATTTTTCCAAATAGATATACATACATAGATTTAAACAAAGATGAATTATCTATTAATAAAATGAAGTTATGTTTTCAATCAAAAGATAGGATTTACCTTAATAAAGATAAAGAGACCTCGTTTTTCTATGCTTTAAATGAAAATGTTAAAATCGTCGATGGTTTAAATGTTGCTATAGGTAGACGATCTTCAGGAAAAACCTATTTGTTAGAAAGTATTAACAAATCATCCCAAGTTAAGTATTCAAACAACCTGGTTAAATACATTAAGCAATTTCAAATCACTAATGAAAGTAACGAAGATAAAATTTTAAACATTCTTGAAAGTAATGCAAACGAGATGACAAATAGTTTTATGGAGGAGATGGAAGAATATATAAAACATGTTGCAGGATTAGATTATGATAAAGCAGAAACAGAACTTGAATCATATGTTAGTAGTCTTCTTAAACATGCATCTGACCAAGAATTAGCTGATATTTATTCTAGTTGCATATTATTTAATGAGCCCGATGATTTGGGAATTAATTCTGATGAAACACTTAATTTAATAGATGCAATTTATAAATTAAAAAGTACAGAAAAACATAAGGAATTAGTTAAAAAGCATATCGAATTATCACATTTAAACAATTTATTTGATGAATTGTTATTGATATATCATGAAGAACTTTTAGAAAATAAAGCTGTAGAGTTAGCAAATAAATGGTCTAAGTCTATATCCGAAGAATTACAAGGGGAGTCTAGTCATACGGCCATTACATCATATAATTTGATTAATCATTTTAAAATATTAACTGAAACTATTTTATTTGAAAATTTTATAAAATCATTTGATAAAGATTTAATAATTTATGAAGATAATTTCTATGATAAATTTTTCCAAAAAACTTACATAACCAAAAACCAAAATATTGATGAATTATTAAGTTCAACTAAATATTCTCCTAAAAAACATTTTTCTAAAAAAGTGGCAAGCAATAACAAAAAATTAATAGAACAACCATTTATTTACTTGAAAGAAATTATGGCAAACGCTGAAATAGATAAAAATTCTTTTCAATTATATCGATTGTTTTTTAGAGTAGAAAATAAAGTGTCTAATATAAAAGGAACCGGACTTTCAGGTGGAGAAAGGGCTGAATTAAATCTTCTTCATCATTTGAAAGAAGCTAAGAAGTCAGATATTTTATTAATTGATGAAATAGAACCTTCATTTGATAATTTATACATAAATTTAGAGCTGTTAAAGATTATAAAGGAAATTGCGAAAGATACAATTGTTGTTATTTCTACACATAATAATAGCTTAGGCGTGTTACTAGAACCTCAAAATTTAATTTACACTGATTATTATGATGATGAAAAGGAAGAAACAGTATATAAGCAATACTATGGTCATTTTAATGACGATTTGTTAAAGTCAATTTCTGGCGAGGAAATGAGCACAAGGCAAATATATATTGAAATGATGGAGGGTGGAGATGAAGCATATGATAAAAGGGGTGAAATTTATGAAAGCTTTAATCGTTGAAAATAAAAAGGCTTATTATCACAAAAAAAACGAAGGGGAAATAGTTAAAGAACCTATTACCAACATTAGTTCTAAGGATGTAAAAAATCTTATCTTGTATATATTGAAACGTGACGATATTGAATTATGTGAGCCGTGCGAGAATGTTGAAATTGTCAATAAGGCAGAAAAAATAATATATGATAATTTATCCAAAAAAATCAACAATTTAATTGAAAATAAAAATAAAATAGTTAACGATATCGAAAAAAACTTTAATACAATGGCTTCAAAATATAAAACTGAAGATTCAAATGACTAAAACAACAGCTTTATTTTACCTCAGTTTCTCTTATTATTACCAACATGGTTAAAATTAACCAGTTAGGCACTGTTACCAACTTTCTGTGGAGTTCCCCCAAAAGTATATAAGAATAACCAAAAGGGATTATGAGGGTAAAAACTAACCAGTTTAACATTTTTATAAAATTTTTAGTCTTACCTATTAGGGTCAA
>JAAZJU010000020.1 GCA_012800195.1 Clostridia bacterium
AACGACATCGAAATGCCTCGCTACCCTATTTTCTTTGCCTGTAAGTCTATATTTAGTATCTGTTCTTAATGCCTAATTTATGATTAGAATTTTAAGACAATTATGGTGAATACATAAAGTGATATCAGTCCCTATAGTATAAATTATGTTATGTCAAAAAAAATGTGAAAGAAATCCTTGTTCCTTAGATTTCTTTCACATTTAATAAATGTTACCCATGTTGTAAATAGTTTAGACCTATTCTTATGGCCAGCATAATAGCAGAAATTGTTACTATCATAAATATCCAGTCTTTTGTTTTTTGACTCATTTTTACTCCTCCACCAAATATTTTTACTATTTATATTATATATTAACAATTAATTTATAATAAATTCAACTCCACTTTCTAAGACCTTGATAAGGAAATTTCTTCTAGGGATTCAATAATCCATTTATCCCCCTTTTTTTCTAACAGGAACAAAGAACTTATATTTAATTTTTCCCCTTGAGCTTCTACATGATAATTAGCTACTATAACTTTTTGTTTTTCATCACTTTGTAATTCAAAAATATTAGTCGTAACTAAGTTAGGCTTATCTAAATTATACTTCTCCTGGAAATACTGATTATTCTCATTAAATTGCTTCTTTAACTCTTGACTAATAAGGCTATTAACCGTCTGTTTGTCTCCTTCTACTTGAGCAGATACAAAGCTCGCTACGACCTTTTCAGCTTTGCCGAAATTAACCTGATCATTACAACCTATGGTCAGTAGAAGCAACAAAATAAAAATTAAAACTAAACTTTTAATTGTATTTTTAGACATTAAAAACACCTCCCTAGTCATCTCCTTATTAGTATTTTAAAAACTAGAGAGGATAATCCATTTATTTTTTTCTAGCGTTTCTTACCCAGAAGCCCTTTAAGAATAGCCACTAAAAAGGGAGCTATAGCTGCTAAGAAAAGCATAAAAAGTATTTCTTTTAACCCCATCACTCCACCTCCGACTTTCCTATTTCGATATATTGTGATTTTTTCCTGCTAGTCTACTAATTGACAGTGGATATCAATAAAATAATCGGGTACAGCTATTCTACCCCTAGCTTGCTTCTATAATTTCAAACTGACTATGATACAGTTTAGCATAGAAACCCTTTTTAGCAAGTAGCTCTTGATGGGTACCTTGTTCAACTATATCTCCCTTATCCATAACCAAAATTAAATGGGCATCCCTAATTGTGGACAATCTATGAGCTATAATAAAGCTAGTACGATTTCGCATTAGATTATCCATAGCCTTTTGAATTTGCACCTCCGTACGGGTGTCAACAGAGCTTGTGGCTTCATCAAAAATAAGAATATGGGGATTGGCGAGAATTGCTCTGGCGATAGTGATTAACTGTTTTTGGCCTTGGGATATATTGCTTGTTTCTTCATTCAATATCATATTATATCCATTAGGTAGAGTGTGAATAAAGTCATCCACATGGGCAGCCTTAGCGGCAGCAATAACCTCTTCATCTGTAGCAGTAAGCCGTCCATAACGAATATTCTCCATAATACTGGCGTTATAAAGCCATGTATCCTGTAAAACCATCCCAAACATAGACCTTAATGTATTACGATCAAAGTCCCTGATATCATGCCCATCAATGGTAATCGAACCTTTATTAATATCATAAAAACGCATTAACAACTTAACTATAGTGGTTTTGCCAGCACCAGTTGGGCCCACTATAGCCACCTTTTGTCCAGGTTTTATTAAGGCAGAAAAACCTTTTATAACAGGATCATTAGAATTATAACTAAAATGTATATCTTGAAATTCCACTTGACCTTTTACATTTTTCAGCTGTACAGGATTATCTGTTTCTGGCACTTCTTCCTCTTCTTCCAAAAACTCAAAAACTCGTTCAGCGGAAGCAGCAGTTTGCTGGAGTATGTTAGAAATATTAGCAATTTGAGTTAGGGGATGGCTAAATTGGCGAACATATTGAATAAAGGCCTGGACATCCCCTATTGTTATAATTCTCTGGGCCGCCAAATAACCACCCATAATGGTTACCGCAACATACCCCAAATTTCCCACAAAATTCATTAGAGGCATCATAATACTGGTTAAAAATTGAGATTTCCAAGCAACACCATACAATTTATCGTTTAAGCCTGTAAATTTTTCTATACTTTTTCTTTCACCATTAAAGGCTTTCATTACAAGATGCCCACTATACATTTCTTCAACATGTCCATTAACATTTCCTAAATAGTCCTGTTGAAGCTTAAAATATTTTTGTGAATATCTAACTATTACCATAATAATCATAATTGAGATTGGCACTATTCCTAAGGCAACAATAGTCATTCTCCAGCTGATACTTAACATCATAATCAAAACACCAATTAATGTTGTTACGGAGGTAATAGTCTGACCTATACTCTGATTGAGGGTTTGACTTAGGGTATCCACATCATTGGTAATACGCGATAAAACTTCCCCCCTATTGGTGGTATCAAAATATTTTAAAGGCAGACGATTAATCTTATGGGCTATATCCTTTCTAAAGTTATAGCTTACCTCCATAGAAACCCCTGACATTATCCAGCCTTGAAAATATCCAAATAAAGTACTGAACAAATACAGTAATAATAAGATTATCATAATTCTTCCAATATAATTGAAATCAATATGACCAGTGCCAGCTATCATGTCCATTACACCTTCAAAAAGTTTAGTAATGGCATTTCCTAATATTTTAGGCCCAACTATATTAAAAGCGGCACTTGCTATAGCAAATACTAATACCGTAATTATCGATATTTTATAGACACTAAGATGGCTTAATAGTTTTTTCATCGTCCCTTTAAAATTCTGTGCTTTTTCTCCCCCTTGGAGCATTGCCCGGGGACCATGTCTACGGCGTCTAGGTCTACTACTCATGCCAATTCCTCCTTGGATAGTTGTGAATAGGCTATTTCCTGATAAGTTGGGCAATTTTCTATCAGTTCTTTATGAGTACCCTTACCTACAATTCTACCCTGATCAAGGACTATTATCTGTTCAGCATTCATTATAGTTGAAATACGTTGGGCAACTATAATGAAGGTACTACCCTGAGTTTTTTCCTGTAAGGCTTTTCTAAGGGCTGCTTCCGTTCTAAAATCAAGAGCCGAAAAGCTATCATCAAAAATAAAAATTTCGGGTTTCTTCATTAATGCTCTAGCAATAGATAATCTTTGTTTTTGTCCTCCAGAAACATTACTTCCTTCTTGAGATATTTCCGCTAGAAAAGCATTAGATTTTTCCTGGATAAAACCCATAGCTTGAGCTATTTCTGCTGCTTCTTTTAACTCCTGCTCAGAGGCATCATCATAAGGGTATTGTAAGTTAGATGCAATGTTCCCACTAAATAAAGAACTTTTCTGGGGTACATAGCCAATTTTATTGCGGAGTTCATATTGAGTTATTTCCCTAACATCAACCCCTTCAACAAGTACCTGTCCCTGGGTTACATCATAGAAACGAGGAATTAAGTTAACCAAAGTAGATTTTCCGGAACCAGTAGAACCAATAATGGCTGTTGTTTGTCCAGGCCAAGCTTTAAAATTAATATCTTTTAGCAAATCCTCTTCAGCTCCTGGGTATTTAAAAAACACATTTTTAAATTCTACTATTCCCTTTAAGTTTTCTTTAAATTTTTTAGGATGGGGAGGGTCTTGAATTTCTGGTTCGGTATTTAATACTTCAGCAATACGCTGAGCTGCCACTAGAGCTCTGGGAATCATAATAAACATCAGGGACATCATTAAAAATGAACTCATAATCTGCATAGCATATTGCATAAAAGCCATCATATCCCCAACTTGCATAGTAGAATTAGCAATTTGCTGGGCACCTACCCAGACTATCAAAAGTGTTATAGCATTCATAATCAGCATCATTGTCGGAAACATCATCACCATAACTCGGTTGACAAAAAGATTAGTGCTGGTAAGATCTCGATTAACCTGGTCAAATCTATTTTCTTCAAATTTTTGAGTGTTAAAAGCTCTTATAACCATTATCCCTGCAAGATTTTCTCGGGATACTAAATTGATTTTATCTACTAACTTTTGAATTATCTTATATTTGGGTAAGGTATTTAAGAATATCCCTGAAATTAATATAATCATTGCTATTACTGCTATAGCTATAATCCAAGACATTGATGGGTTTTTATCTAAGGCTTTTATAATACCTCCTATAGCCATAATAGGGGCATAGAAGACCATTCTAATTATTATTACTGTTAGAGTTTGTATTTGGGTAATGTCATTGGTTGTTCTGGTAATCAAAGAAGCAGTAGAAAACTTATCTAACTCTTTCTTAGAAAAGCTCTCAACCTTCACAAAAACACTTTTCCGTAAATCCCGAGCAAAACCTGCAGCTGTTCTAGAGGCAAAGAAACCTACCCCCACAATACAAACTGCACTAGCCAAGGAAATTAAAAGCATGATTTTCCCCGTCTGGAAAATATAGTTCCTTTGAATTATTTCCAAATCCATCCCTAAAGCTTTATATTCGGCTTGAATATCACCAACAATGACTTGAACAATCATTTGCTCCTCTAAAACGGGGAAGTTTTCTCCCATCTTAGTAGCTAAAAAGGCCTTACCCATAATCTCATTTAGTTGTTTGACTTGTAAAGAAGCCCCTTCTTTTATGATATAAACAGGTTGGTTAGCTAGAATGGGGTAAATATCAAGATAATCCTTATAATCTAAACTATTTTGATCAATCAATTGATAATTACCCCTTACAACTTGTTCCTCTTCTTCATCTAAAACAGCCATCAACTGCTCCATTTTGCTAATTCTTAAGGCTTTGGGGATAGCATTTTCGATTCCTCCCTGTTGGATGCCATTGTTGACAATCTTAGACATGTAGTCTGGGAGGGCTAGATCTGCCATTGCCTGAAGAAAAAGGAGAGAAATTGCCATTATAATTAGCCCGATATAAGGTTTTATATGATTAGCTATTTTTTTCAATAAAATCTACTCCCACTGAATAATCAAAAGACAAGAGAAAGATCCCTTGTCTATTTTTTAATCTTTTAGATAACCTTTTTTTATCGAATCCTCTACTATTTCTTCTACATATTTCCATAGCTCTGGTGCGCCCTTTTGTAATATTTCATTTCTTTTATAGACCTTCTCCTTATTGACTCCTGGCCTTTGCCAGGTGTGACCCTGGGTATGATAATTTAGGATTAAAGGTTGTAGTCTATCCAAACTAGCAGCAAAGCGAGCTTCTGGAGTTTTTAATTCTTCAAATTCTTGCCAGAGTTCCAAAATTTCTCTACCTTGATCTGGAGGTAAAATACTAAATATTCTTTGAGCTGCTTTCCTTTCCCTTTCCTCTTTATCCTCATAACCTTTTTCATCATAACAAAAAGTATCACCAGCATCAATTTCAACCAGATCATGGATTAAAATCATCTTTATTACCTTCAGATTATCCAGGTTTTTACTTTCAGCATATTCCAAAAGCAACATCGCCATCACAGCCAAATGCCAGGAATGTTCAGCATCATTTTCGTTTCTATTGGTACCTATCACAACATTTTGCCTAAATATTTTTTTCATCTTGTCAATTTCTACAATAAAATCAATTTGTTTTTGTAATCTTTCACTGGGCATCTTTAAATCTCCGTTTCTTTAGTGTCTCTACATTAGGATACTACATTTTCCTTAATATGTTAAGTTTAAATGAATTGTCAGGCTTAGTGGCTTGGTTTAAATCTACGCAGTCTTAGGGCATTAGTCACTACAGAGACTGAGCTTAGTGACATAGCTCCCGCAGCAATCATGGGATTTAATAAGGGGCCACCAAAAAGATATAATAGACCAGCCGCTATGGGTATCCCCAGAGTATTATAGGCAAAAGCCCAAAATAAATTTTCTTTAATATTTTTAATTGTTTTTTTACTTAATTGAATAGCCGTAACTACATCCAGTAAATCGCTCTTCATTAAAACGATATCTGCAGATTCTATAGCTACATCGGTTCCAGAACCAATAGCTATCCCAATATCAGCTTGGGCTAAAGCAGGGGCATCATTTATACCATCACCAACCATAGCTACTTTCTTACCTAGACCTTGGAGTTCTTTTACTTTATTAGCCTTATCCTCGGGAAGTACCTCAGCAAATACAATATCAATGCCCACTTCTTGGGCGATTGCTTGAGCAGTTCTATGATTATCTCCAGTAATCATAGCCACTTCAATACCCATTTCATGGAGCTTTTTGATAGCCTTACTGCTAGTATCTTTGACTACATCACTAACGGCAATAATTCCTACCAATTCACCATCTATGGCAATAAACATAGGTGTTTTCCCAGCCCTGGCTAATCCTTCCCCTTGCTCTTCCAATTTTAAAATAATATTTTTATCTTTCATTAATTTTTCATTACCTAGTAAAACTTTTTTATCTTCAATGGTTGTTTCGATTCCATGTCCAGGTATAGCAGTAAATTTGGAAACCTTTTTAAGTATTAAGTTTTTTTCTTTAGCAGCATTAATTATAGCCTCACCTAATGGGTGTTCAGACCCTTTTTCAGCAGAAGCAGCTAAAGCTAAAATCTCATTCTCATCCAGTCTTCCAACAGTGAGAATATCCGTTACTTGAGGTTTACCTTCGGTAATAGTCCCGGTTTTATCAAAAACAACGGTAGTTAACTTATGAGCAGCTTCCAAGGATTCTCCGCCCTTAATCAAAACACCGTATTCAGCCCCTTTTCCTGTTCCCACCATGATTGCCGTAGGAGTAGCTAAACCTAGAGCACAGGGACAGGCAATTACCAAAACTGAGATGAAAATAGTCAAAGTAAAGGTAATGGACTGACCACTTAAATACCAGGCTATTGAAGCTAAAAGTGCAATGCCGATAACAATCGGTACAAAATAGCCTGAAATTATATCCGCGAGCTTTGCAATAGGAGCCTTTGAACCTTGGGCGTCCTCCACCAATTTTATAATTTGGGCTAAAGTAGTATCCTTCCCTACCTTAGTAGCTTGAAAATTAATGGAACCATTTTTATTAATACTACCACCCGTTACTCTATCATTAATTTTCTTTTCCACAGGAATACTTTCCCCAGTTAACATAGATTCATCTACAGCAGTATAGCCATCAACAACTATACCATCTACAGGAATCTTTTCTCCAGGTCTAACAATGATGATCTCCCCTACCTTTACTTCTTCTATAGGTAAGGTAATCTCCTTACCATAACGGATAACCTGGGCAGTTTTAGGCTGCAAACCCATTAGCTGCTTAATTGCTTCCGAAGTTTTCCCTTTTGAAACACTCTCTAGATATTTACCTAACAAGATTAAAGTAATTATCATCCCTGCTGTTTCAAAATAAAGCTGCATAGCCATATCATGATTACCCTTTGTTATTTCTAAAATTGCATATAACCCATAAATAAAGGCTGCACTGGTCCCTATGGCAATTAAAGAATCCATATTAGGACTGCCCTTTAATAGGGTCCTGAAGCCTACTGTGTAGAAATTATTACCTACTAAGATTATAGGAATAGTTAGTATCAACTGGGTCAAACCAAAATTAAGAGGGTTAAAGTGAGGATCTAAAAACATAGGTAGAGGTAAGCCTAACATATGGCCCATAGAAATATAAAATAAAGGTATGGTAAAAATGGTGGCAATAATAAATTTTTTCTTGAGCACTTCACTTTCTGTTGTTTCGTTAGCTTGATCTGCTTCTAGCTCAGTATCCTCTTCAAGAACCTCATAACCTGCTTTTTCTACGGCATTTTTTATTTCAAAAACATTTAATTGAGAAGGATCATAACTTACAACTAAATTTTCAGTAGCTAAATTTACATTGGCCTCCACAATACCAGGAAGCTTCCCTACTACCCTTTCCACAGCATTGGCACAAGAAGCACAGGTCATGCCCTTGATTTTCAGGGTTTTACTAGCTATTTCATTAACAACCTGGTATCCTGCATACTCCACCGCTTCCTCTATCTCCGCTACTGAAAGCACTTCTTCATCAAATTCAATGTTTAGTTTTTCGGTAGCCAGATTGACATTAGCCTTCTTAACACCAGGAAGCTTACCTATTGCCCTTTCTAGAGCATTAGCACAAGCAGCACAGGTCATGCCTTTTATTTTCAATGATTTATTGGCCATATTTTCACCCCTTATTTATCAATGGCTTTAGATAAAAGATTTATGATTTCTTCAATTTTTTCGCTACCTCTATTTTGTTCCACAGCTTCTACTACACAATGAAGCATATGTTGTTTTAAAATAAGTAAATTAGACTTTTTTAATAGTGATTGGGTAGCAGAAATTTGATTGGAAACATCTACACAATAACGCCCATCCTCTATCATTTTAATAATTCCTTCAATTTGGCCTCGGGCTGTCTTTAAGGCCTGAACTGCTTTCTTTTGTTCATTATTCAAAATACATCACCTCAACCCCTCCCCCTAGGGGGGGTATGTTAGTTGCATAATAATATTATTTTTTAAATATGTCAACCCGTAAAATTCCGTTATAAAAAATTGAGCAAATTATTTATTTAATAATTTGCTCAATTTTATAGATTATTTGTCATGTTTCTTTGGCATATTTTTTGAGTTTAATGGTATTTTGGGGGAATCTAAATATCTAAAAATACTCAAACTGTTTAAAATATCTGCCCGTATATAAGGATCATCTATATCAATTTGAAAAAGTTCCCTTATTTTAGCTAATCGATAAACACATGTATTACGGTGAATATATAGTTTTGTTGAGGTTTTGTTAATATTACCATTAGATAAAATATAGGCTTCAATAGTTTCAAGAAAAAAAGTCCCATTTTTTTTATCATATTCTTTTATTTCTCCAAGAAAATGATTTGCATATTCTCTTAATTCTTTATAATCCAATGTATCTAGAAGCAAGCGTGAAAAACCTAGTTCATCGAAATCAATAATTCTTTTTTCTTTCGTACAAAGGGGAAGAGTTTTGATAGATTTGAGATAACTATTACGAATATCGTATAAAGAAAAGTAAGTATTACCAATTCCCATATAAAACAAATTGGGTTGCTTTTCATTTAATATCCCAAAAGTAGATTTTAGAAGTCTTTTTGCTTTTGTAAGCAATGTAGAATCAACGAAGGTTAAAATTACAATGTAGGGATTTATAACTATGGATAAAGTCTCTATATCCTCATCATCCATATACATCTGTAAAAATATACTTGTCTGATCCAGTTTTGAAACATCTTCCGAATACAATGTCGATATAAAACAAGCCTGTCCACTATTATAGCCAACATGTAATGCAAATTCGTCAATCTCTTTCTTGATTAAATCATCTGACAACAATATTTTATAAAAAAAATGATTTAAATAATCTGTTTTTTGTTGCTTATGGACTATAAAAGTACTGATATCCTTGGTAATGTCTAATAATTTTATATGATAATCCATTTCAAATAAAGGAAGTTGTTCTTTATTAGCATAATTTATGATTTCTTCATTTAAATTTGATTCATTTTGTTCGTTTTTAAGAACCACAACACCAGATAAACGATGGGAAACAGCCTCTTGAATAATTTGAGATACATTATTGTGATTTACAACAAACATAAATTCACCACCATACACCCATTCTTTTAAAGATGGGGTTTGTAAAACATATACCCATGTTACCTGGCGATGCAAGCCTGTTTCACCAGCAACAAGCTTAATATTTTTAAATGATGGAATCTTTAAAAGTTCATAACATTGTACAGCCATAAAAACACCTCCCGACAGTTATTATTATACCATCGGGAGGTTTAAAAAAATACTATTTTAGAGAGTTAAGATATTAAACGCCTAGATCAAGCTCTACTTCATATTCTACTGGCTTTTGTTTAAATAGATATTCTCCTTTTCTAACGGAAGCAAGAACATTAGCACGATTTCTTATTACATCGAATGGGCTGTTTCCATTAAGAACGATGAAGTTTGCATCTTTACCTACATCCAATCCATATCTATCTTGGATATTTAAGCAACGAGCTCCATTGTAGGTGATTAAATCTAAATCTACTTCAAATTCTTCTGGGGACATAATTTGAGCTAAATGAATTCCATTGTCAAGGATATTCATCATATTACCATTGCCCGCTGGGTACCAGGGATCATTTATTGAATCTTGGGCAAATGCAACATTGATTCCATTTTCCATGAATTCTTTAACTCTTG
>JAAZJU010000168.1 GCA_012800195.1 Clostridia bacterium
AATTAGTAGAATGGATAGGCAAATCCTTGATCCTTTGAACTCTATAGTCATGAACCCTTGATGTCTTATTGCCACAGTTGGGACATCTTTGAAGTTTCTTCTTAGTAGCAACATTAATTTCAACCAAACCCTCTGAGTTTCCTATAGCGTGATACATCTAAAACACCTAATAAGTGATATTAATTAGAATAAAAGTACAAGAAGAAGTACAAGTACAAGTACAAGTACAAGCATAAGTAACTAAATAGTAATAGTAATAATACCAAAGTAGTATTAAAAACAGTACTAGAAATATTATTAGTACTGTTACTAATAATAAAGATTTAACAATCTCACCAAGGTAAATAATCTTTTATTTGTGGTATACTATGACTTAAAGGGAAATAACATCATAGGCAAAAAGTTGATCGGAGGCGGCTAACTCCGGTCAACTTTTTTATTTCTATACACCTAACCTATTTATAGATGTTTTTAAAAGGTTTTAGTGTTCATTATGTAGAATGTAGAAGAAAAATTTTTATAAGAATTTTCAAAGGAAGAGCTATTAATGTTGAATTGGATGGAGGAAAAGGTTTTGATATAAGGGGAGTCTGGCATATTTTCCAGGGTTAAATGTGGGGGAGGTGATGTAATTGCCAAAATATTTTGTATTTGCAGATGTACATGGCCATTATGATGAGATAGTTGAACTTTATAAGAAAATACCTTTATATGAGTTAAAGCTAAAAAGAGAGCTGAAGTGATTGAAAAGAAAAACCTAATAGAAAAACAACGGGTGTTATATTTTACCTTTTGTTCTAGCCTATATCACCACATCGTATGCTTAAGCTGTAAAACCCCTTTGTGTTCATCTATGGGGATATAAGACTTTTCCTTTGAGGACTAATAGCTACTTTGTAGCCACTTTCTGTAATAAAACAATATATCGAGGAGCAAAAGAACTAATGAGAACCTATAGATACAAGTTATATAGCTGTGAAGTAGAAATCCAAGAACGGGTAACAGTGTCGGGCTTGATCTTGGACTTAAAACATTTATAACAGCATCAGACGGTAGCGATATAAAATCACCACTATTTTTCAAACAAAGCTCTAAGGAAATCTAAAAGCAATGCAACACCCATGGGGTTAGAAAATATCTGACTTAGGTTTTAGTAGCTTTGTAAGAACAGTATAGTATCAATCCCAAAAGACAGTTTAAAATAAAGGAGGTGTTTATTATCAAAATTAATAGTACTAGGGTGTTTTTTATAAATATAAAAGGTGACCTGATAATGGAGTTTGAATTAGATTTAGATAAGCAAATTATATTGTCCATGTCTGTTAAAGAGGGAAAAGAAGATATTGCCAAGTTATATTACCCTGAAATAGATAACTTAAATTACAGTTATTTAGAAAGATTGTTACAGCATTATTGTGATGCTGATGGTTTTTCTTTAAAGGAAATATTAACACACATTGAAAAAGAAGGTTTTTATACTCCTTATAGGCCAACTTTGAGAATACTGGTATTATTGTAACAGTTTATCACAGGCTTTACATAACAAAAATATTGCAAAAGAGTTGTTAATTATGGAAAAGTATTTCGTGGGAATATATCACGAAGCTAGTGATGGTGGAGGATACAATAGCCGAACTTGAAGAAGAAGGTTTTGTTATATCCTATGAACCCATTGGGAGATACATTAAGAACCTAATAAAAAAGGTTGCTTACTAAAAAAGAATTGTATTATAAACACTAGAGTAGTGAGGTAAAGCATAAGTGCAGGGTCAATGGCGAGGCTATCGAAGATGGCTCGCCATTTATCGTGTGCTTATGCGTAACATAAGTCTCTTAATCCCCCCTTCTAAAAGCCCTGTAATCTATTAGAATGGCTCTCCTAATATGTTTGTATGCAACATTCTTGTAAAAAACTAAAAAAGGTTAATTATAAAGAAATAAAGTTTAGGACATGGAAAAAGTATATTGCCCTTTTTTATTACATATGTTAACATGTGGATACACGTAGTAACAAATACTAAGTTATAAAGTAGTTATACGAATATACGAGAAGAGGTGATTATAATGACTACATTAGTTTCAGTTAGGCCAAATGGTCAACTAATTTATTTGCTAAATAAACTACAAGACTACCATAAGGGGGCTACTAGAACTGAGATAATTAATTGGGCTTTAGAGGCGGGAAAAGATGAAAAAATCAAATGGAGGAAGGTAGCTGAGGAAAAGATTGAGTCGGTTAATGATATATCAGACCAGCCTCAGTTTATAAAATTTAGAGCAACTACTGGGGCATTGGAAGAAGTGGAAAAAAATATAAAAAAAGAATTCGACTTAAAAATAGTACAAAAGCCCTTTCTTATAAAACTAGTCTTAATAAATTATTTAAATGATATTGACCTATATTCAGATAATGCAAAATTCATTAGGGAAATAAAGGGTGATATATGGACTAGGGACCCAGACGATACAGAATTAGCCAGGGCTTTTTATAAGAAGTTTTGGGGAGATATCATGGATGCAGATATAGGAATTTACAGGGGGGATACAATAATCTCTTTTAATACAATAGCTGGAGGTTTCATACGATTATTAAAAGTATATAAGGATGGCCTTAAAATGCCTAGTTCTAGCGAAGGAAGGTTAGAAGTGATTAAAAACTCCGTAGAAGTTCCTTATTCTCTAAAAGAAGACTTTAGTAAATTTAAAGAAAAGTATCACAGTCTAGCCAATTTTATGCCTTTATTAAAACAAGAAAACTTGAAATACAATCTAAACCATGTAAAAAATAGGGAGTACTATGACTTCCCTGATGGCTTCCTAAAGGATATAAGGGATTTTTACTTAAATGATAAGGGAAACCAAGCATTTCATGAAGAAAATAATAAAAAGTATTTCAATTCCTTTGGAAAAGCTGAAGAGGGTTATAGGAATTACATAGAAAAAAACTACCTTCAAGATTATTTCTTAGATAGCAACTATAAAGAAGGAAAAATTCTCAGACCACCAAGTGAAATAAAATTTCCTTATTCCAAAGCTATAGCTGAAAAATTAAATTATGATGAAAGAGAAGGGGTTCTTCTTTATATAGGAACATTTCTAAAAAATGCCCTAGATATAATTGAAGCTAGAGGGGATAGACTTAGAAAGATTCATCTTTTTTAAAAGCTATGTAGCTTGATAGTTTTTTGCTCATTAAAAGAGGGGGATGATGGTTATGATTTGTGTAGAGAATATACAGTTGCTAATTGAGAGAAACAGAGAAGATGTTGATGCCCTAGACCTCATAGAAGATTGTTTGAATTCTTTTGATGAATACCATGCTAAGATCTACAGAATGGAAACATGGTCTAAGTTGTATGGGTATCACAATATGTCCAAAGACGATTACCAGTCGCAGTATGCTGCCTTGGATCGCTCTAGAACAATAAGTCACAATACTGTAATAGGTAGCATTGGTATTCTCAATCGCCTTTGCGAACAAAGAGGTATACCTTTGGTTTATGAGGGTATTGTATCAGAGGATAGGCAACATAGAATAGCTTTGGCAGACGCTGTACTGGCATATGTAGAAAGTGTAGTTGCTAATAGGGTGCGTTAATATCGAGTTATAAATATTTATTTAACATAGTTGATATTAATATAGCGTTTATTGAAAGAGTGTTTAAGGTTTTGTGTAAATGGTAATTATTACCATCTACACAAAACCTTAAACACTCTCCTTAAATTTTAAAATGTCTTAAGTGTGTTTTACTCAAAAATATAATATCCAGCCTGACTCTGCATTACATAGTTATTCTCTTTCCTGTTTTTCCTCTTCCATTCTTGCCTTAAAGTATTTTAGATGCTCATGATCTTCTGCCATAATACCTTTCACTACATATTGGCTAACGGGATCAAGTTCATCAATCCTATCCTCATAAGAGTGTATACCTTTATCTTCTCCATCATAAAGTTGCTTTAATAGGTGTTTAGGACCTTGAATTGCGTTGATAGTGGTAGTAACATCTACCATAATACCAGGAAACCCAGTTTTATCCTGAGGAGTTCCTCCTAATTCCTTAACGCGTTGTGATAATAAATCTATATGGCGTTGATGGTCTTGGGCAAATTTATTAAGCATTTCTTTTACTTGATTGTCCTCTTGAATCCCTTTGGTTTTTTCATAAACTTGCATAGCCATATGCTCTCCCTTAAGTAGTTCATTCAGTGTATCAATATATTGTTGATTCATAGCATATCTCCTATAAATTTTTTTTTAGTATGAGGTCATTATTACTTTATTATTCCTTATTAGAAGACAATTTAGTTTTAAATATCGTAAATTCAGTGTAAGATTTAAATAATTGATAAATCAAGTTTTAAGGATTGATAAGGTTGACTAATAAATATAAAACATTATTAAAATCTGGGAAAGCTGAAATAGTAATCGATAAATCTCTTTTTATTGGCTATTCTAGTCCAGTTTCTTCTGAAGAAGAAGCAATTAAATTTATCGAGGAAATAAAAAACAACCATAAAGATGCCACCCATAATGTTTCAGCTTATACTGTCGGCTTAAATAATGAAATCCAACGATATAGTGATGATGGTGAACCTATGGGTACAGCTGGTATTCCAGTTTTAGAACTGATAAAAAAAGAAGATTTAAGAAATGTAGTAATTGTTGTAACTAGATATTTTGGAGGAATTAAGCTAGGGGGCGGGGGATTAATTAGGGCATATACCAAGGGGGCAAAAATAGCAGTTGATGCAGGCAAAATAATTACTAAGGAACGGCATAGAATTCTTGTGACTGAAATAGACTATTCTCTCTTGGGCAAGGTGCAAAATGAAATTCTTCAAAAGGGCTACATTATTAAAGAAATTAAATATGGCCAATTAGTTCATTTATATATTTATGTTCCTATGAAAAAGTTAGAAACAATTAGAAAAGAGCTTATTGAGTTGACCAGTGGTAATTGTAAGATAGGAGAGATTGGGGAGGAGTTTCTAACTGTTTAAAGAAGCCTATTAAAAGGTGGATAATATTCCTGATTTTTTAAAATATGTTTTACATAAAAACATTTTATAAAAAAATAAGGATGGAGGAGAAAAATGGATAAACAGATTATCGAGGAAAAATTAAGGCAATTTGTCAATGAATCTGTTGATAATTTTATCAAGGAGGAAGATGCTCTTTCCCCCCAATTGGTAGGTATGCGTATTTATGACGAACCGGTAGTTGGTATCGGCAAGGCTAACGATGAGCTATTTACAGTTTTTAAGCAACCCGATGCTGTAGGGGAAATATTTATGGATCCAGAAGAATGGTTACCGGGGGCAAAATCAGTTATTTCTTATTTTTTGCCTTTTTCTGAAGAAGTTAGAAAAGGAAATAGGCTAGATATGTCCTGGCCTTCACCGGAATGGTTGCATGGGAGATTAGAAGGGCAAACTTTTTTAGTTAAAACAAGTAATTTTATTAAGGACATGTTGGTAGAAGAAGGCCATCAAGGATTAATCCCTATAATAGATAGCCGCTTTCGTTCTGGGGGTATGACAGGACTGACTGCTGGGCAGGGCGAGATGGGCTTTACCAGTAATTGGTCCGAAAGACATGTTGCCTATGTTTGCGGTTTGGGTACTTTCTGTTTATCTAAAGGGTTAATCACAAAAAAGGGTGTGGCTGGTAGATTTGGAAGCGTAATTACTGACTTAGAATTACCAGAGGACAATAGAAATTATGAAGGTATATATGACTATTGTAATAATTGCGGTGTTTGTATTAAAAACTGTCCAGCTAATGCAATTTCCTTAGAAGAAGGCAAAGATCATGAGCGCTGCTTTGCTTTTTTACAAGAAGTCTATGCCCAAATTAAACCCCGTTATGCTTGTGGTAAATGTCAGGTTAAAGTGCCCTGTGAAAATCGCATACCATAAAAATAAAAAATGTGAGCCAAAATCAATTCCCTGAAAAAAATATGGAGGGTTAAGGATGTTAAGGAATTTAATGGAAGATATAGTTAGTGATGCATTGCCATCTGTTTTAAGAAAATATCCAGAAGTCTGTACCTGTACAAAGTGTATTATTGATATAAAAGCTATTGCTTTAAATAACTTAAAACCTCAATACACTGCTACAGAAAATGGAGAAGTTTATATAAAGGCTCTTAATGAGTTGGATTTGCAATTTAAATCCGATGTTACTAAGGAGCTATCCCATGCCATAGAAATTGTGAGTAAGAGTCCTCGACATTAATTAACAAAATTACTTTAGATAATATATTTAATTATTTTGTTATCAAAGATAGAGTTTATTTTTTCAGTAAAAAACTCTTTTATCTCTGCTATATTTTCTTTGCTATAGACAAATTTTCTATAGCCAAATTGTCCATATTTAGATGTCCTTTCTGCATCATTCATAGGTAAATTAGTATCGGGGAATACCTCTGTGATAATATTTTTTGCCCTAGTGGTATACCTATGGGAGATAACTTCAAAGGTTAAAGGATGGGGCATTTTCCTAGGTAGGGACTCTTTAATACTTAAAAGTAAGTGCTGATAATCTTTCTTCCAACCATCATATAAAAATACAGGTGCGATAAGAAATCCCATTGGATAGCCAGCTTGAATTATTTTTTTGCTGGCTTCTATTCTTTTTTCCATGGAAGGAGTCCTATTCTCATAGTCCTTAATAACTCTATTGGTATTTAAGGTAAATCTAATCTCAGAGTTCCCCTTATGTTCAATATCAAGGAGGGTGTCTATATCTGTGTATTTGGTAACAAATCTAAATCTTCCATGTTGGCTTTGGGCAAAGTATTCAATAGTTTTTTTGAGAGCATGGGAATAGGGTTCGATTGGAACAGGATCAGAGGTGGCAGACCCTTCAAATATAGTTTCCTCTGGTAGTCTCTCCTTTATATAATTTTCGGCTTGGGCAAGAATATCATCTATATTTACATTAATCCTCATGTAAGGTCTTTCGCCTAAATTAGTATTGAGATAACAGTATTCACACTGGCCAATACAACCAGACATTAGTGGGAGTTGATAATGGGCAGAGGGTTTACAAGTTTGAAACTTCATCCCTCTTTTAATCCCAACTACTAAAGTATTTTTCCCTTCCCGATAAAAGTCAAAAAGATTATCACCAGGAATATTTTCTTTAATTCTATTATTTTTTAGTTGGATAATCTTAATATTTTCCTTGTCTTTAAAATAGTTATATATCTTAATTCCTATTTCATATTCTCGGGTGCCTTTTTCAAATATTATAGTTTTAGGTATAAACATAGTTCCTCCTATCTATATATATCCTTAGTTAAGCCTTGATAAGGCGTTGGAATATCTCAAAAAATCTTTAAACATTTTTATTATCCCTTGTGATTGTTAAGATATACTAAATGAACATTCTATGTTTAAGTAATGATTTTGTACTATTTAAGAAGAAATTAAAAATATACAACATTATGGGTAAAAATCGTTGTATAATAGTTATTGAACTTTTAATTTTCAATTCGCTTAGGAGGACTTTATGCAAATTTTTATTCCATTCTTGATTTTTTATCTCTTATTTTTTAGATTTTACATACCGAATCCTTTAGCGGCCTTTATAGTTTTTTATTTTTTATATACTATAGTTGATCGGCAATTTGTTTCCTTACCTGACGCTTTTAAGCCCTTTAAGAATAGGAGTAAAGTAAAACGTCTTAAGGATGAAATAAAGCTTAATCCTGCCAATGCAAATGCTTATTATGAATTAGGGCAAATTTATTTGGAACAAAAAAAGTATCAAGCCAGTATAGACTGTTTTTCTAAAACCTTAGATAAAATGGGGGAATATGGGGAGGTATATTTTTATCTAGGTAAAGCTTTGTTTCATAAGGGCAATGAAGAAGAAGGAATTATGAATATAAACAAGGCTATAGAAAAGGATCATAAAATTGGCTATGGTGAACCCTATGTATATCTTCTAAAGGCTGAACTAGAAAAGGACAATAATCAGGAGCAAATAGAGGAATTAGTCTCCTCCATTAATAAATTTGGAACTCCCGAAATTTTTTATAAAGCTGGAATTAGAATAAAAGCTTTAAACAAGGAAATGGCTAAAGAAATGTTTAAGTTAGCTTTGGAGAGTTATTCTGGAACTCCTAAACATTTTAAAAGAACCCATCGCCGTTGGGCTATTTTAGCAAGATTACAAATGTTATTTTAAGTTTAGAAAAATGCCTTGCAAGAGGCATTTTACTTTTAAATAAGAAGGGTGATATGGATTGGAAAATAACTTTGTAAATGTGACTAAAATAAAGTTTGGAGAGATACCTTGCTTATATATTAGACCCTATTCTTCAGAAAAAGGACTTCCTACAGTTTTTCTATATCATGGTTGGTCTTCAAAAAAGGAAAACTATGAATTTATGGGCAAAATCATAGCTCTTCATGGCTTTCAAGTAATAGTTCCTGATTCTATAAAACATGGGGAAAGAGGCCAATTAGATTATGAAGATTTGCAGGTCATGGAACAAAACTTTTGGGAAGTTGCAATGAGCAGCGTTGAAGAATTTAAGACGATTTTAAAAGAAGGGCAAGAAAAACTGAATATGGATCCTTTAAAAATTGCCGTTATGGGGCACTCCATGGGAGGAATAATATCCAGCGGTATCTTTGCCAGAAATCAAAATATAAGGACTTTGATTACCATGAATGGTGCCTGTGCCTGGGAAGATGTTGAGGAGAGGATTAGGGCGGCTAGAAATGTGGATAGAACAACAAGTATTAGTCTTGAAAAACTACGGGAATATGATCCCTTGCAATTAAAAGACAATTTTTATCCCAGACCTGTTTTGATCTTACATGGGGAAAAGGACGACTCTGTCCCCATTGAAAGTCAATTATATTTTTATGATCAGGTGGCAGAAGATTATAAGGAAAGACCAGAAAACTTAAAGTTTTCGGTATTAAAAAACCTTACTCATCATAAAACAATTGGTATGTTAGAAGAAGCGATAGCTTGGCTTAAGAAACATCTTTAAATTTGATCGCAATTCCTTTATATCTCAATTATTTCATTGAAATATAAAGGAATTTTTTTAATTTTACAGAATATTGATTCAAGTGCTACAAATTTTGTAGTCAATGGAAGGAGAAAGGGGTTTTGTATGATGCTTGATCAAAAGATGTTATTTGATGAAGTAAGAGAGTTAGTCACAAGGTCTTGCTTGACCATATCCCCCGATGCACAAAAGCTTTTAGAACAAGCTTTAAGTAAGGAAACTAATGAAACTGCTCAGAGCATGCTCAAAACTATGTTGGAAAACTTGAAGCTAGCTCAGGAAAAAAATAAACCTGTTTGTCAATCCCCGGGCTTTCCAACAGTTTATATTAGTTTTGGGAATACTACCTTACCAGGGAATATTAAAGAGGCTTTTCAAACAGCCTTAGTGGAAGCTACTAAGGCAGGACTGATGCGCCCCAGTATTGTTCATCCTTTAACTAGGAAAAATAGTGGAGATAATTCTGGCCCAGGAGTTCCTAATTTTGAATTTGACTATAATCCTGGACAAGACTATTTAGAAATGATTATTAGTTTCAAAGGCTGTGGTGCTGAATTAGGTAACTATATGGAGATATTTACTACTGTTAAGTTAGGTAAAGATTTAGCTGGATTGAAGAAAAAAATTGTAGAAACAATTGTCAATGCTGGTGGCAAACCTTGCCCACCTTTTGTAGTTGGTATTGGTATTGGTGGACAAATGGATGTGGCCTGTAAGCTAAGCCGGAAAGCTGTTAGTACAAGGAGATGGGATGATGAAAATCCCGATGAATTATATGGTAGTCTTGAAAAGGAATTATTAGAGCAAATAAACTCATTGGGTATTGGTGCTGCAGGCACAGGGGGTGACACCACTGCTTTGGCTGTCAAAATAGAAGGGGCGTCCACCCATACTGCCATTGCTCCCGTTGCAATCAATTTCCATTGTTGGCCTGCCCGCAGGGCTGGTATTAGATTGTATCCAGATGGTAAGAAAGAAATAATTTTTTAAGGGGGGCTAGCTATGAGTGAAAAGATTTTATCAATTCCACTTCAAGAAAAGGAAATCCGAGAATTAAAAGTGGGAGATGTGGTGTATTTACAGGGGGTTATTTATACAGCTCGAGATATGGCCCATCTTAGGATGAGGGACTATCTTGAAGAAGGAAAAGAATTGCCTGTTAGTTTAGAAGGGGCGGCTATATTTCACGCGGGACCCGTTGTAAAAGAAAAGGAAAATAGTTATGACTTAGTGGTTATTGGTCCCACAACAAGCATTAGGATGGAACCCTATTCCCAGATGATTTGTGAAAAAGGGGTTAGGGCCATTATCGGCAAAGGAGGTATGGCAGAGGGTAGTATGAAGGCCTTTGCAAAATATGGCTGTGTCTATCTGCAAGCTGCTCCTGGTTGTGCCGTAAAAATTGCCGAGGATGTGGAAGAAATAGAAAATGTTTATTGGCTTGAATTAGGGGTACCTGAGGCCATGTGGCTTTTAAAAACACCTAAATTTGGGCCTTTGGTGGTAGCCATGGATTCCCATGGTTCTAGCATTTATCAAAATATTAAAAAAGAGGCCTTAGAAAAAATCGCGATAAAATACGGTGAATAAAGGATAAAATGACCAGATCCGGAAAAGTAAATTTAAGGGCGAAGGAATTTACTTAACTGGACTCTGGTCCTTTTTTATGGAGAACTTTTAAACCTCTTCCAAACTGTAGTTCTGCTAATCTCTAGTGTTTTAGCTGTTTGATTTTTATTTTTACCAGTTAAATGATAAACTTCATTGATAATATCGTCTGTCATCTGAGCAAGGCTTCTTACCTTAACCTTAATAAACGAGTTATCTTCTTCTGATAGAGTGGTGGCTGTTCCTTGGGGATTTTTCATAAAGCCCTTTTCCTCCAAAATTTCTCCATCAGATACCACCATCCCCTCAGAGAAATTTTCCAGTTCTCTAACATTTCCGGGCCAAGAATAATTCTTCAAGTTTTCTAGAGTCTGGGGAGGAAGCTGAAGTAAGGGTTTATTATAAGTTGCACAATATTTTTTTAAGAAATAATTTAAAAGTAGCGGGATGTCCTCAGGGCGTTCCCGCAGAGCGGGGATGTACAAATTAAGAACATTAACACGATAATAAAGGTCCTCTCGGAAGGCGCCCTTTTCCATTTCATCTAAAAGATTTTTGTTTGTGGCTGCAATTATCCGTACATTTATAGGGATAATTTTTTCCCCTCCAATGCGCATTACCTCTTTATTTTGAATAACTCTCAGTAAACGCGCCTGCAAAGCCAAAGGCATATCACCTATTTCATCTAGGAAGATAGTTCCTTTATGAGCTAATTCGAAAAGACCTTGTTTGCCACCTTTTTTTGCCCCTGTAAAGGCTCCCTCCTCATAGCCAAAAAGTTCACTCTCCAAAAGTGATTCTGGTAAAGCAGCACAGTTTATAGCTACAAAGGGTTCATCTTGACGATTGCTGTATCTGTGAATGCTTTGGGCTATCAACTCTTTCCCTGTACCCGATTCCCCAGTAACTAGAATGGTTGATGAAGTTTGAGCATAAAGCTTAGCCCGGTTAATTAGCTTTTTTAATTGAGGACTATCCCCAATAATGTCATTAAAATTATGATGAGCCACTAAACCTTTGGAATATAGCTCTTTTCTAAGGCGCTGTTCTGTCCTTAAGATACTATCTACTGGTTGAAAGGTACAAACTGCCCCGATAATTTTATTATCTACTTGAATAGGAGTGCGGTTAGCAATAACAGAGGTTTCATTTAAATTTAGCACATCATCTAAATAGTATTTACGGTTTTTAATTATCTCCTCTAATTTTAAATTTGGGAAAAAATCAATTAAAGGTTTACCGATTATTTCTGAAGCTTGAAAATTAAGGATTTTTTCAGCAGCATTATTAAACAAAATTACTTTTCCTTCTTTATCAACGGAAATAACTCCTTCACGCAAAAAGTTAAGTAGAGTAGATAATAATTCATTTTTTTCTTTATCATTTCTTCTGATGGATATTATATCCCTAGCCTTTGAAAGAGCTTGTTTTATAGTTTCATCCCCTATTTGTTGCAATACACCTATCATCTTATGTTTTTGGGCAAAGGCTACTGTTAGAGTCCCTCCTATAATAACCTGTGCACCACTATTTTTGGCAATGAGTATGTTTTCTTCAATGTCTTGTGGCTGAAGATAGTTAACTTGTTCGATATTGAGCTCGAGGATTTCTGACATCTTTTCAATATTATAAAAGGTATCATAAAAATTATTTAAAATTATTTTTTTTACCGCTGGATAGCGTAGTTTTATATCCCACAATGTTTCCAAAACATCAAAGGAAGTAGCCTCTGCAAAAATCACTGGTATTGAGACTGCATTTTGAATAGACCTGGCCGTTCCCCCTCTACTAATAATAACTTCTATACCTTCTTTTTCTAATTCTTTAGCTTTTTCAGCAGCCTCCTCTAAAGCACCCTGGTAGAAAATAGCATCTTCAGGCAGGTTAGACTGAACACCAGGCAATAAAGTGCCAGGTAGAATTATAGCTATGGTTTTCACCAGAAACCCTCCTTAAATCTTTTACCATATTATAACACTATTAAAGCTAAAAAGCAGGCAAGTGTTCAAATATTGGTCTACACATACTGTTCTATTAATGTACACATAAGCCTTTTTTGATCGTATATTAGTTAAATGATGCCAAAAAATTACTTGGCATGAAATTTGCAATATTTGTAAATGAAATCAAGTTTAAAAGAAGGGGGAGAGAAAATGTTAACGGCAAAACAACTACGAAATCCAGAACTCTTTAAAAAAGTTGTAGATGCCGATGTGGCCGCATCCTTTATTCAAGATGGTTTTACAGTAGGCATAAGTGGTTTTACACCTTCCGGTTATCCCAAAGCAGTAACCTTGGCTTTAGCAGAACAGGTTAAAAATGGGAGGAAGGTTAAGATTAATATTACTTCTGGGGCTTCTGTAGGACCAGAGGTTGAGGAAGCTTTAGCTGCTGCTGGGGCTGTGGCTAGACGCTATCCCTATTATGCATCCGCTCACAAAAGTATGAAGAAAGCTATCAATTCTGGAGAAATACAGTACTACGATATGCATCTGAGTCATACAGCTCAACAAATTAATTTTGATTTTTTAGATCCCATTGATGTTTGTATTGTTGAATGTTGTGCAATCACTGAGGATGGAAATCTAATTTTAACCCCAGGGGTTGGCAATACCCCTGTTATGGTTAAAAAGGCTAAACATGTCATTGTCGAGTTAAATACTTTCCAACCCCCTGAACTAGAAGGAATGCATGATATCTATATTCAGAATATCCCACCCCATAGAACAGCTATTCCTATTAATGATGCTGCCGATAGAATAGGAACTCCTTATGTTGAGTGCGGATTGGATAAGATCAAGTATATTGTAGAAACTGATATCCCTGATAAGGTTGTGAACTTAAAAGAGCCTGATGAAAAAAGTTTGCTAATAGCTGGACATTTAATCGACTTTTTAAAGAGTGAGGTTAAAGCAGCCAGGCTTCCTGAAAACCTCCTACCATTACAATCAGGAGTAGGATCAATAGCTAATGCGGTACTAAAAGGATTTGTCAATTCTGATTTTAAGAATCTAACAATGTATTCAGAAATATTGCAGGATTCAGTCTTTGATCTAATCGATGCTGAAAAAATAAAAATAGCTTCAGGTTGTGCTTTTACTCCGTCTCCCAATGTTTTAAAAAGATTTAAAGCTAACCCAGAAAAATATAAAAAACATTTAATTCTGCGTCCCTTAGATATTACTAACCACCCCGAAATAATCCGTCGCTTAGGTGTAATAGCTATGAATACAGCTATAGAAATAGATATCTATGGTAATGAAAACTCTACTCATGTTATGGGGACTCATATGATGAATGGCATTGGGGGCTCCGGTGATTTCATGCGGAATGCCTATCTGTCTATTTTCTGTACAACTTCTACTGCAAAAGAGGATCAGGTCTCTAGAATTGTCCCCATGTGTACCCATATAGATAGCACGGAGCATGATACCCAGATAGTGGTCACCGAATGGGGTTGTGCTGACTTGCGGGGCCTAGCACCTAGGGAAAGGTCTAGAAAGATTATTAACACTTGTGCTCATCCAAAATTTAGAGATCAATTAATGGATTATGTACTAAGAGCCGAAAAAGAAGTTGGTGGTCATCAACCTCATATTCTTAAAGAAGCTTTATCTTGGCATATTCATGCTCAAAAATATGGAACTATGATATTTCAATAAGGGAGGAATTAACTATGGCTGAGAACAAAATTAAACAAGCTAAAGAAAATTGGGAAAATGGTACCTTAGGAAAAATATTAGCAAAAAGGGGAGAAAGAGAAAATTTAGAGGTTGATAGACTCTTTACTCCTTTGAATGTTGAAAATTCAGATGAATACTATTTAAAAAACATAGGTTTTCCTGGTGAGTATCCTTTTACACGGGGTATTCAGCCCACAATGTATCGGGGTCGTTTTTGGACAATGCGTAGTTATGCCGGCTTTGCTACTGCCGAAGAAACCAATAAAAGATATAGATATTTATTGGAGCAAGGGGTAACTGGTCTTAGTGTTGCCATGGATTTACCTACACAAATAGGCTATGACTCTGATTATGAGGTCAGTGAAGGAGAAGTAGGTAAAGTAGGGGTGGCTATTGATTCTTTAGCTGATATGGAACAACTTTTTGATGGTATTCCCCTAGGAAAAGTTAGTACTTCAATGACCATCAATGCTCCTGCTGCAGTTTTATTAGCCATGTATCAAGTGGTTGCTGAAAAACAGGGTTTTAAGGCAGAGGATTTAATGGGAACAATTCAAAACGATGTTCTTAAAGAATATATTGCTCGGGGGACATATATTTATCCTCCAGAAGCGTCAATGCGTTTAGTTTCCAATATTTTTGAACATTGCCATAAGCATATTCCTAAATGGAATACCATAAGCTTAGGAGCTTACCATATTCGTGAAGCTGGTTCTACTCCAGTTCAAGAAATTGCCTTTGCTTTTGCTAATGCTATTGCTTATATAGAAAAAGCTTTAGAGGCAGGACTGGATATTGATGACTTTGCTGGTCGTATTTCTTGGATCTTTAGTGCTGATATTAATGTTTTAGAAGAAGTTGCTAAATTTAGAGCTGCCCGGAGACTATGGGCTAAACTACTTAAAGAAAGATTTGGGGCTAAAAATCCTAAATCGCAAATGTTACGGGTCCATACTCATACTGGAGGCAGTATTCTTACAGCTCAACAACCATTAAACAATGTGGTTAGGGTAACTCTCCAAGCTTTAGCTGCCGTTTTGGGCGGAACCCAATCTATGGCTACTTGCGCCTATGACGAAGCTTTAGCATTACCCACAGAAGAATCTGCCACTCTGGCTTTAAGAACTCAACAAATTATTGCTTACCAAAGTGGAGCTGCAGATACTATCGATCCCTTGGCTGGTTCTTATTATATAGAAGCAATGACCGATAAGTTCCAAGCTGAAGCTGAAGAATATATCAGGAAGATTGATGAAATGGGTGGTGCTGTTAAAGCTATCGAAACTGGCTATATGCAATCCGAAATTCAAAACAGTGCTTATGAACTACAAGTTGCTATAGAAAAAAATCGGAAAATTATTCCTGGTGTTAATAAGTTCCAGACTGAAGAAAAACCTGTGGGGGAAATACTGAAAGTGGATCCTAAGGTTAGGGAATTACAAATAGCAAAAATTAAAGAATTGAAAGCTTCTCGGGATAATCAGACTGTGAAAAAAGCTTTAGCAGAACTGAAAAAAGCTGCCGAAGGCACTGAAAATTTATTCCCACCAATCTATGAAGCTGTTAAGGCTTATGCTACCTTAGGTGAAATATCTGATGTTCTTAGGGATGTATTTGGAGAATA
>JAAZJU010000169.1 GCA_012800195.1 Clostridia bacterium
GGCAAAACTCGAGTGCTAACCCACCGGATAGCATATATGTTGGAGCAAAAAAAAGTTCAGCCCTGGAATATTCTAGCTATAACTTTTACCAATAAAGCGGCTCGGGAAATGCGTGAAAGATTGGAAACATTAATTGGTTTAAAGGTTGATAGCCTTTGGGTTCACACCTTTCATGCCGCCTGTATGAGGATTCTCCGGAGAGAGATTGATGTTTTAGGCTATACTGGGGACTTTGTAATTTATGATGATGCGGATCAACAAACTTTGATTAAAATGGTTCTAAAGGATATGAATATAGATGATAAAAAATATCCTCCACGAAGTGTTAGTAATAAGATTTCGGGGTATAAAAATGAGCTAAAGACCCCTCCAGAAGCCAGAAGGTTAGCAGGAGATTTTTATGAAGAAAAAATCATCGATATATATGAGGAATATCAAAAACGCTTAAAGAAAAATAATGCAGTGGATTTTGATGATATCATTATGCTAACTGTAGAAATTTTTCAAAAACATCCAGAGATACTAGAAAAATACCAAAATAAATTTACACATATCTTGGTAGATGAATACCAAGATACTAATACTTCTCAATATATGCTGATTAAGCTTTTGGCCCAAGAACACAAAAATATTTGTGTCGTAGGGGATGATAATCAGGCCATCTACCAATGGAGAGGTGCTGATATTAGAAATATCCTAAGTTTTGAGGAGGATTATCCCGAAGCAAAGGTTATTAAACTAGAGCAAAATTACCGTTCTACTGAAAACATCTTGGAAGCAGCTAACAAGGTCATTGTCCATAATACCCAAAGGAAAGAAAAAAGGCTTTGGACAGAGAAAACAGAAGGGGATAAAATTTTTCTTTATCCCGCTCAAGATGAAAGGGATGAAGCTTCCTTTATTGCTCGGACAATTAAGGATTTATTTCAGAAAGAAAATAGAGCTTATAAAGATTTTGCTATTTTGTGTCGGGTAACTAGTCAGTTTAGAGCTATAGAAGAAGGTTTAGTATTTAGTAATATTCCTTATCGAATATTTGGGGGTAAAAAATTCTATGATCGTAAAGAAATTAAGGATATTATTGCTTATTTAAAAGTTTTAGTTAACCCTCGAGATGAGTTAAGCTTAAAAAGAGTAATCAATACTCCCAAAAGGGGGATTGGAGATGCTACCTGGGACAAGCTGGTCCAACACTCTACCCTGGAAGGAAGGCTAATATATGATTTCCTAGCTAATCCTGAAGTGGCGGGGGTTAGTACCAGAGCTGCCAATTCCATTAAAGGTTTTTGGTCCCAAATGGAAGAATTTAAGGAATTTGCCAAGAACCATGATGTAACTTCTTTGACTAATAAAATCATGGAAGACACTGGATATATCCAGGAACTGGAATTAGAAAAAACCGTGGAAGCTGAGACTAGGATAGAAAACTTACAGGAATTTTTATCGGTAACTAAAGAATATGATACAAAATCCTCAGGAGGGGACTTAGCTACTTTTCTTGCGGATATATCCTTAATGACCGATACTGATAATTATGATGAACAAGATGATACTGTGGTGGTCATGACCATGCATGGAGCCAAGGGTTTAGAGTTCCCTGTAGTGTTTATCGCTGGAGCGGAAGAAGGGATTTTCCCTCATAGTAGAAGCTTAAACACTGATGATCCCACCGAATTGGAGGAAGAAAGAAGACTATGCTATGTGGCCTTAACTCGAGCCATGGAAAAAATATTCATTACCAGGGCTTGGCGGAGGACCTTGTATGGTCGAGAAAACTTTAACCCCCCTTCTCGCTTTATAGAGGAAATTCCTCCCCAATATATGGAGGGGCCAGGAGTAGGCAGAAAAGAAAGAAGCATTAAGAAAACAACTCCCACCAGAGATGCTAGTTTTGCACCAAAGTCTATTAATACTTTTAATCTAGGGGATAAAGTGCAACACTTTAAATGGGGAGCTGGAGTGATTGTTAGTATCAAGGGTTCTGGTGAAGATGCGGAGCTTAGTATAGCTTTCCCAGAGTTGGGAATTAAGAATTTAATAGCTAAATATGCACCGATAAAGAAAGTATAAATAACTAAGTTATTTATACTTTCAGTGGGATGACTTATAGGTCAATCTGCATGACAGTGTGTGAGAAAATACTGTGTCATCGTGACACCGTGCCACTGTGCCACCGAAAACCGAGACATGTCTGACAAGGAATCTTGCTTGTTAGAAGCATCTGACAGGCAATCTCTCTGGTTAGAAATATCTGACCAGGTAAATTTACTTGTTAGATTTTTCTATGTCACAGCGGCACATCCGGGAATATTCACTTGCATCGTGGCA
>JAAZJU010000170.1 GCA_012800195.1 Clostridia bacterium
AAAAAGTAGGAGGCTTTAAAGCCTCCTACCCCAAAAAATGGAAGGTAGAGTTTATCCATGCGTTGGCAAAATAAAATTTAAACATTTACATTGCTTTCTTCCTTAACTTTTACTGGTGGCTCAAGGGAAAGAGGTAATAAAGAGGCAACAATAATTGATACAGCAAAAGATCCCAAAGCATAGTAGATAGAATTTAAATATGAACCTGAAATATCGTATAAATAACCGCCTATAAAGCTTCCTACAGCAGGACCAATACCCATGACAATTAGAGTAGCTAATCCCCAGATTTTTCCTATACTTAATCTTCCATAAATAGCACCAGCGTAACCAGCAGCTCCACCAGGTTCAACTGCCCAGTATACTGCAAAAAGTACACAAGCTAATGCACCAAAAACTACAGATTTAGAAGTCATTAGAAGCAATATACAAGCCAAAACTCCCACACTAGGTGCAAAGATTAGCATTATTTTCCTACCCTTGACTTCATTTTTAACTCTAACTACCACTTTATCAGCAACCACACCCATTAATGGCATACTAAATATACCAATAATCCCAATGGTTACATATAAATTGGTTGCAGTACCCAAGGTCATCTTCAAGTCTGTGGTTAAATACATTACGAATTGAGTCCAGATCAGAAATTCAGCCATCATTGATGTTAAAAAGGCAAAAATAGTTCCCCAAATCGCAAACTTACCAAAAGCTTCCTTAACAGTCCAGGAGTATTCAGGTTTAGCAGGAGCACTGCCAGTGGATTTTTCTAAACCAAAAGGTTCGAAGCCATAGTCCTCTGGATTTTTTTTAGCTACTAAGGTAGCAATAATTAAAGCTACAAAAACCACTAAAGCAAGACCTCTCATAGCAAGGCGCCAATCCATTGTAGCCAATACCTGTTTAACCCCTAAGCTGAGGATAACCTGGGCAACAGGAGCCCCCATAAAAGCCATTCCCCACATAGTGGCGTAAGCCTTTCCAACATACCATTTTCGCACAGAAATTGTTGAGGAAACCCAAAGCATCCCTGTACCTATACCAGCAAATAAAGCATATGGTATTAAATATTGCCAATAATTTGTAGCATAACTGGTAATAAAGAACCCTAAAGAAGCACAAATAGAAGCTATAGCATAAGCAGGTTTTGTACCATGTTTATCGATTATCATTCCACTAAAAAATGCAGTTACAGCATAAATAGACATCATGAGAGAATATCCTAAGGATATTTCCGAAATACTTCTTCCTAAACTTTCAGCGATTGGTCCAAGCATAATCGTGAAGGTTGCCCGATAACCAAATAAAACAAATACTGCTAACCATGAAGCAGTCACCACATTACGACCCAAACCTTTAGCACGAGCCATATCCATACATCTTTCCCCCTAACCTATTCATAAATAGTCTTGATTTTCAGAGAAGGGTGCTTTTTACAGCACCCTTCCCTCTATTTTTTGTTGCAGCTATAATCTATTTAGACTATATTCCTTGCAAGCTACCTTTCTGTAAATCCATGATATAAAACATTTATTTTTTTCCTTTTCTCACTTCCTCCTTTCCTTTGGAGATCAGAACAATTTAAATTCTTGCCTTAATGTTACGAAATTTTCAAAATATTACATATTGTCCTTAAGGTGTAATAAAAGCCTATTTGTTTTGTTAAAACCCAACCTTATACCTATAACAGTCCTTTTTTGAACTAAAAGAGCTGTAAAGATAAACTCCTTTACAGCTCTTTTAAACCACAATATATTTATCAAGAAATTATTACCTTATTATCTACCCACTGTACTTTTCCCCCTAAATCTTCTATAAGTTCACGGACCTCAACATAAGCTTTATTGTCAAAAAGATACCCTTTATATGTTTTACCTTTTCTTTTTATTTCTATTGGTCTTATTTGGACATCTAAAAGTTCTTTTTCCTTCTTAAGCCAAGACAAAAAATCTTCTTTTTTTATATTTTTGCCTGGACAAGCGGTTGCCGATTTTTCCTTATGAAAAAAAATACTTTTTTCAGCTTCTAACTGGAAGGTAGACAGCAGAAATTTAGTTAACTCTATAGCTGTTTTTTTCTGAGGTTCTTCCAAAATTTCTGTATCAAAATTTCCAATTAAAGCTATGGCTAGTGCCCCTTTATTGTAATTTGTTATACTCGCAGGATCTCTATTAGGATCTCGCCCCACCCAAATTGTTCCCTCTGGAGAAATAAGCCAGTGATAACCTATATCACTCCAACCCCTTGTTTTAGTATGATATTGATAGATATTTTTGATAGTTTCTAAACCTTTGTAGTTTCGTTTATTGGGTTCAGCAGTATGGTGAATATGGATAGTATTTATTTTTCTAGTGAAGGGCAATGAACCATGTAGTCTTACCATTAATTCGTCAAGCTGATATTCGTGAAAAGTTCTCATTACCTGAAGTCTCCTTTCATTACACTAATTAATTCATAATATAAATTATCTAAAACAATCAAACATTGCCAACTCCGCTTAACTCTTTTTTTATAAGGTTGTTATGGAAAAAAAGGAGGTTTTAACCTCCTTTTATAAGTTTTAAGGTAGCTTTAATGTGTTCATAAAAACCAATCTGAATATATCCAATAAGGGCCCCAATTATAATCCCTTTTAGTGTACTCTGAATTAATAAAAAACCGAGTAAACTACCTACAATCGATATGACCCAGGGTATCAGATTATTGTTTAAAGGTGAATGTTCCTTCAAGAGATAGCCTATTAACCAAATTCCAGCAAAGGATAATAACCACGGATCTTCTAGTATAACTTGTAATAAACTTATAATACTTTTCAATTCTGCCATTAGACCACCCTCCCCTCGGTTTTTTTGAATTTAATTTATACTACATTTTATTTTTTTTTTCGATAATAAGTTAATGATTTCTACATATTTGAGATAAATTTGAATCAAAAAAACCGCTATTTCTAATGAAATAGCGGTTTATGGGTTTTTGGTGGGCGATACTGGACTTGAACCAGTGACCCCTTGCATGTCAAGCAAGTACTCTAACCACCTGAGCTAATCGCCCCTATTAATAAATTATCGAACAAATTATATTATACTGGGGAGAATAATATTTGTCAAAATTATTTATCTTCCATCAACAACCATTTGCCAGATTCTTAGTTCCTTGCTATAATGGGTACAAGCAGATTAAAGGAAATAGTGGTGAAATGGTATCACACAGGTTCGTGGCGCCTGAGATATGGGTTCAAATCCCGTCTATTTCCTTGCGAGGTAGGACGCATCCTTATAGCGATGCGTTATTTTTTTGCACTTTTTTAAGTTTATTTGCATACCTAGCAGGTATTTTACATTTAATGTAAAATATATCTCATATAAATGTAATTTACTGGAAAGAGTGAGATGCATTTGAAAAAGTTTTTTTCTTTTTTTATTTTATTATTTTCCCTAATAATTTTTCCCCTTGATATATATGGACAAGAAGAATTCCTGGGGGAGATAATTTATGTCGATGAGAATAAAATAGTAATAAACAATAGATTTTTTAAATTAAATCAAAATGTAGATGTTATCTATAAAAATCAACTTGGTACACAATTAATCTCTGCTGAAGATATTCCTTTAGGAGTTTTTGGAGTTGCTTATCTGGAAGACATGACTATTAAAGCTTTAGAGGTTTCTGGTAGGGATTATAATACAGAGAAAATAATAATAAAAGAAATTTTAAAGATCCCAGAATATATTGATAAATTCCATTTAAGTTATGATGAGAAATATCTTGCTTATTATAGCCAAGAAGAAAGCCAACTGATTGTTAAGGAACTTGCTACTGAAAATATTATTTGGCAAAAGGAAGTCCCCATCTCTCCGGCTTTTAGCTTTAATCCCCAAGCCTATGAAATCATATTTACCTTTATTGATGAAGATTTTTATGGCTTAGCTTCCTATAATTTATTAAATAACTGTGAAAAATTTTTAATTCGGGAGCCCATAAGTAATAACGAATTTATAAACTATTTTGAAATCGCACCTAATGGAGAATATATTGTTTTTACAACCCTTAGTGGATTAACAGATTCTCAAGGTTATGTTTCTAATATACATTTAATTGATAAAAAAGGTTATACATTATTAGTTTTAAATATATCCAATGTTTATTTTATATCTTGGTCTCCAGACAGTTCCGCCTTAGCTTTTTCAAAATATGAAGAGCCAAATTTAGAAACAAGTCAAATTGGTTACTATCATCTAGAAACAAATAATTGTGTTTTATTAGAAAAAGAAAAACATATTAATCAATTTAATCCAGCTTTTTATAAAGATAGTAATAAATTAATTTTCACCCATTCAGAAAATTTCATAGATAAGACAGTACTGTATGACTTAACATCTCACCAAAAAGTTGAACTCTTTAAGGATTACAATTATATTTCTAATTTTTGTTGGTTGGATGATAAAACCTTAATTTATACTTATGGAGACTTACCACAGATAAAAATAATTAATCTAGAAACAAAAAACACTTTAAAGATTAGTGAAGGCTATTACCCTCAAGTACGCAATAATATTTTATATTTTTTAAAAAATGATCTTACTGGTAACACTTACTTGTATTCCTATAAAACTAAATAGACTTACAGGTAGGATAACTAACGACATCGAAATGCCTCGCTACCCTATTTTCTTTGCCTGTAAGTCTATATTTAGTATCTGTTCTTAATGCCTAATTTATGATTAGAATTTTAAGACAATTATGGTGAATACATAAAGTGATATCA
>JAAZJU010000021.1 GCA_012800195.1 Clostridia bacterium
CCCCAATGCTTACTTTATATAACCATCCCCAAAGGATTGAAGATATGACAAGGCATATATTGGGCAAAGTGCTTAATGTCTTTGGCCTTGAATTACCTGGTTTCAAACGGTGGAGTGAGGATGAAGAAACCGCAATTTAACTTAAAAAATCAAATATTTCAATGATGGGGGGTGCAATATGCATACTATAAACTCAAAAAGTGGCTTGATAAAGTTAGCTAGACAGGAAGGTCGAGTTCAAGTTGAAATCAATGCCATTCCAATGGGGAAAGATTATTGTGTAGTTATCAATGGAGGAGAGGTTCCCCATTTAGGTGCAGTTGCAATTAGCCAAAGTAGAGCAAGTCTTGCTGATCCAAATAAATTAAGTGCTAGTACATCAGTGTTTGCATTAGTTGGACATAAAGAAGATGAAGTAGCTCGAAAGGCAGCCCATACCCTGACAAAAAATTCTGGGAAAAATACAGTAGTTTGTTGTGGCATCCATCTTCCTAGTATCACAGCCGAGGAAATAGAAATCACCAATAAATTAGTAGAAAGTATGACTATCGATCTTCTTGAACTCATGAAGTAAAGAAAAACCTATCCCTTTGATTTTAGGAGAGAATATTGCTATTCATTCTTAAAAAGTATATATTATATATGTGTAAATAATTTGCAAAATAATGATTAGGCCTTAAGGACAGGGAGGATAGGACATGAGAGAAAGAGACCATTTAGATTCGGTAGAAACTATGTTTCAGCGTTCATTTAGATATACTTGCAAGAACTGTAATTGGTATGTAATCTTAAGGAGAAATGGTGCTATGTTAGCCATGTTCATCAATAACTTTAATGAATGTCCAAAATGTGGTGGGAGAGAGTTTGCTACAACTAAACCTACAATTCTCGAGGCGCTTAATCCCTTAGAACAGATCAGAAAGCTTTATTATAAGGCTCTTGGTTATAAGTAAGATTTTACTACTTTTATATATAATTTTATAGATTTCTTCGGGGCAAGGTGAGAAAGCAAGGCTTTCAATTCCTGACCGGCGGTACAGCCCGCGAGCCGTAAGGCATGAACTGGTGTAATTCCAGTGCCGACAGTAAAGTCTGGATGATAGAAGATTACGAAGCTATTACATGGTAATGGCCTATTTTTGAGCTAAAGGACTCCCGAAGAAGGGAGTCTTTTTCGATTAAGAAGATAGTTTTATTAAACTTTTCAGGGGGAGAAAATAATGCAGGAATTGTTTATGGATAGAGCCTTAGAACTTGCTAAAAAATCCCTGGGGAGAACTAGTCCTAACCCTCTAGTGGGGGCAGTGGTTGTCAAGAATAATCAAATAGTGGGTCAGGGTTATCATCAGGGGGTAGGTACTGCCCATGGGGAAAGAGTAGCCTTGGAGGAAGCAGGAGATTTGGCTAAAGGTGCAGATTTATATGTTACCTTAGAGCCTTGTAATCATTTTGGCAGGACTCCCCCTTGTACTAAAGCCATCATCGAGGCAGGAATTAAAAAAGTATATATTGCCACCGTTGATCCCAATCCTTTGGTTAGTGGTAAAGGTATTGAAGCTTTACAAAGAGCTGGGATTGAGGTTGAGGTAGGTTTAAGAGAAAAAGCAGCCCAGGATTTGAATGAAGTGTTTTTTAAATATATAACTACTAAATTACCCTTTATTGTCTTGAAGGCAGCTTGCTCCTTAGATGGCAAGATTGCTACTAAGACTGGTCATTCAAAGTGGATAACTGGGGATGAAGCAAGAAAGCATAGTCATGGTTTAAGAAATATTTACGATGCCATTATGGTAGGTAGAGGTACTGTTTTAGCTGATGATCCTCAATTGAATTGTCGAATACCAGGGGGAAGAGATCCCATTCGCATAGTTGTGGATAGTAAGTTAGCTATTTCGCCTAAGGCTAAAATTTTAAATTTAACCTCTACAGCGCCTACGATCATTGCCACTACCAAAAATGCACCAATTGACAAGATAAAAGCTTTAGGATCTAAAGGAGAGATTATACAGGTTAATGAGGGGGAGCAAGTTGACTTACTTCACTTGTTTAAAATCCTGGGGGAAAGAAAAATTACCAGTATCTTGGTGGAAGGGGGAGGAACTTTAAACGCTTCTATAATTAACCAAGGTTTAATGGATAAACTTTATCTTTATTTAGCTCCAATCTTGATCGGGGGCCAGGAGGCGCCTGGTTTTATAGGGGGAGCAGGTATTAGTAAGTTACAGGAGGCTCTTAGATTAGGAGATATTAATATAGAAA
>JAAZJU010000171.1 GCA_012800195.1 Clostridia bacterium
AAAAAAAGCAGCCTCAGCTGCTTATCTTCTTCTCATCAAATTATTCATTCCATGGGCCATAGTGTTTCCCACATCTTCTAACATTTCAGAGGCCTGTTTGCCTATTCTTCTCGTTTTGCCCATTAAGCGTTTTCTTTGGGGTTTCATATTATCATTGGCCATTAAGCCCAACATAGCACCTAAAATACCACCCATGATTATACCATTGAAGAAGCGTCGCAATATATTCACCTCCTAACTTATAGCAAAGTTGCGTCTACATCTTCTTGATTAAAACTTACTAGGCTACCATCTTCAGCAATATCAAAAATTTCCATTTTGCCATTGGTCATGCTAAACTCTTTAAAGCAAGTCCAACAGTAAAATTGTTCATTTCCTACGCGACCTATTGCTCTACCATTACAATTTGGACAATTAATCATTATACTTCCCCTTTATCTTTTTCCTTCTTAATAACTATTACATCTTCCCCAAAAGCGACTATATCCGAAAGAAAAATTTGTGTGCGACCACTTACTAAGTCTTTGAACAGACCATCAGATACTTCAAACCCTTGAATCATTGTTGTTGTTCCATCTAGAATAATATCACCAATTTCACCAACAGCTTTACCTGATTCTGAGATTATCGGTGTCCCGATTAAATCCTCTGGTAAAAATAAGGGTGGTTCTAATTTTGCGAGGGGTCTTTTATCTGTAATTTTTTCTAAGACTACCATTATGGCTTCGGCACTTATGGAATAAACATCTTTGAGATCTATAAAGCCATCTTCTTCTACAACTATTCCTTGCAGCTTTTCTGTTTCGGTATTTAAAATAAAATTTTTAACCTCAGCAATCTTATTTCCAGAGGTTAGGCTAAATATGGGTAAATTAAGAAGTCCCCCCATTTTATGTAGCATAATCTAACCTCCAAAATTCTGTTGTTAAATATATTGTTTCCACTATTCATAGTTCTATACAAAAAAAGCTCACCCATATAAGGGTGAGCTTTTAGAAACCTTTTATTATTGTTCCTCCGCCTACTACATAGTCATCCTGGTAGTAAACTACTGCTTGACCTGGAGTAATGGCCCTTTGAGGTTCAGCAAAGGATAATTGAACCTCACCTCCAGCCAGGGGAGAAAGTAAGGCCGGGGCTGGTTTTGCTGAATATCTTATCTTTGCCGTTATTTCCATGGGTTCCTCTAATTTATCAAACATAATAAAGTTATTTTCATTGGCTATTAAGTTGCTTTGATATACTTCTTCATCTTTACCTAAGATTACTGCATTTTTTTCATAATCTAATGAAACTACATAAACAGGATAACCTAAAGCTATTCCTAAGCCTTTCCTTTGGCCAATGGTATAGTTAGGTAAGCCTTGGTGAGTACCTAGAACATTACCTTTAGTATCTAAAAATGGTCCCGGCTTAAATTTATTCTTACCTACCCGAGATTCTAAGAATTCTTTATAGTTGTCATTAGGCACAAAGCAAATTTCCTGACTATCAGGCTTATTAGCAACTCGCAAACCTAATGCTGTAGCAATTTCTCTAATTCTTGGTTTTGTATAATCACCTAATGGTAAAAGAGTATGGGCCAACTGTTCTTGGGTAAAATTATAAAGAGCATATGTTTGGTCCTTGTTATCATCTTCTGCTTTTTTTAAAAGATACCTTTGTTTTTCTTGGTTATATTCAATTCTGGCATAATGACCAGTAGCTACATAATCAGCACCTAAACCCCTAGCTTTTTCTAAAAATCCCTCAAATTTTATTTTTTTATTACAGGCAATACAGGGATTGGGTGTCCTACCTTGAAGATATTCGTTTGTAAAATAATCAATAACCTCTATTTCAAATAGATCTCTAAAATTCATCACATAAAAGGGAATGTCTAATTTATCCGCTACTCTCCGGGCATCATTAACTGCAGAAAGTGAGCAGCAACCCCCGACCTTTTCATCCTCTTGGTCTGCAGGCCATATTTGCATTGTTACGCCAATTACATTATACCCTTGTTCCTTTAAAAGATAGGCAGTAACGGAGCTATCAACCCCTCCGCTCATACCAACTACTACCGTACCCTTACTATTCATTTTACCAACTCCGTTTTTATTAATGCTACAAATTGCCCGTCATAACGGTGAAAATATTATACTATAGTAATCAACTAAAAAATAGGTTTACAGAGCATTTTTATTCATATAGTCCTCTATGGCCTTATGCAAAGCATCGGCTGCTAAGTTAGAACAATGCATTTTTGCAGGTGGTAATCCTCCTAGCTCTTCTGCCACAGCCTTATTAGTTAGCTTTAAAGCTTCCTCAATAGTCTTGCCCTTTACCATTTCTGTAGTCACACTACTAGTAGCAATGGCTGCTCCACAACCAAAAGTTTTAAATTTAATATCCTTAATAATATTGTCTTCCACATCTAAATATATCCTCATTATATCTCCACACTTAGCATTACCAATTTCACCAATCCCCTTAGCATTTTCTATTTCTCCCACATTACGGGGATTAGTAAAATGATCCATTACTTTCTCAGTGTACATATTGAACACTCCTCTCGATGATTTCTATGCTTATCTCTATTATTATAAAGAGGGGACATGGCTCTTAATCTTTCCACTATTTCCGGTAAAACCTCTAACACATAATCTATATCTTCTTCTGTATTATCTCTTCCTAAAGTTAATCTTAAGGAACCATGGGCTATTTCGTGACAAAGTCCCATAGCCATCAACACATGGGAAGGATCCAAGGAACCAGAAGTACAAGCGGAGCCACTGGAAGCAGCAATCCCTTTAAGATCTAACATTAAGAGGAGACTTTCCCCTTCAATAAATTCAAAGCTAATGTTAACATTACCAGGTAATCTTTGAGTTCTATGACCATTGAGTTGAGTACAGGGAATATTTTCAAGGATACCTGTAATTAATTTATCTCTCAATACTGTAAGTCTTTGATTCTCCATCTCCATTTCTTGACCAGCTAGTTCACTAGCAAGACCAAAACCTACTATGCCAGGAACATTTTCAGTTCCAGGCCTTCTTTTTCTTTCCTGGGCACCCCCAAACATGATTGGATGAAGTTTGACTCCTCTGCGTAAATATAAGCAGCCTACTCCTTTTACTCCATAAATTTTATGCCCTGATGCAGAGAGCATATCAATATTCATTTCATTTACATCGATGGGTAGTTTACCATAGCTTTGTACAGCGTCCACATGAAAAAGGATGCCTCGTTCTTTGGCAATGGCTCCTACTTCTTTAATAGGTAGAATAGTACCTACTTCGTTATTAACATGCATTATAGTAATAAGTATGGTTTCTTCTGTAATATTAGCCTTTAGAGTTTCAAGATCAATCATTCCCTCGCTATCAACGGGTAAATAGGTTACCTTAAAACCCTCTTTTTCAAGGTACTTACAACTATCTAAAACTGCATGATGCTCAATTGCCGTAGTTATAATATGTTTACCTTTATTTTTATTGGCTAAAGCAGAACCAATAATAGCCATATTATCAGCCTCTGTGCCACCAGAAGTAAAAATTATTTCCTCTGGTTTTCCATTAATTAGATTAGCAACTTGTTCTCTAGCGTTTTCAATGCCCTTTCTGGCCTCTCTGCCAAAGCTATGGACACTAGAAGGGTTGCCAAATATATTAGTGTAATATTCTGTAACAACCTGTGCCACCTCTGACCTTACTGGTGTAGTGGCACTATGGTCTAAGTAAACTTTACGCATGGGCTTCACTCCCTTGGTTAATTAAATATAAAACATATAACTTTTTTCATTTAATTTTGCTTGATCTTTAACTAAATCTGCTAAAGTAATTGAATCTAAAACATCAGTAACACTGTCCCGGACCTTTGTCCAGACTTTTCTCGTCACGCAATATTCCGCATTTTCACATATTTCCATTTCCTCTTCGTTAACACAATCCACAGGAGCAATAGGCCCTTCTAAAACCCTAATAATATCTCCAATTGTAATTTCTTCGGGGTCTCTAGCCAAAAAATATCCTCCTTGGGCACCTCTAACGCTTTTCACCAAGCCGGCTTTTTTTAATAAAGCAATTAACTGTTCTAAATAATGTCCAGAGATATTTTGACGTTCTGCAACATTATTTAAGGGAATGGGGCCTTGCCCACTGTTAAGTGCTAAATCAAACATGGCTCTAACCCCATATCTTCCTTTAGTCGATAGCTTCATTTTTTACACAACCTTAATAATTTTTTAATTCCTAGTAATTAGATGTGAATTAAATCAAAACAAGAATATCATAGGTTTTATTTGCAGTCAAGTCAATTCCTAGTAAATAACTCTGTATTTTAAAGTTTATTTATTTCCACGATAATATTTTTTCCCTAATAACTCTTTAGGGAGATAAGTCTGTTGAACATTAGGATTATCGTGAGGATAGATATATCCCTGACCATGACCTAAATTTTTGGCTCCAGGGTAGTGACTATCCTTGAGATGATTGGGCACAGCACCAATTTTCCCTTGACGGATATCTTTGAGAGCCTCATCAATCCCAATATAGACTTGATTACTTTTAGGAGCTAAAGCAACATATAAAGCTGCTTGGGCTAAGGCCAATCTACCCTCAGGTAAGCCGATGAAATTAACAGCCTCAGCGGCAGCCTGAGCCACTACTAAAGCCATAGGATCTGCTAAACCCACATCTTCTGAAGCATGTACTACTATTCGCCTAGCAATAAATCTAGGATCTTCACCAGCTTCTAGCATACGGGCCAAATAATGCAGAGTTGCATCAGGATCAGAGCCTCGCATGCTTTTAATAAAAGCAGAGATTACATCATAATGTTGATCGCCATTTTTATCATAAAGAACTTTGGGCTTTTGAATGCTCTCTTCTATTGTTTTTAAATCTATTACTCTAACGCCTTGAGCATTAGGGCTGGTTGATAATACTGCTAATTCTAAACCATTTAAGGCAATTCTAGCATCACCCTGAGCAGAATTAGCTAAGTGGGTGATTGCTTCATCACTTATGCTAATATTATAATTACCCAATCCTCTTTCAGTATCATTTAGAGTCCTTTTTAATAACTCTTTGATATCTGCTTCTATTAAAGGATTAAGTTTAAAAACTAGGGATCGTGACAATAAAGCTGAATTTACACTAAAATATGGATTTTCAGTAGTTGCACCGATTAGAGCTATAATGCCACCCTCAACGGCGGGTAATAAGGCATCTTGTTGAGCTTTATTAAATCTATGAATTTCATCAATAAAAACAATCGTTTTCTTATTATCCAAACCTAATCTTTCTGTTGCTTCATTAATTAACTTTTTTATCTCCTCTTTGCCAGAGGTAACGGCATTAATCTTTTCAAAATGTCTTTTGGTAACATTGGCAATTACATTAGCCAAAGTTGTTTTTCCAGTACCTGGGGGTCCATAAAAAATAACCGAATTTAGGGTATCAGTTGCTATAGCTCTTCTTAAAAGTTTACCTGGAGCTAATATTTCTTCTTGTCCCACTACATCCTCTAGTTTTACGGGTCGCATTCTAGCAGCTAAAGGTTCTGCTTTTTTTAAATTAGTGTTTTTTAAATTAAAAAAAAGATCCATCATCTTCACCTACATTTTTTATTGTATCCAGATTATAATAATTCATTATTTCGTTGAAAGCTTCTTTAATCCTCTAAAAAGAACAAGAACGGCGCTTTTACCTCCTTTGCGGATAGAAAAGCACCGTTCTTTTGCTAGTTAATTTTAAGCTTCTTCAATAAGTTTAGCTAATTCAGCTTTGGGTCTAAATCCTACTACTCTTTGAACCTCTTTACCGTTTTTAAAAAGAACCAGTGTAGGAATACTCATTACGCCATATTGTTGAGCCAATTTACCTTGCTCATCAACATTTAATTTTGCTACCTTAGCTTTACCCACAAAATCATTGGCCAACTCTTCAATTACA
>JAAZJU010000172.1 GCA_012800195.1 Clostridia bacterium
ATAGAAACTAGGGGAAGATTGAGAATGGGCTACCCTAAATCGCCATATTAAGACAATTTAAGTTATTGACATTCTAAATGGTATTCCTGTATAATATTTTGTTACATTTGACAGAGCAACCTCTAGATGGTATAATGGATACGTGTTTATTAGGGGAAAGAAGGTGAGGTATTTGTCTGCACGCAAGATATTATCGGAAATAAAGCAAGACCTAGAGCCCTATATTGGGTCCCATATTAAGGTTAAAGCTAATCGGGGCCGTAAAAAGGTAATTGAAAAAACTGGAGTTTTAGAAAGTACCTATCCTAACATATTTGTAGTGAGGATAAATGAAAAATCTATTGAACGCCGTATCTCCTTTACGTATGCAGATATTATTACTGAACAAGTGGTTTTAACGGTTAAAAAAGATGGAGAAGATGTTTTATTTAATGAAAAAGCATAAGATTTGACGACATTTCCTGGGAAATGTCGTTTTTTCATTCCCCCTTTTTGGCACATTTAGATGTCTAAAACATACCATATAGTAGCTTAAGCGGATAAATTTCATACACACTTATTGTTGGTCAGCATATACTAAACTGAGAAATTCTGAAAGGGGGAATTTAATTTTATGGGTAGAAATATTGTTGTTGATAGAGAACGGATAAAAGTCCAACAAGTAATAGCTGAAGAAAATACCACTATAAATGTTATGCGTACCATTGAATTGCCTTGCAAAGTAAGAAAAATAGTAGATGTAGTAGCGGATATTGTAGAACTTTCAGCTGAAATACTTCCCAATAAAGTTGTTGTTAAGGGGGCCTTGCATAAGCAGATTTTCTATATTGAGGAAGGCGAAGATGTTGTAAAAGAATTTACAGTTATGAGGGAAGAGTTCACTGATTTTGTCCATATGGACGGCGTAAGACCAGGTATGGACGCAATGTTAAATGCTCAAATTGCAGATATTAATGTTAGTCCTGGGCAAGGTGGTTTCCCAACAAAAACTGTGAGCCAAAATGCAGTATTAAGTATCAATGTTAAGGTTGTTAAACTGGTTCAAATTGATGTTGTCACTGATGTTAGAGGTCCTGGAATTACTCCAATTAAAGAAAGATTTTCTGTTGAGCATGTAATTGGTGAAGATGAGAAACAAGTAACTGTATCTCAAGAAGTTATGCTTCCTCGTCCAGCTCGGAAAATTTATGATGTAGATGCTGTTTGTAGAGATCTTAAAACAGAGATAGTCGATGACAGAGTATTTGTAAAAGGTGTATTGCATAAACAAATTTTCTTCGTTGATACTCACCATGATACTGTTCACGGCGCTACCTTTGATGAAGAGTTTTCAGTAGTAATTGAAATACCAGGAGCAAGACCTGGAATGGATGTTTTCACCAGATGTAAAGTGGAATTCTGTGAAGCAAATCTTATCCATGAACACAAACATCATGAGCATAGCATGAAAGTAAAACAAACCTGTATTTTACAAGTATTCGTAAAAGTAACTGAATTAAAACGATTAAATATTGTAATTGATGTTGAAGGTGCTAGGGCTATTAAGAAGAGGATTAGAGTTGAGAACATTATTGACCGCAAGTGTCGTCAAGAAAATGTATCAGCTACCTTAGAAGCAGACCAACAGGTTAAAAAAGCAAGAAACTTACATGCTACTTTAAGAAATGTAAAACATGAACAAATTGAAAATAAGGTAGTAGTAAAGGGCACCGTTCATGTTCAAGGCTACTATATTGATTGTAGCTTGGATCATTTACTTAGAGAAACCAATGCAAATATTCCCTTTACAACCTTTGTTCACTTTGACGGCGTAAAACGCAACACTATGGTAGATGTAGATACTAGAATCGAATATACTGACTTAAAAGTTGACGGTGAACCTTGTAAAACTAAGAACCTGCGGGCTATTGTGATCATTGAGGTTTGTGTCAGGGCCTTCAAATTAGAGGATATTGAAGTGGTAGTGGATATTGAAGATAGACCAAGACCACCTAAACCAACAGCTAGGCCAACAGTTTGTCCTCCCACTTTAGAACCTACTGTTTGCCCACCCAGCGGATTTATAGATTATACAATCCAGCCTGGTGACACCTTATTTAGGATTGCAATGAGCTTCCAAGATAGAATACCTGGTCTAACTTGGCAACAAATTTTAGCTGCAAACCCAGGGATCAATCCCAATAACTTAAGAATAGGGCAAGTAATTAGAATTCCTTGCGTAGTAGGAAAAGGCTAAAAAAGAGAGGGGAACCCCTCTCTTTTTTAGTGGGAAAGCTAATAATGTCTAGACATATCTGACAAGCAAGCATTCCCTGTTAGATTGTCTGACAGGTAATTTTACTTGTTAGATTTCTTTAGCACAGTGACACATCCTGAAAGATTGCTTTTATCGTTCACACATCCCAGGAGATTCACTCGTGATACTGACCAACTAGCTAGACTTCTAAGCTGAATGCATGTCCACTTATCTATAATTTTTTACTAAATTATGAATAAGGAACAATTTTCCTGGCAATACTCTGGATAAGAGGTTGCGAGGAGGAGTAAAAATGCAAAGAAAATTAATAGTACTTTTAACTTTAACAATTATAGTAAGTATTACCCTTTGTGGAATAAGAGGGCAGGGCCAGGAGACCCTTTATATTCCAGACCAAGAGTATATTAGGTTCCATGTTTTAGCTAATAGTGATACCCCTGAAGATCAGGCCTTAAAGTATAAAGTGAAAGATATCCTGGTGGAAGAAATAGAACACAAGTTTATCCATTCTCAGAGCATAGAAGAAACCAGAGGGATCTTAACTAATAACTTAGATGAAATTGCTAGGATTGGTCAGGAAGCAGTTTTGGCTTTAGGTAGTAATTATGAAGTTAAAGCCCAATACGGAAATTTTAGCTTCCCCACAAAATATTATGGGAACGGCTTTAGTTTACCTGCTGGTACTTATGAAGCGGTAAGGGTGATTATTGGTGAGGGGCAAGGGGCAAATTGGTGGTGTGTATTATTTCCTCCTCTGTGCTTTGTGGATACTAAAGCCCCTGGGCCAGGAGAAGAATTAACCCCTGCTAAGGAAAGTTCAGAAAAAATTCAAATTAGCTTTAGTTTTAAAATATTTGAATGGCTTGAAAATTCCTTCTCCGTTCTAGCTAAAATATTTAGTTAAATAGCAGTTAGTGGCCACATAGCTTTGTGGCCACTTTTGATTCTAAATTAAAAAGGGTAAGAAAACCTTAAGGCATAAAACATCAAATGCTTTTGTTCTCTGGTATAATAAATTATAATGGTGATATCAAAAAGGGGGAGGTAAAATCTTGCAAAATAACATCTTAATTGCAGTAAGAACAACACAAACAGGGAACAAAATTAAAAAGATCTTATCCTCCCATGGTTATCATGTAAGCAGTATTGTGGAAGATGCTTTTGCCGCCCTCCGTGCTTTGCGTACGCAACAGATTGCCTTAAGTATAATTGACAACGATTTATCAGGTCTTAATGGAATACAATTAGCTAAAGTAATTGCCGATGAAAAATTGGGGCCAGTGGTTATCTTATCCAATTATCCAGTAGATACTGGAGAAAATCCCCCCGCTTCCCTCTTTGGTATATTAATAAAACCAATTACCCAGTATCAATTGATCAACACCATTAAACTAGCCTTTTTACAGTATGAAAGCAAGATAGGTTTAGAAAGAGAAGTAGAAAGTTTAAAAGAGGCTCTAGAGACAAGAAAAATTGTGGAAAAGGCCAAAGGCATTTTAATGAAGAAGTATAATCTAAGTGAAGGGGAAGCTTATGAAAGAATGAGAAAAACTAGCATGGAGAAGCGGACACAACTTAAAAAAGTGGCGGAAGCCATTATTCTCATGGAATAAATGATAAAATATGTTAGTGAATTTTCTTTACTAATACTTCTAAAGATTTTATAATAAAGTAAAATGGTATAATTTCGGAGCAATGGTGCTCAAAGAAACAGATGGGTAAATACTGTTTTTTTGAGTGCCTTATTTTTTAAGGAGGTATATGATGCCTAATTTTACAAATGAAGATGTTTTAAGATTAGTCAAAGAATATGATGTCAGATTTATAAGATTGCAATTTACGGATATGTTCGGGGTTCTTAAAAATGTAGCTATCACCAGTAGGCAGTTAGAGAAGGCTTTAGCGGGAGAATTAATGTTTGATGGTTCATCTATCGAAGGCTTTGTACGCATCGAAGAATCCGATATGTACTTAATACCGGATCCTGATAGCTTTGTGATTTTTCCCTGGATGTCTCAAAAGGGGGCAGAGGCAAGACTGATTTGTGATGTTTACAAGGCCGATAAAACGCCCTTTGAGGGGGATCCCCGTTATATCCTAAAGCGAGCTACCCAAAGGGCCAAAAACATGGGTTATACGATGAATGTTGGGTCAGAATGTGAATTTTTTCTTTTCCATACGGACAATGAAGGAGTACCTACCACTATTACCCATGATAAAGCAGGATATTTTGATTTAACTCCTGTTGATTTAGGAGAGAATGCCAGAAGAGAAATGGTTATAAATCTAGAAAAAATGGGTTTTGAGGTAGAGGCTTCCCATCATGAATTAGCCCCAGGACAACATGAAATCGGTTTTAAATATAATGAGGCTGTTAAAGCGGCCGATGCAATTATGACTTTTAAATATGTAGTAAGAAATATTGCCCAACGTCATGGATTACATGCTACCTTTATGCCTAAGCCTGTTTATGGCATTGCTGGCTCTGGGATGCATACTAATCTATCTCTTTTTGATGAATTGAAGGGTAACGCTTTTTATGACCCTCTGGGTAAGGACCAATTATCTCAAACTGCATATCATTTTATGGGAGGGGTTATGAATCATATTAAAGCTATTACAGCAATTACTAACCCCATAGTTAACTCCTATAAAAGACTGGTTGCAGGTTATGAAGCTCCTGTTTATATTGCTTGGTCTGCCAGGAATAGGAGTCCTCTCATTAGGGTTCCAGCCAAACGGGGAGAATCCACTAGAATTGAATTAAGAAGTCCTGATCCTTCATGTAATCCTTATTTTGCTTTGGCTACGATTTTACATGCTGGTCTAAATGGAATTGAAAATAAAATTGCTCCTCCTAGGCCTGTGAACTCCAATATCAATGAGATGACAGATTTAGAAAGAATGGCAGCAAATATAGAGAGTTTGCCTGTATCTCTTATAGAAGCTATTGCAGAATTAAAAAAGGATGACTCTATGAAAAATGCCTTGGGTGAACATGCTTCTAAAGTATATATTGAAGCTAAAACCTTAGAATGGAACGATTATCGCTCCAAGGTTCATCAATGGGAACTTGATCAATACCTAACTAGATTTTAAAGAAACTAAATTGCTGGAAAACTAGTATAGAAGCAGGATTATATAGTAAAATACTAGAAGAGATAAAAGGTGGCATTTAGAAGTACACTACTGAGATAGAAAGTAAGAAAAGTTTTTATAAGTGAGGTGTAGGTTATGTGGAAAGGGCGTAAAATAATCATGCGTCCACCAGAAGAGAAAGACGCTAGTATTTTGCAAAAGTGGTTTTTAGATAAGGAATTCCGTCAGCATTATGATGCCTATTCCTCTGTATCTTTAGAGGTTATTATTGATAATATTAGATCAAAAGGTACATTGGATAACCCTAAAGCTGAAAGTATTGATTTTATAGTCTTGCGTAAAGCCGATAGTGAACCTATTGGGGTAGCCTGTATAAGAAATATCGATCGCCAAAATGGTAACGCAGAAATCGTTTTAGGCATAGGGGAAAAGGACAAACGTTTAGCTGGTTACGGGATAGATATGATGATAGTTCTATTAGATTTAGTATTTTACAAATTAGGATTTGAAAAATGTTATCTCCATGTTCATGATAATAATAAATTAGGCTTAAAATCTGCCCTTAATTTTGGCTTCAAAGGGGAAGGTCGTTTAAGAAACCATTCCTTTATGGAGGGAAAATATGTTGACCTTTGGATTTTAGGCTTAATGAAAAATGAATATGAAGAGCTACCCATTGTTCCTAAATGGAAGGCCAGAAAAAAATAGTTTCGAAGTTAAAACAAAAGCGTAACCAATTAATGGTTACGCTTTTAATCTAAGGGGAGATTTATTATTTGGCCAATCTGAAGATTATTAGGATTGAGATTTAAATTGGCCTTGACTAGTTGATTTAAGGGGATATTCAGGCGTTTGGCAATATCCCAGAAGGTATCACCAGGCTTTACGGTATAAGTTCGAACAGAGGGATTTACTGGTTCCTCTGGAGTAACTGTAGGTCTTATTCTAGGTTCTACCTTAGGCTCAGTTGCAAGGTTTAAGGGCGCTTTTGAACCGTTATGGACAGTTACTGGAGTGCCGATGCTTACCAGAGGAAACAACTCCTCTACATGATGATTATGCATTCTAATACAACCCAAGGAGGCTGCAGTGCCAATGGAGCTGGGGTTATTAGTGCCATGAATTCCATAGCCTGGATTATTTAAGCCCATCCAGCGAGTTCCAAAAACGCTAGGATAGGTAAGAATTTTTTTATTAACTACATGCCAGTTGCCAATTGGGCTAGGGGTTGAAGGTTTGCCTATAGCTATAGGATAGGTACTAACTAACCTTGAACCTTGATAAAAGTGTAGCTGCCGTCTTAATAAATCAATTTCAATATAGGCACTCCTAGAATTTCTCAGTAACATTCTCTCACCTCATTAATTCTTGGTGAGATATTATATGAGATTGCCAGAGAGTATGTTAATAAAGAGCTTATTTTTTTAGCTTATTTGCAATAAAGTTCCCAATTCCCTGAAGTCCTTGGACAATAATGATCAAAACTATTACGGTAGCTAACATCACTTTCCAATCGTATTGTTGATAGCCAAAGCGAATAGCCAGGTCCCCCAGTCCGCCACTCCCAGCCATACCAGCCATAGCTGAGGCACCAATTAAATTAATAATGGCCATGGTTAGACCTAAGACCATAGTTGACCGTGATTCTCTAAGCAGAACTTTTCGTATAATCTGCAGGGGAGTAGCTCCCATGGCTAAAAAGGCTTCAATAATTCCTCTGTTAACTTCCAAAAGGGCTGATTCTGTTATCCGGGCAATAAAGGGGAAAGTGAAAATTACCAAGGGCACGATAACCCCTCTGATGCCGATGGTAGTACCTGCAACCCATCTAGTAAAGGGAATAATAGCAAATAAAAGAATAATAAAGGGAACAGCTCTAATCATATTGATAAGACCGTTAATGATAAGGTAGACCCCTTTTTGTTCTAAAATATGATTAGGTCGAGTTATTACTAAAAGAACTCCCAGAGGTATACCAATGATGGCAGCTATACTCAAGGAAATAAAAGTCATAATAAAGGTTTCATAGGTTGCCTGGATTAATAGAGGGATAATCCGATTGGCTTCTAAAATAATCACATCCCAAAAGCTGCTAGTTTCCACCATCTTCTATCACCTCCGTTAAAACCCCTACATTTTCTAACATTTGAATGGCTTGATTTATATGCTCTCGATTCCCTGTTAATTCAATAGTTAATCTACCTAAGGTTTCGTCTTTAACCTGAATAATATTGCCGCTTAGGATATTGGGACTAAGGGGCAAATCCTTAGCAATTTTAGCCAGGATGGGTTGGGCTGCACTACAGCCTAAAAAGGTTAAGCGAACTAACTTATAATTCCTATCCCTTTTGCGTAATTTATCAATTAAATTGCTAGGCAAGTCTTCTTCCATAATGCTTTTAATAAAATTACGGGTAGTGGGCTGTTGTGGGTTAGTAAAAATGTTGACTATACTATCCATTTCGATAATTTCTCCATCCTCGATAACGGCCACCTTATCACAAACCTTTTTGATTACATTCATTTCGTGGGTGATTAAAAGGATAGTAATATTTAAATTCTTATTTATCTCCAGGAGAAGGTCCAAAATTGATTCTGTGGTTTGAGGATCTAAGGCGGAGGTAGCTTCATCACAAAGTAAAACCTCCACATCATTGGCTAAAGCCCGAGCAATAGCCACCCTTTGTTTTTGTCCCCCAGAAAGTTGGCTAGGGTAATTATGAATCTTATCCTCTAAACCTACAATCTTTAACAGCTTATTAACCTTCTTCTCAATTTCCAATTTAGGGGTCTTAGATAATTCTAAGGCGACAGCCACATTTTCAAAGACAGTAGCTGTTTCTAAAAGATTAAAATGCTGAAAAATCATACCTATTTTTCTTCTCGCTTGGCGTAATTCTTTAGGCTTTAAGGTGGTCATCTCCACTCCATTGACTAGTACACTTCCCGAAGTTGGTTTTTCTAACATATTAATACAACGGATTAAGGAGCTTTTACCAGCACCACTAAAGCCAATTACCCCAAAGATTTCTCCCTTTTTTACTTTGAGGTTAATGCCTTTAAGAGCCTCAACCGTACCTTCAGAAGTTTTATAAGTTTTATATAAATCTGTAATCTCTATCATGTCTTAGATCATCTCCCCCTTTAAACAAGGTAGAAGGAGAGTGAACCTTAGGGCCCACTCCTCCACCACTTTACAGTCTTTCTGTTTGCTTCTTCTACTTTTTAAAATGTTTTCTAGCCTACTCGCTCACTTTATTTACCAAGCTGCAATAACATGACCCTTGAAGGTCTCTGTAATAAATTCCTTAACGGCATCAGAGTGATAAATCTCTACAAATCTTTGGTATAAAGGATTGTCTTCTTCCCCTTCTCTAACTACTATTACATTAACCCAAGGGTTATCCTTAGGTTCTAAGAAAATGGATTCTTCAAGGGGGTCCAAGCCTGCATCAATAACAAAATTGGTATTAATTGCTGCCAAGCCTAAGTCGGGTAAAGTTCTTAAAAGCATAGGAGCTTCTAATTCAATTAATTCATAATTGTTGGGATTATCTGCTATATCCTGGAGAGTTGCCTCTACTCCTACCCCTTCTTTCAACTTGATTAATCCTGCAGTTTCTAAGAGAATTAATCCTCTAGCTCTATTGGTAGGGTCATTAGGTAGGCCAATTTTAGAACCAGGTTTCAGGTCGGCAACATTTTCTACCTTGTCAGAAAAGATGCCCATGGGGAAGTTAATGGTCTGACCGATAACAGAAAGTTTTAAATTTCTGTCTGCCATAAATTTATTTAAAAAAGGTTCATGTTGGAAGCTATTGATATCGAGAGCACCATCTGCCAATTGTAGATTAGGTTGAATAAAATCATTAAAAACAACTACTTCAATTTCAATACCTTCCTCTAGAGCTAGTTCTTTTACTTTTTCAGCTATCCTTTCATGGGGACCACCAGTAACTCCAACGGTAATTTTTTGCCCTTCTTGGCTGTCGTTGGAAGTACCTCCACAGCCAGTGACTACCAAAGCTAAGAGCAAGGTTAAAGTAAGTAAAACTAATTTTCTTTTCATTTAAGTTCCTCCTTAAAATAATATTTAAAATTCTAATAACAAAGTGGGGCAATGAAGCTTTGTTATTAAAAATAAAACCCACTTTTATATAGAAAATAAAAGTGGGCAAAATCTCACTGAGCGCACTCTTATCTTCCAGATTTTTAAATTAATCTGCTGGAATTAGCACAGCACCTAAAATTTAGGCCAGTTGCCGGGTTTCATAGGGCCAGTTCCCTCCACCACTCTGGATAAGAGAAGTATATTATTTAATTGTTCATAGTAGTCTAAAAAATTATATGATTTTTGCTTTTCAAGAAATATATCATGTTCTTAAAACCCTGTCAATAGCAAAATTTCACAGAATAATTTTGAAGGGTAAATTAATACATATTATGAGTTTCTTAAGAATTTATTAATAATCACAAGCAATTAAGAAAATTTATGTAAAAATGTTATAATAGTTTGAAACATTAAGCACTAATTAGTCGTCATAAAGTAAAGAAGAAGTATGTGAAATTTTAAAGGAAAATCTAACAAGGGATGGGGGTGTGTACATACTTGGCATCTATTATAGAAGTAAAAAACTTAACCAAAAAATATCGTGTAGGTAGCGAAATAATTAGTGCCTTAAATGGCGTGGATTTAAAGATCGAGAGCGGAGAATTTTTAGCTATAGTAGGAACTTCTGGTAGTGGTAAATCTACCTTATTACATATGATGTCTGGCTTAGAGAGACCTACCAAAGGTGAAATTCTTATCAATGGAGTGCTTATTAATAAGGTGCGGGAAAAGGATATGGCCAGCTTTAGGCGCAAACATATGGGATTTATCTTTCAACATTATAACCTTTTAACAGCCTTGACTGCTCTGGAAAATGCTGCCTTACCTTTAGTTTTACAAGGGGTCAATGTCAGGGAAAGAAATAAAAGGGCAGTAGAAATTCTAAAGACTCTGGGGCTAGGAGATCGGATGAAAAACAAGCCTAATCAAATGAGTGGTGGTCAACAACAAAGGGTTAGTATTGCTAGAGCTTTGATAAATAATCCTAAGATTCTTTTTGCTGATGAGCCTACAGGGAATCTAGATACTAGGACTACCAGGGAAATAATGGAGTTGTTGACAACTATGGTTAAAGAAAAGGGTCAAACTTTAGTTATGGTAACCCACGATATGGAAGTAGCTAATTATGCTGACAGAATTATCCAAATGGTGGATGGAGAAATTATATGCGAGGAAATTAGGGGAGGAGAAG
>JAAZJU010000173.1 GCA_012800195.1 Clostridia bacterium
TCTTCCATATCCTGCAAATCCCTTGCATTAGGAGATAAATATGCAGCAATCCTATGGGAGCTAACACTGATTTTGTTATCCCTAGGGCCAAAATAATACTTTTTAACCAAATAATACACTATTAATACCCCCACGGTATCTTTAACTAAATCAATTACTGTAGCCGAACGAGAAGGCACAAAATATTGATGAAACTCATCTAGAAACCCATAGGCTATAGCCCAAATAGCTGCAAGTCTGCTTGCTCCAGAGGCTAATTCACCAAAAGTAAGAATAGCCATAATCAATAAAATATAAAGAATAGCAAATTCAATAAGATGCAAGGCTTCTTTAAGCAAGCTATCAAAGGAAAAGCCTGTATCAATAATAGCATCACTGGGATGGCTAGATAAAAACCAAATCAAGCCCATATAGAGGAAAGGGCTAATTCTAATTGAAATTCTAAGTAAAAGTTTCATATAATATCTGTTCCCTATAATATGGTTAAAAAAGGTACAATTAGCTACTAATTGTACCTTTTTTAGATTTAAGTTACTCGATTACTTCTATAGTATACCAAACTGTAGAGCCTGTCCTCTGCATTTGAAGATCCATGCCCACCAAATCACTTATCTTCATTTCAAGCCAAGTAGAAACATCAGCAGCTTCAACCAAAGCATCTTTGATAGCAGCAGCCTGTGTTGTGACATCATACTCAGTATTTCTTATTTTCACTTTGGCAGGCAATTCATTAAAAGTACTGTTAAAGAAATTAAGAATGCCAATGTCCTTTAGCAAGACATTCCCTTGATCCGCTTTGATTTTTGCTTTCAAAATGTCACCATCAAGGGTTAGACTGACCCAATCATTTGTATAAGTCTCGCCACCTTCGCCTAGCTCTACTTCAAAATCTTTGTAGTCTCGATATCCACTGCGACTCAAGGTCCCTTGGATAGTAAACTGATTACCAAAGAAGCCTCTTAAATCCCCTAGGCTAATACTTTCTTTATTTAAAAGTTCTGAGAAGGTTACTTCACCAGCCTTATCTGCAAATTTTTTAGTGAAATCATAGCCAATTGTTGAGCCATTTGCCAACTTAATTCCAGTTACTGTTAGGATAGTGCCTTCTGCATTAATATCAAAACTAATCCCTTTCACTCTTGTATCATTGTCTAAACCTTCTAATGTAGTCTCTTCAGGTTTATCTGCTAAGATAAATCTTATTTTACTAACAGTTAAGGCAGGAGTACCTCCTCCCCCACCGCCCCCAATAATCGGTGTTGTAGGTTGATCCTCATCCTTGATAATAGTAGGTTCTTTCTCATAGGTTGAATCCTTAGCTCCGCTTCCTGTGGCTTCTGTGATAGTACCCTGTCCAGTAACACTTGTCTTGGTTTCAAGAACAGCTTTTTCTACTTTTACACCACTATTTAAGTTAATACTAGTAGCTGTAGCTTTCTCTGTAACTTCCAAATTCTTAATTGTGGTTTCACCCTGGACTGTAACCTTTACTTCAGGAGTATTAACTACAACACTTTCAAAATCACCTTCTAGGATTATTTCATTGCCCTTAATATCAGGTGCTTCCATAACTACCCGAACACCTTCGGCATTGGTTGCAACAATGCGAACTCGGCCGTCTTGTTTTTCAATGAAAATATTCTTATATTGACCGCCATTAATATGGATACTGTTAGCTCCACCACCACGTACAAAGGTATCTCCTTCAACAGTAACATTATTGAGGGTTACATCCCCTTCGCCAATACCTTTGTCTAATATTAGGTTCCCCTTGATGACCATATTTTGCAAGGTTACACCTGGCACCATTACTACTACATTACCACTATAAGTCTGGGTGGCACTTGCATGGCCATAAGTTCCCGCTTTATCGAAAGTTGTTAAAATATTCCTGGCTTTATTTAAGGCTGCTATTGCTTCAGCCCGAGTGATTTCTTTAGCTGGCATAAAGCTACCATCTGGATAGCAAACCATCAAAGATGATTGGGCTACAGCCCCTACTACTCCCTTGCTCCATTGGGGGATCTGTCCTTGATCAGTGAATTTGCGAGTTGCACCTTCATTTGCTGATATTCCAGTAATTCTAGCCAAGATTGCAGCGGCTTCCATACGAGTAATATTATTATTAGGTTTCATGGTTCCTTCGGGATAGCCTGCTATGTAGCCAGCTGCCACTGCTTTTTGTACCACTTCAGCATACCAATCACTGGAGGATACATCCTTAAACTGAGCACTTGTTTTTTCGGTAAAATTGAAGGCCCGATTAACAAAAGCCATAAACTCTGCCCGAGAAATGCTCTTATTAGGTTGAATGCTACCATCTTCATAACCACTAACTAAACCCAGCTCTAGCCAAGCCTCGATAACCCCTTCAGCCCAATGCCCTTCCCAATCCTTTGCCGCCATAGCTGAGCCAGGGAAGATTAGACCCAACATCAGAACTAAGGCCATTACCAACCTTATACCTTTCCATCTGGTTTGTCTAAAAAGACTCATAATTATTCCTCCTCTTAATATAATCTTAACTTAATTTGGTCTTCTCCTGTTGCATCAGAGTTGCCCAGTTAATTTTACCTAACCCTCTTTATAATAGTATTGATCATATTGATAATACCGGTAATAATAGGCACCTCCTGCTTTTTTGTCGATCTTAGTCAGCACCACACCTAGGATATTGACACCTGCTTGGATTAAGTTTGTTTTAGCAAACTTAGCCAGGTCAATATTTGTTTCCCCAGATGCTACTACCAAAATCATCCCATCGGTCATTTTACCTATGATAGCTGCATCAGTCAGTTGCCCCACCGGTGGTGTATCTAAAATGATTAAATCATAAAGAGGTCTTAAGGTTTCGATTAGTTGGCTCATCTTTTTCGAGCCTAAGATTTCCGCAGGATTAGGCGGAATAAAACCAGCACAGATTAAATCAAGATTTGGTTGATCAGTTGCCTTCTTGATTGCCCTTTCATAAGGTAATTCATCCAAGAGAATTTGTACCAAGCCCACATCATTAGGTACATTGAAATAGTGATGCACTTTAGGCTTTCGCAAATCAGCTTCCACCAAAAGCACCTTTTTGCCTGCTTGAGCCATACTAATAGCCAAATTGGCACAGGTCGTAGATTTCCCTTCAGTGGGACTTGCACTAGTCAGAGGGATAACCTTAATTTTTTGATCAATCCCCAGATAACCAATATTGGTCCGCAAAGATCGATAGGCTTCCGAAGCAGGAGCTTTAGGATCACTTTGAGCAATTAAATTATCAGATTGTTTCAGGCGTTTACCTCGTCCATTTTGTTTTAACCTTAAAGGATTAATTGGTCCCTTTTTCTTACCTCTTTCCTCACCTTCAAAAGCTGGAATTTCTCCCAAGGTAGTTAGATGCAAATGTCTCTCTACATCCTTAGCTGATTTAATAGTTTGATTGAGATATTCCAAAAGGAAGACCATAAAGCACCCTATCATTAGTCCTAAGACACCAGCAA
>JAAZJU010000174.1 GCA_012800195.1 Clostridia bacterium
GATCTTTTTTCACCGGTAAATACTAAATAATATAATCTAAACATATAAAAGGCCGTTAAAAAGCTAGCTATAATTAAAGACAAAAACACTAAAGGATGACCATGCTGAAAGGCAGAAATTAAGATTTCATCCTTACTCCAGAAACCACTGAAGGGAGGTATTCCGGAAATAGATAGAGTCCCTAGTAACATGGTTATGGCTGTTACCTTTTGATACTTAAATAAACCTCCAATTTGCCAAACATCATTGGTACCTGCCCCATGGATAGCTGAACCAGCGCCTAAGAATAACAGAGCTTTGAAAAAAGCATGGTTTACTAAATGTAAGATAGCAGCAACATAGCCTAAGGTTCCTAAAGCCACCACCATAAAACCCAGTTGGCTCAAAGTTGAAAAGGCTAGGATTTGTTTAAAGTCCTTAGCTACCATAGCCATTAAAGCTGCACCTAAAGCAGTAATAGCCCCAATAATAGCCATAATCTCTAGGGTAAGAGGTGTTAACTGGTATAAAGGATAAAGTCTTGCAACTAAATAAATACCCGCTTTAACCATGGTAGCTGCATGAATTAAGGCTGAAACAGGAGTTGGGCCTTCCATTGCATCAGGCAACCAAACATGTAAGGGAAATTGAGCGGATTTTCCAACTACACCACCGAAAATAAATAAGGTGGCTAAGGTTAACCAAAATTTATCTATCTGTCCTTGACTTACAGTACTAAAAATTTCGTTATAGTTAAAAGAATGTAAATTGGTATATAAAATCAAAATACCAATTAGCATGAATACATCGCCCACTCTGGTGGTTAAAAAAGCCTTTTTAGCGGCTCTAGCAGCTGAAGGTTTTTGGAACCAAAAGCCGATTAATAAATAGGAACACAAACCCATTATCTCCCAAAAAATAAAGGCTTGGAGTAAATTATCGGCCATAACCACACTAAGCATGGAAAATGTAAATAACTGCACAAAGACGAAAAACCTTACTTGACCCTTTTCATCACGCATATACCCGTAGGCATAAATAAGAATTAATGTGGCCAGAAAAGAAACTACTGTCAAAAGCAAGATAGTCAAGGGATCAATTATAAAACCTAGTTTAATATCCAAAAACCAGGCAAATTGCATTTCTTTAGTTGCACCATCTATTACCTGAGGCAACATAGATAATGCTAGAAAAAAAGAACTTAAAGCACCTATTACCCCTATAATGGCTACCCTCTCACCCAGTTTTCTTCCTACTAGGAGGGTAATAAATAAGGTTATTATCAGGGGAAAGGGCATTACCCAAAAGTAATCTATCATTACTTCACCTCATTTTCTTGACATATAAAGTGAAACTTCATTATTACCATCTTAATAGGTTGAATTTTTCTAACTCAATGGTTTGCTTTCCACGGTAAAGGGCAATACAGATAGCTAAACCGATAGCTATTTCTGCAGCGGCAACTACAATAATAAATATTGCAAATAATTGGCCCACATTATCCCCATGGATTAAGAACCTGCTAAAAGCTACTAAATTGATATTTACGGAGTTTAACATTAATTCTATACAAAGCAGAACACTAATAGCATGACGTTTAACTAAAGCCCCATAAAGTCCTATCCCAAAGAGTAAGGTGCTTAAAATTAAGTAATGATATAAGCCTATACTACCCATTTTTCTTCACCCCTCTGGCAATCATAATTGCTCCTATCATAGCCACTGTCAGTAAGACTCCTGCCAGTTCAAAGGCTACCACATGATCATAGAAAATTAATTTAGCAATATCGCTCATTAGACTTTCATTTAATTCAGTGGTTATTTGCCATGGGGTTTGTAATACTAAATAGGAAACCAAGGAAACCATAATTAAGACCACTATCCCAGCGGAAATCTTATACTTGCCAAATAAGTTAGTTTCACCCATTTTCCCTTCACCTTTAGTAATTAACATAATCCCGAAGACAATCAAGATAGCTATTGCTCCAGCATAAATTAGGACTTGGATGGCAGCCAGAAACTCACTGTGGAGAGTGAGGTATATACCCGCAGCTCCAATAAAGGTAGCAATCAAAGCTAAAGCACTATGGACTATATTTTTTAGGAACACTACCCCTAACCCAGAAATTATGATCATGGTAGCTAATATCCAAAAAGCTAAGCTAGAAAGTTCCATACTATTTTTCCTCCCTTTCTGATTCAACCTCTTTCTTTCCAGGCAAACCATAGGTAGACATTGGTGCAGAAAGGTTTTGGTTATTAAATAAATCAAGAATTACTTGATCCTTATGATAGACAGCATTTTCAAATTCTTGGGTAAACCTTAAACAATGCTTAGGACAACCCTCAACACATAAACCGCATAACAGACAATAGGAAAAATTAAGCTCATAACTGGCTAATTGTTTTTTGTTATTTTCATCCTTACTGGTTGACATTTTAATAGCTCCATTAGGGCAATTTCTCTCACATAAACCACAGGCTATACATTGGCTTACATCTAATTGAAAACCGCCTCTCCACCTCTCTGCTAACTGGGGCTGTACGTCAGGATATTTTTCTGTAACCTTTTTTCTAAAGATAACCCTGCCTGTTACACCTAATCCCTTTAATAGTCCTTTGCCAAACATTTATTACCACCCCACTTTACTGAACGAGATAAAATATCAAACTAGTAACCATAATATTGGCAATTGAGAGAGGCACCAATACCTTCCAAGAAAAACTCATTAAATGGTCGATTCTAATCCGGGGAAAGGTCCATCTTATCCAAATAAAAAAGGAGAAAAGCAAATGGGTCTTTAAAATAAACCAAACCCAACCCGGTAAGAAGGGGCCAGACCATCCACCTAAAAATAGAGTAACTCCGATAGCTGAAACAACAAAAATATTACAATATTCAGCCAAAAAGAATAAGGCCCATTTCATTCCTGAATATTCAGTATAAATACCTGCGGTTAATTCTGATTCCCCTTCTGGTAAATCGAAAGGAGCTCTATTAGTCTCAGCAGTAGCACAAATCAAAAAAATTATAAAAGCTACAGGCTGTAAAAAAACATACCATACGGTGGACTGACTTTCCACTATTTCCGAAAGCTGTAAAGTTCCGGCTAATAAAACAACTCCTAACATAGAGAATATTAAGGGTACTTCATAGCTCACCATTTGAGCTACAGCCCGCATAGTTCCAATTAAGGAATATTTATTATTGGAACCCCAACCAGCCATAAAAATAGGTACTGTTGATAAGGAAGTAACCGCCAAAAGGTAAAAAACACCTAGATTTAAGTCTAAAGCAGCCATTCCTTGACCAAAGGGAATTACCCCTAAAGCTAAAACCGGCGGTACAAAAATAAATAAAGTGGCTAAGAAATGAACTACCTTATCAGCTTCTTTGGGAACTACATCCTCTTTAGTTAAAAGCTTTATAGCATCGGCAATGGTTTGGAACCAACCTTTGGGACCAAGCCTATTAGGGCCAGGACGATATTGAATATAACCTGCTAATTTTCTTTCCCACAGGACATAGAAAAGAGCAACTAAAGTACATATTCCTAAAATCGTTGCCAAATAGACTACTGCCATAAACATTTCAATCCAAAAACCCGTAAAACCCAAAAAAGCTAAAAAGCCTCTAAGCCATTGAGCTATATAAACAAAGATATTATTTAAAAACTCCATGGTCCAATCTCCTTTCCTGTACCCTAAGCATCTACCTCACCTAGAACTAA
>JAAZJU010000022.1 GCA_012800195.1 Clostridia bacterium
TGTTTTTAGGAATATTCGTAGGATTTATTTTCTTAGCTATGTATTTGCCAATAATTGATCTGGGTCAAGCTATAAGCTACTAATCAAACATTAAATAAAAATTATAAGTGTAAATAAATATGCATAAACTAATAATATAATAAAAAACTGAAAGGAGGATTTTTTATGTCAAATCAAAAAACAAAATATTATCAAGCAGTAATCCTAAATAATAACAGAGACTATGAAAAAATAAACTTTGTAGAAGTTCCTACAGATAAAATCAAGAAAGGATATTTTTTGAATGGAGTATATTATTCGGTAAATAAAAATGAATTTATTAATGCTTTAGAAGATATAGTCGAAGATAGAAAAGATTTTGATGATTTCTTTACAAAGCATGATGAAGTAATTCTAAAAGGATTGCATAAAAATGAGTTACTATTAGATCAAAACTCATATCTTAAATTAAAGGATTATATAGAGCAGGTAGACGAATATAGTCAAAGTCTTCAGACTACGATTCTTAGCTATATTGAAAAGGTAAAGACTTCTACTAATAAGTTGGAGGAGTTAGAATATTTAGAATTTAATTATCCAGATGGCAGTAAAGAAACTATAATTTTAGGGGCTCCAATTAACTTTACACAATTAGAACAAAATCACCCAGCGTACAAGCTTATTGACAAAGTTAAAGATATAAACTTTTTTAAGACTTTTGATGAAATAGAGCCAGTTTTGGGCGAAAACGGAGAGATTTATCTAAAAGTCTCTGCAAGCTGGAGAGAGGGGTCAATTTTAGCTGATATGGACTTTGTTAAACAAAAGATGCAAGAAGCAGGTATAGATCCTAAAGATTTTGGAGAAAAAGAAGCCGAAGCTTTATTAACAAAAAACATGGAGAGCAATCTTTTTACATATGATAACGATGAAAAACAATCTATAAAAGATAAGGAAGAGAATGAAGAAGAAAAGGAGAAAGAAGCAGAACAAGTAAGACAAGAAATGCAATATTATGAATTAGAAATGTAATACCTTTTTTAGTTATAAAACTATAATAAATTGCATTAAAATATATTAGGAGTGAATTATATAATACATTCCTCCTCCTTTCTATCTCCTTGCGAGTATATTGTTTTGCAAAAAAGCCTTATAATTAAGGCTTTTTTGTTTTTCAAAATATTTGTTATAAAAACTCTCCTAAATTAATAACATGATATATAAATATTAAAAGAAAAATGGGGCAGTTTTACTGCAAGTTTAAAAGGCAGGATTAATTTAAAGGTTGGAAGTAATTTGGTCTGTCTTTGGCTTGGGTGGAACTTAGCTCCTTTTTGTTTTCAAAAAAATAAGAAGGAGAGTAAGAATTATGAAAAGGAAAGAAATGAATTTTGTGGATGGACAATTAGCATTGGCAGGAGATTTTATCAGCAGAGAAAAGGAATATCAAAAGTATTTAAATGAAAGAGTTGCTTGCTATAATGTCGAAGACTTACAGATTGAAGATATTATTTCTGCTTTAACAGGAATAGAACTTTTAACTGTAAAGAAAGCAATTGATGAGTATGGGTTACCAGATTTGCCTAAGTTTCTTGGGGCTATGAAACTTAAGAAGTCGCAAGAGAGAAAGATCCATATGCTATTTAATTTCTGCAAACAGCTAAACTTAAGTAACTTTAAAGATAAGGAAATAGTAAATAGTTCTACTAAAGCTGGAGAATATTTTGTGAATCTTATGCAGGGTTTTGCCAATGAGAAATTCGTTGTTACCTGTGTTGATTCCCAAAACAGAATAATAAGTACAGATGTAATTATCGAAGGAACTATTAACGAAGCACCAGTTTACACAAGGGAAATCGTTAAATTAGTTCTGAATAAGAATGCGAATAGTGTTATGGTAGCACATAATCATCCTGGTGGCAGTTTAAAAGCCAGTGGTGCAGATTTAGATGTTACCAAAAAACTAAAAGAGGCATTAAGGACAGTTAATATTAATTTACTGGATCATTTCATAATTGCTGAAGACAAATACCTCAGTCTTGCAGAACAAGGTATTTTGTAGAAAGAAAGGTAGGAGAAATTTTATGAACAGATTGACAACAAAAGAAATGGTAAGAGCATTTGAGGAACAAAAGGATCCAATCCAGCTTTACAAGGATATGGACTTGTTTATTAATTCTTTTACAATTCCTATTAAGGAATTTCTAAATGAGATGAATAATCAGAAACCAGAAACAAAGGAAAGATGGACCATCATTAGTTTGTTATGGATTAAGAAACTTGCAACTTTCTATGAGAATAGCTTTTATGACTTAAGAAATGAAGAAAGTTGTAAGGTTGCATATCAAATCAAGAATACTTATACAGGAACATTCCCAGACAAGCAGGCTTATGAGTTTGAGAATACTTTTGTTGAAGTGATGGCAAAAAACCATCGGACACTTCAACAAAACTTTTCGAGACTGGTCTATCAATGGCTTGAAATTATAGAACAGGGAGAAGAATATTTTAAAAATCTTAAGGTGTCTTATTATTTACCATACATTTAGAAAGGAGAAAATTTATTATGAAAAAACTTACAAGAGACGAGATAAAATTTCTTCAGCTAATGCTTACAGAGGAGGAAGAAGAGTTTAA
>JAAZJU010000023.1 GCA_012800195.1 Clostridia bacterium
CAATTGGAAAATTTGGTTACTACCAGAACTTCAGAATTACAAAAAGCCAATGAAATCCTAGAGAAACAAATAAAAAGCATAAAATTGACAGAAGAGCAGATAAACAAACAGAATAATTATCTGCTTACCTTGCATGATATCTCTTTGGGACTCTTAAATAGGTTGGATATAAATGAATTACTCGAAAATATTGTAGTTAAGGCCGGAGAACTATTTAATACTACCCATGGCTTTTTATATTTATACAATGAACAGGAGCAGGCTTTTGTAAGAAAACTAGGAATAGGAATTTACTCCCAAGATATAGGTAGGAAGGTTCCACGGGGAGTAGGATTAGTTAGTGAAGTTACCCAGAAGGGTGCTCCAGTTTTTATTAAGGACTATAGGAATTGGCCTAAAAGGAATCCCGATCCTTTTTTCGATAAGATAGCGGCTGTGGTTCATGCCCCTCTTCTTGTAAATAAAAAATATAAGGGTTCTATTGGTCTAGCCTTCATTGAAGAGGGTAGAGATTTTGGCGATGATGAATTAATGATCTTAACCAGATTTGCTGAAATGGCCTCAATTGCTATTGATAATGCCCATTTATTTGAACAAATGAAATTCTATAGTTTACATGATCCTTTAACTGGGCTTTATAATCGGACACTTTTTCAGCAACATATGGATAAAATTGATCGGGACAATATACCAACCACTATAATTATTTGTGATATCGATGGCTTAAAATTAGTTAATGATACCTTGGGGCACCTTGAAGGGGATGAACTTTTAAAGAATGCTGCTCTAATAATTAAGGAGGTTTTTACCTCTAACAATAGTATTATCGCTAGAATTGGCGGGGATGAGTTCGCAATTTTACTTCCATATTTATCTTTGCAACAAATTGAAGCAAAATGTTCTAAACTTAATGAAAAGGTTGAAACTTATAATAAATCAAATATCACTTTCCCCCTAAGCATATCCATAGGCTATGCTTCAAAAAAAGATTTCGAAATCTCGATAACAGATACATTTAAGGAAGCCGATAATCATCTTAATAGGGAAAAGCTTCATCATAGTAAAAGCAATCGCAGTGCAGTGGTTCAAACCTTGATGCTGGCCTTAGAAGCTAGAGATCATATTACCGAAGGGCATACGGATAGAATGCAGGATATGGTTGTTGATTTAGCCAAGGTTATCGGACTTTCGGAAAGGACGATTGCCGATTTGCGACTTTTTGCTAGATTCCATGATATTGGTAAGGTAGGTATTTCAGATACTATACTTTTTAAACCAGGACCTTTAAATGAAAAAGAACGCTGGGAAATGGAAAGACATAGTGAGATTGGTTTTCGCATTGCTCAATCTTCTCCTGATTTATCCATAATAGCTGATTGGATCTTAAAACACCACGAATGGTGGAATGGCCAAGGCTATCCTTTACAATTAAAGGAAAGGGAAATACCTATAGAATGTCGTATTTTAGCAATTGTAGATGCCTTTGATGCTATGACCAATCAACGGCCTTATCGAGAGGCTCTCACCAAGGAAGAGGCTCTAAAAGAGCTTAAAAAGGGTGCCGGAAGTCAGTTTGATCCAGAGTTGGTAGATATCTTTATGGAATTAATCAAATAAATACAAAATTGGGGAATACCATGAATAAAAAACAGATTGTTGTTGTATCCCTAGCAATTGCTTGTTGTTTAGCAGCTGATTCCATGTTATATATCGCCCTGCCTATTTATTGGAAGGAGGCAGGTTTAAGCTCCCTGTGGGAAGTGGGGGTGTTACTTTCCATAAATAGATTTATTCGCTTACCCCTTAACCCTTTTATTGGCTTTCTATATAGTAAGATTGAGATTAAAACAGGTCTTCTTATTGCAACTTTTTTAGCGGTGATTGCAAATTTGGGATATGCCTTGGGTGGAAGGTTCTGGCTATGGATATTATTCCGAAGTATTTGGGGTGTTGCCTGGGCTTTATTCAGTTTAGGGGGCTTATTAACCGTTATAAAATGTGCTGAAGAAAATAATCGGGGACAGTTAATGGGTACCTATAATGGACTTTATCGGCTAGGCAGTTTAGTTGGTATGCTTTTAGGAGGAATATTACCCGTTTTTATAAGTTTTGGTAAAACAGCATTATTCTTCGGGGGTCTTTCTCTTTTTAGTTTTGTCTTTGTTTTTTTTATGGAAAAGGTGGGAGAGGGAGAGAGGGTGCCCCAAAAACCCATAGTTATTAAAGACCTATGGCTACGGCCAGTATTAATGGTGTTGGCATCAGGTTTTATAATTAATATGCTTTATAGGGGGGTAATCAACTCCACCCTGAGTCTCATTATTACTGAAAATTTTGGTTTAGAGATAAAGGTTTTAAACATTGTGGTGGGTTCTACGGCCTTAGCAGGGATACTGCAAGCGGCTCGGTGGGTATGGGAACCTTTCCTAGCGACGAGAATAGGTCAGTGGTCCGATGGCATAAGAGGGAGAGTGCCTTTATTAATAGGTTCGTTATTAATTGCTGCTTTAAGTTTTACCTTAACTACTCTAAAGGTACCTTTAATAATCTGGATAGGGGTTATTTGTCTAGTTATGCTCTGTGCCACATCCTTAACCACTTTAATGGATGCTTTAGCTTCCGATGTGGCTAAAAGTACTGGCCCGGTTTCTGTGATGACTTCTTATACCATAGCTAATGATTTAGGGGCTGCTATAGGACCAGTATTAATTTACCAGTTAATTAACTTAAATGAGGGCATTGTTATGGGACTAATTGGTAGTGCTTTAATTCTTGTTATTCTCGCCATCACTTGGTATCAAAATAATAAAAGGGATTTAGCTCAGACCTGATTGTTCCTCAAATTCATCCATATTGCCATTTATAACATATTTTCTCTAAAAGAGCTTAAAGCTTTACTTTATGAGGATATTATGCTACATATGGCCAGCAGATAGGGAGGCATAGAATAATAATGGAGAACAAAATCATGAAAGATAAGGCTAAGGCAGTCAGCCTATTATTTATACTTTTTATTAAGGCTAAATCAAAAAAAGATTATTTAAAGAAGGTATTAAGAGTTATCAAAAAATGGATTGGGAGTAAACATATTGGGATTAGAGTGATAGATACAATTGGCAATATCCCATACGAATCGTATATTGGTTTTGATAGGGAGTTTTGGGAAGTTGAAAACGATATAAATGTAAATACTAGTAGCTGTATCTGTACGCGGGTTATTACTGGAACTCAAGAAGCAATGGATAGCCCCTTTATGACTACTGGAGGCTCCTTTTCCTGTAATGATACGGATAAATTAGCCCACAACTTAAAAGGGAAAGATTTAAGTTTACTGCGGGGTAAATGTTTGGAATACGGCTACAAAACATTGTTAGTTATACCTATTAAGAATAAAAAAGGAATAGTAGGGGTTATTCATATAACTGATGAGGAGACCAATAAATTTGATAAGAGCACAGTTGAATTTTTAGAGTACATTGCCAGATTTATTGCTGAAGCTATTCAAAGATTTGACCTCCAGGAAAAACTAAAAAAAAGTGAAGCTAGTTTAGCTAAAGCCCAAAGAATAGCTCGTTTAGGCAATTATGAGATAGACTTTTCCAAGAATAAAATTTGGTGGTCTCAGGAAGTACCCAATATTTTAGGAATGAGGATTAAAGAAGCTCAGCCCCATAAAGAATTATTCCTTCAACATATTTATCCAGAGGACAGGGCGTTATTTATAAAAAAGGTTAAGGAAGCTCTTCAAACCCAAAGGCCTGTTAGTCTGGATCATCGTGTGGTTGGCGCTAACGGTTCTATTCGTTTTGTTCATCAAGACCTAGAGGTTGTTTTAAATGGGGAAGGGGAAGCTAGCCTTATTTTTGGCACTATTCAAGATATAACTAAGCAAAAGGAAACAGAAAATAGGCTGCACCATTTGGCAACCCATGATTATCTAACGAGTATTCCCAACAGGTACTTGTTAAGTGAACGTATTGCTCAGGCTATTGAGAAAGGGAAAAAAGGTATAGTAAGTTCTCTATTATTCTTTGATATTGATAATTTCAAACAAATAAACGATAGTCTAGGGCATAGTGTAGGGGATGAAATAATTGTTTCTGTAGTTAAAGTGATACAAGGAAACCTAGGTGAAAAAGATTGTATTTTTCGCTTTGGTGGCGATGAATTTGCTATCCTGTTAGATGATATGACTAATCGAGATCCTTATCAAGAAGCAGAAAAGTTAAGGAAGGCTATCAAAGAAGCTGATTATATAGATATCCCCACCAAAGAGGTTTTTGATATTACCATCAGTATTGGAGTTGTCAATCTCCAAGGTTTAGAGAATGAACATCAAGTATTAATTTTGGCTGATAATGCCCTCTATAAAGCTAAACAAGGTGGTAGAAATAGAGTAGTTCTTGCCAATCCTAAAGAAAACTACATATTAAAATTAACAGAAACTAATAAAACAGTGCGCCTGGTTAGAAAAGCCTTAAAAGAGGATGCCTTTACCCTTTATGCTCAACCAATAATCGATTTAAAAGATAATAAAGTAGCCTATTATGAGTTGCTCCTTCGGCTCATAGATAAAAATGGAAGTATAAAAACCCCTAGTAGTTTCATTCCTATAGCAGAGAGATTTGGTCTAATGTCCCAGGTGGACTATTGGGTGATTCAAAGGGCAATGATGTTAATGTCTAGTTTTGAAGAAGAACAATTTTTCATAAATCTTTCTGGCATAAGTATGGGAAATGAGGCTCTATTTAAACTTATAAA
>JAAZJU010000024.1 GCA_012800195.1 Clostridia bacterium
CCCATTTCATCCCTTTAATATTCACTTTTTCTCTACCTAAAAAAACATATAGGAGTTTAGCATCATAGGTAACTATTGGTATCCTGTCGTCTTCGAGATATGGCTTTAGGATTTTAGCATACAAATGAAAATCATAAACTTGAGGAATATAAAAACTTTGTTTATTAACCATGATAGCTAAACTTATAATTCTACCCTTTTGAGCATCATTAGAATCATATTTAAAGTATATCGTTAATTCCTTGATATTCTCTTTTTCCAGTACTTCCTTTAAATCCTTAGGATGGCTAATAATCAGACCTGTACTGTTTAAATTACAAGTGAGAGGTTTTTCTTCCTGAATAAGATTTTTAAGGAGGTTTCTAAATTCCAGCTCTTCATAAAGAGAACTTAATTTTTCATAATCCGGTTTTTTAACCCTTAGGGTATCGGCATCCAATTCCATTTCTACACAACAAAAAATGGTGGCTAAATTTTTACTTAAAATAGCCATGTCTTTATTATCCCTTAATCTTTCACCAAGCTTTTTCCCTTGAAAATCATCAAGGTTTTCCAAAATATTTTCAATAGAATCATATTCGGACAATAACTTCAAGGCAGTTTTTTCTCCCACTCCAGGCACCCCTGGAATATTATCTGAAGCATCACCCATAAGGCCCTTTAAATCCACTATTTGGGCCGGGGTAAGATTGTACTTTTCTTTTATTGTTTCAATATCATAAACTTCTAGTTCACTTATTCCTTTTTTAGTAAAGAGAACTCTAGTCTGTTTACTAACCAATTGTAAAGCATCCCTATCCCCTGTTACAATAAGGTTTTCCCAGCCTTGTTTTTCCCCCCATTTCACCATAGAACCAATAAGATCATCGGCTTCATAGCCCTCTTCTTCAAAAATGGGGATATTCATAGCCTCTAAAATATCTTTAATAATTTTCATCTGGGGTCTTAGTTCATCGGGCATTCCTTTTCTTTGAGCTTTATAATCTTTAAAAATTGTATGCCGAAAGACGCTTCGACCTTTATCAAAAGCTACTGCTAAATAATCGGGCTTTTCGTCATTAAATATTTTCATTAACATATTGGTGAAGCCATAGGCTGCGTTGGTAATTACCCCTTGCTTATTACTCAATAAGGGAATAGCATAAAAAGCTCTATTGGCCAAGCTATTGCCATCAATAATCACAAACTTTTCCTTATCCATCTTTACACTTCCATTTCTTTGCACTTAAATTTTTCTACAAAATTGTCTGTGGGTATTTTACCAAATTTAATCTTTGGGATAAATACTCCATTTCTAGAACTTAGTATGTTAAAATTAATATGCAATTTTTATTTTAAACTTTGGTGAATTTGGTGAGGTATATTCATGAAAATTAACAATAAATTAAAAATCCTAGGTTTGCTTCTCCTTTTATTCTTAGTTTGTTTAATAGCCTTGAATATTGGACCAACTTCTAATACTTTAAAGGATACCATAAAAATATTATTAGCCAAGCTACCTGTTCTTGGGCAATACATAGATCTAGGGGGAATAAAGGAAAGTCAACAAACTATTATTTTAAATATTCGCTTACCTCGTATTCTTTTAGCTGCTTTAGTGGGAATAGCCTTATCCACCACTGGTGCTACTTTTCAGGGTTTATTAAAAAACCCTATGGCTGATCCTTATATCATTGGGATTAGTTCAGGTGCAGCTTTAGGAGCTGCTATTGCCATAGTCTCTGGTCTTTCCCTACTGATTGGTTTTTTTGCCCTACCTTTGATGGCTTTTATAGGGGGTTTGTTTTCAGTATTGACTGTTTATAACCTAGCTAGGGTAGGTAATAAGGTACCTATTTATAACCTTCTACTTTCAGGAGTAGCCCTAAGCTCTTTTTTTTCAGCTGTAACATCACTTTTAATGATTCTTAATTCCCAGGAAATGTCTCAAATTGTCTATTGGCTTTTGGGAAGCTTTTCCGCTAGAAAATGGCATCATGTTCAAATAGCCGCCCCCCTTATTATAGCAGGTGTTGTAGCTTTAAATTTCTATGCCCGAGAATTAAACCTAATGTTATTCGGAGAAAGTACAGCCCAAAGTTTAGGGGTTAATATAGAGAAGGTTAAGAAAACACTACTGGTTATTAGTTCTCTCACTGTTGCTACTGCTGTAGCTGCCAGCGGTACTATCGGATTTGTAGGTTTAATTATTCCCCATGGAGTCCGTTTGGTAGTTGGGCCAGACCATAGGATACTTTTACCCGTGGCTGCTATATCTGGGGGTATCTTTATGGTTCTTACTGATACCTTAGCTCGAACTCTAATGAGTCCCACGGAAATTCCTGTGGGCATTATAACCTCTCTTTTTGGTGGACCCTTCTTTATTTATTTATTAAAACAAAAGAATATAGCTAAGGGATAAGGAGGGATTTTTTTATGGAGTACCACATTAAAGTTGAAAATTTAGATTTCGGTTATTATGATGATTTAATCTTAAAGGACCTTAACTTTTGGATTAAAAAAGGTTCCTTTGTAACCATCATAGGGCCTAATGGTTCAGGTAAGTCCACCCTCTTAAAAACCTTATCCAAACTTATTTTACCAGATAAAGGTAATATTTTGTTAGAAAACACCAATCTTTTGAAATTAAAACCCTTAGAACTGGCCCGACACATGGCGGTGGTTCCTCAGACCTTTAATATAGATTTTCCCTTCACTGTTTTGGAGACTGTCTTAATGGGTCGCTCACCCTTTCTCAAAAGATTTGAAACAGAAAGTGAGCAAGATCTAGCCTTGGCACAATGGGCCATGGAGCTAACTAATACTTGGCATTTAAGAGATCGAGCAGTTACAGAACTAAGTGGCGGCGAGTTACAACGAGTTATTGTAGCCAGAGCCCTCACCCAAGAACCGAAGATAATCCTCTTAGATGAACCTACAGCTCATTTAGATATACAGCACCAAATGGAGCTCTTAGAATTATTAGAAAACCTTAACCAAAAAAATGGCTTAACGGTGGTCACTGTACTTCATGATCTTAACTTAGCCTCTTTATTTAGTGAATATGTGATTTTAATGAAAGAAGGTAAAATTTTTGCCATGGGAGAAACAACGGAAGTATTAACTCCCCAAAATATTAGGGAAGTTTATAATATGGAAGTTACTTTGTCCCATAATCCTTTAACAGGCAAATATAATATTACCCCTATAGCCAGAACAAGCTTAACCACAAATCCAGTTAAAGACACTCATATTCATGTTATCTGTGGTGGAGGCACTGGATCCTTCTTCTTAGAAAAGCTAGTTCAATTGGGCTATCAAGTTAGTTGCGGCGTTTTGAATATTGGGGATTCCGATTGGGGTAAAGCTAAAAAACTAAATATAGAAATGGTTGAAGAAGAACCCTTCGCCCCTATCAGTGAAGCTAATATAATGAAAAATAGAACCTTGATGAATAAAGCTTCTTATGTAATAATTGCTCCTGTACCCTTTGGGCCTGGCAATCTTCCTAACCTTAATTTGGTTTTAGAAGCTTGTCAACAAGGGAAAAAAGTGCTTTTTATAGAGAATCAAGAGTATCAAGGCAAGGATTTTACAGGAGGTCAAGCCAGTGCTTTAATCAAAGAAATAAGACAAGGAGGGGCCAAGTTTTTTAAAGAGCCTAAAGACCTTTTTGCCTTTCTAGAGCAAGAACTAACTAACGAAAAAGGTGAAACAAATGCTTAATTATACTAGCCCAAGAGGCCATCAAGTTATAAGAAAGTCTAATAATATTATTATAGATTTCAAGGAACCTATGAATTGTTATTCAACCTCCCAATTAAATGGTGGTATAAAAGAACTTAATTCCTGCTTCAATCATGAATTAAATACCTGGATTAATACAACGGAGGATTTACCCCAGGGCAGTATTAAGGAATACTTTAAACAGGTGGCTCAAGGCCTTGATTTAGATTACCATAAATCTACGGGTTTAATGACCACAGCCTCCATGGATAATGCAGTATTGGTCTCCGATCATTACCGAGATATTTTTCTCTTTACCTTAGTTACTGCTGGAGCCTTTGTCAATGCTCTTCGTGCAGGGGATCCCCCTAGCTATTACGAAGAAAGTTTTAATAACTATGTACCCATTGGGGGAACTATAAACATATTACTAGTCATTGAGGCCGCTCTCCCTATCCATACCTTAGCTCGAGTACCCATTATTATTACTGAAGCTAAGTCAGCTATTCTTCAAGACTTAGGTATTAAAAGCTGCGTTACTTCGAAAATTGCTACTGGTACAGGAACTGATGGAGTGATTGTAGCCTGTCATAAGGATCACCCAGTAAAATTTGCTGATACAGGTAACCACTCTCAATTAGGACATTCAATTTCCAAGGTAGTAATGAAGGCAGTAAAGGAATCCTTAATTAAGGAAAAGTTGGACTTTTTGAAAAGAAATTCCTAATCTTAAATATTAAAAGGAAGTGATATTTATGAAGTTTACCAAATCAATTCTTATTATCGCCTTAGTAATTATGCTTATGGCTTCTGGTTGTACTAACACTAATAATGATACTCAATCTCCAGGTGAAGGTTCACGAGTGTTTATTGATACCCTAGAAAGAGATATTAACATCCCGGAAATACCTGAAAGGGTTATTTCCCTTTCGCCAGCTCTAACAGAAATACTTTTTGCCTTAGAATTAGA
>JAAZJU010000175.1 GCA_012800195.1 Clostridia bacterium
GTTTTATGGCCAATGGTTTCAGCTTATGCAATGCGTCTTGTACCTCCACATCAACATGGAAGAGCAATTGCAGTAACAATGTCTGGTAGTACATTTGGACTGGGCATTGGCTTACCCATTATGACAGCAATTGGCACTGAATTTGGATGGAGAGTAGTATTTGGAGTGCTTACTGTTGTTATTTTTGCAATTGCAATTTTAGGGCAAATTTTTTTACCATCCGTAGAAGGCGAAAACGTACAAAAACAAATTCACCTTTTTTTATTATCCGCAATAAAGCTGTTGTAATTTGTTTAGTACTAACCTTACTTACAATTATGGCTCATTATGGGTTGTATACCTATATTGCACCACTGGTTAATTATTTTGATTTTTATGGCGGAATAAAATTAGCATCTACACTATTTGGTATTGGAACAATAATATCCGTAGTAATAGCTGCAAAAGTCGTAGATACCCATCTTGGTCCTTTAATAATTTTCAAACTATCCTTAGCCTTAGCAACGATGCTTTTGTTCGTGGTGTTCAAAGGAATGCTCATTGTTTCCCATATTGCCTTTTTATTATGGGGCGTTTCATTTGGGGCACTTGTTACCATATTCCAAGCTGCAGTAACAAAACAAGTAGAAACTGGAAAAGACGTGGCTACCTCTTTACAGTCCAGTACATTTAACTTTGGAATAGTGCTTGGAAGTGCATTAGGGGGCTTAATCTTAGACAATTCTTCCGTATTTTATATTATATTTGTAACCATGGCCTTGCTTGTTGTGCCAATACTATTAAGTTTTTCAAAGAAGAGAATATTTTCTTAGTAAAAACCCCATCCCTCCTCCTTTAAAAATAGCTAACCCAATTCCTTAGGGTCTATCCCCAAGATTGGGTTAGCTATTAACTTTTGTGGAAAAAATAAGAGGCTGTTTAGTTTGCAAATTCACAGCCTCTTTCTACCTATAAATTTTTTGAAAAAATCCTCGTATGAACTAATTTGCCATTGATCCTTTCACTTTTCATTAGTTCAATCCTATTTACCGGTATCTGAATTTCCCTAACCTCATCCTCTAGTTCCTCTGGATTAAAAGTATTAAGTAACTTAACCTGTCTGCCAATAGTGATATGGGCCTTATACTTTCTGTTTTCTAACTTAAAGCCTCTTTCTAGTAATAGGTTATGAAGTTCTTTTTGCATATCTATTAAATCGTTATTTTTTTTAATGCCGAGCCAGTAAATATGCCCATCCCTGCCCTTAAAAAACCCTATACTAGACAAAGAGAGAATAAAAGGTGCAAAATCAATAGCTTCCATAGCAGAGGTTATATCCTTCACCCTTTCTCTGGGTATCTCCCCTAAAAACTCCAATGTTAAATGCATATGTTCCTTATTCACAAATCGTCCCTGGGTAGCATAGTTTCTGATCTTCTTTATGATATTATCTATGTTACTTTTAATTTGCTCATCAAAATTGATGGCTATAAACAACCTCATCTTTATCACTCCATCAAACGCACTACCTCATCTTCAACAATAACCAACTTATGCTGTTTTACCCTTAAATACCGACCAAGCTAATTCTTTAAATTAATTTCTCTCAGCCATTTTTCCATTAAAGGTAAGTACTTGGTTAAACGAGAATATATTTCTACTGCTAAAGCTTCATTATATGTATGTACTGTTAAATTACGATCATTGACCATTTCTAAGGCCAGTAATGCTTCTTCATCAGTAAATATTCCAACCTCTCGGCATGCACGAATAACACTTTTAGGAGAACCTATATCTAAACCCTCTCTTACATAAAGCCAATCTTTGGCGGTTTTCCAAATCGTTTCAAATGTAAATTCAAATCTTTGGATAGCAGCATCTCTTTCAATAGAATCAGGATTAATGATCTCCATAATTTCTTTAAACTTTAATAGTGCTTTCTCGCTGGTCTCTATTCGTGTTGTAATCTTTCCATACTATTCCCTCCTCTTTTACCTTTGCTAAAAAATCGCTTTCTACCTTATTTAGATTAACCAAGTCCACTCTGTAAGGCAGTGTTAATTCTTCAAATTCTAACCGTAATAAGGCTAAATCTTGAGAAGTTAGGTCTGGACCCCAGATACCAATGTCTATATCCGATGTCCTTTTTTCTTTCCCTTTAGCCCATGAACCAAATAGATATATTTTCACATCTTTATCAGAAAATCTTTCCAGTAATATAGCCTTTAATTCTTCCATTAACTTATTCTTATCCAAAATTCTCACCTGCAAGACATTAAATTTATTAAGGGATTCTCTATTAAACTAGAGAATCCCTTTTTTACTTGATTTATAAACATCTGTAAAAAGGATTACCCTTAAAAAATGACGCCTCTTATGATGTAGCTTATTGCACTTATTGTTTAAAGACAAAAAATCGGCAATAGTATTGCTTTATAAAAGTGAATACTTTTGCCGATTTTTTGGACTTATCTATTTATGAATTTGTCCTTGCTTTTTCAAAAATTCAATCGCATCTTCTTCACTAAGAGGCTTACTGATAAGATACCCCTGTATTTTATCGCAATTATGTTCTTTTAAATACCGTAGCTGTAGATCATGCTCAACACCTTCAGCAATTATGCAATGCCCCAGTTTACGAGACATGGAAATAATATCTCCTGTTATTGATTTATTTGGATTTGTATCTAACAGTCTGTCTACAAAATATTTGTCAATTTTCATGCAATCAGCATTTAATTCTGTTTCTCTGGATAGAGAAGAATAGCCAGTGCCGAAATCATCTATAGCAACGTGGATACCCGTTTCCCTAATTTTTCCGATAACCTTATTGGTTTTATCAAAATCGGAAATAAAAATCGATTCTGTAAGCTCAATACAGATATTTTGGGGATTAATCTGCATTTCCTTTATTAATTCAAACAATCTCCTTGGGAAATCAGGATTCAAAAGCTGGATAAGAGAAATATTAATGGAAACACGTATATTATTATATCCATGTTCCTTAAGTTTCCTTAAAAAACTAAATGCTTTGATTATCACTTTTTCCCCAATTTGATGGATGAGTTTTGTTTTCTCGGCTAAGGGAATGAATTCTAAGGGCCCCACAAGTCCCAATTTTTCTGTGTTTAATCTAGCCAGGGCCTCAAAGCAAGTGATTTGATCTTTTTTTAAATCCATAACTGGCTGATACTCTAAAAATAGATTATCCTGGGCATGATCATCCAATGCTATAATGTTAAGAGCTTCTATAATATCTCTTTCCCGATCAACTAAGGTTTCTAGCTCCTCATCGTAAAAAGATATTTCAAAGTTCTTACCAAACAAGGTAATTACCCTTTCTGAAGCGATCAAAAGTTTTCTTAAAATTAAATCAATATCAACTTCATCTTGGTCCACCTTAATTTCCACTATTCCAACTCCACCGCTTATTCTGTCAGTTATAAATACGGCTTCTAAGGTTTCTATAATAACATGACTGAAATCAACAAGTTCCTTTTTGTCTGTGTAATCAACAACATAGAAGATAAAGCGATTCTCACGAGGCTGAAACAAAATGATCTTTTCGCTACATTGCTGACTAAGAGCTTCAGCTGCTTTTTTTATGAGATTCTGAGAATATTGGAAGCCGTAATTGAGGGCTAACAGCTGAACCATACTGAGGTCAATACCAATAAGGGCTTTCTTTGAATTTTTATTTAGCTTGATATCCTTTTCAAGTAAGGAAACTAAGTAGTCGCGATTATATAAGCCTGTTAATCTATCATGTGTATTATTATATATTAGGGCATCTTCAATTGCTTTTCGGTCTGAGATATCAAGAACAAGCCCTTCCAGCGCTTCTACTTCACCAGCATCGTTATATACACCTTGTCCCATCTCAAGAACCCATTTTTTCTCACCAGTGGCAGTTATAATTTCATATTCATATTTAAAGGGCTCTCTCTTTGGAAGAATTCGCTCCCATTCCTGCGATAAAACTTCACGGTATTCGGGGGAAATAAGCTCATTAAAGGATAGATCTCTATTATAGAGTAGGCTCTCTGGAGGATAACCCGTAAGATTAAAACATCCTTCAGAAACATACTGCATTGTCCATTCACTATCGTAATTGCACCTATAGGCCAGACCTGGAAGGTGGGACAGAAAAACAGATTTACTACGCTCGCTTTCATCCAATGCTTTTTCAATCTCTTTACGCTCCATCAAACAAATAGGGGCTTGATCAGAAAGTCCCAGTGCTTGCTCAGCACATAATAGTGCAACATGAACATCAATCCTAGCTTTTAAGGAATCTGTAATTGGTCTACGGATATAGTCTACGGCACCAAGCTTAAGCCCCTTAATTTCATCGTCCAATTTATCCTGATTGGTCAATATTATGGTGCGCACTTTTCGAAAACGGACATCACTTTTTAAGGTTCCAAGAACTTGAAATCCATTCATGTTAGGCATATCTAGGTCAAGTATAAGTAAATTAATTTCCTTATACGCCTCCAGCATACTCAGAGCTCCAACTCCGTCAGAGGCAGTCAATATGGAGTATTCGCTTAGCATATTTTTTATGATCATTATGTCAGATGCTGAGTCGCTTACAACCAAAATTTTAATTGACATTGTTAACCCTCCTCCTTTAGCCCCCACTTACCCTGGTTTTCCGTGACTTACCAAGGGACATAACTACATTTATCAATACCCTGTAATCTGGCATTTCTTAAAAAATGGACATAAATTTGGTATATTGCTCTTTAGGTACTATTTAGACATGGTTGGATCTCATCGCCTATCATCCTTAAGTTTTTTTAATATAAACTTAAATCTTCTTTTTCTGTTAATTCCTACTTGTTTCACCTTTATTTTACACATAAACTCAATCTTTTACATCCTCTATATTAGAAAATCTTCTGAATTTTTGCATATTACATATTATAATTGGGGATTGTTTTTCTGGAAGCTTGGAAATTAGTATGTTTCTTGTACAAAAAAAGGGAATTGTACTTAAATAATACTTTAAGTACAATTCCCCATACCTCTTTATCTCTATGATATCATTTCAGCACCAATGGTGTAACTCCAGCCGTCCTGAGATTTTATTGCCGTACAATCATGAAAATAGTATGCTCCCTTACCACTCCGCCATTTTGTTGCATTAAAGCTAAATCTATCACCTGACATTGGCTCATCTTCAATGGTAAACAACAGACCTTTTTCAAAATATAATTGTTCCTTATTAATATAACCCTGCTCACATAGTGCTTCATATGTTCCGGCAATAGTTCCTAGATCATATATTTCACCCATTAAATGTATAAATGCTGTTTTTTCTGCTTCTGCCATATTAACCCCTGTAAGGTCAAAGGCTAGAATATTAATATTATCATTTAATCCAGGGTCTACTTTAAATAAGTCAGCTATTACTGTCTTATATAGTCCAGAAAAATCTTCCCTTTGATCTTTGATATATATACCTTCTATATTACTAAGTCCCATAGGAAAGCTGTCCAGTACCATACCATCAAAGGCTATATCCACCAACATGCCCCTATTTAGATCTTTAATGTCTTGCTTTCCATTGTCAGTGATAATGTCTATTCCATCAACACTGATTCTATAGATATCTGCATGACCTGCATCTTCTGCCATATTGGCCAGTAAAATAGACTTCTCATTGATATCAATAACCTTTGCGGTCAAGACTGCCTCAGCATCATAAAATTTGTCCTCTCCCTGAGGCTCATTTGTTTGTGAACAAGCAGAAAGGGTTAGTGCCATTAATAATACTAAAAAAAGCGTGATATACCTCTGCATTGTAACCCCCCTCCATCTTAAGCTTTATATTCTTGGATTCTTAGACTCACTCTCTGAATGAAAGGTTCCAATTAATCCAAATTGTTCTAGATAAGCCTTGCTATCATAGTATCCTTAAGAACTATTTCATATTAGCCAAGACAAACTCTACTAAAAAACTAGTGGAAAAGTGAAGGTAACAAAAGCTGCCCAAAGTCCGTAAACCGGTAAGTACTTAGTTACTGCATCTTGGATGGCTCTAGGGTCATTTTTGTTTCGTAGATAACCTAGATAAGAAATCATAATCCAAATTAAGTTTATCCAAATGAGAATATTTACTCCTGAAACAGCAAGTCTATTGGGGGTAATTCCATAAGAAGAAAGTCTGAACACTATGGCTGATAAAGCCACACTATCAATGATAAGAGCAAGAACAATTAGAGCAAAGTTTATGTAATCCGAAATACTCTTTTTCTCCTCTTTGCCACTTTCAGTTATGGAAAATATGGTGACTGCTAATACACTTAGGAGTATCCCGTTGAAAACTATCAGGAAATTCCGATCTATAAATGGATTTTTTCCTACCCAAATAACCGTTACAAGATAGACTACCAATGTAATGAGTACAAGAGGACTGAAAATTTTAGCTATATATGGTGCAATATTTTTAGCAAGTTTGAGGTTTATTGATACCAAGTATGAAGCCACAATAGCAAGAGAAGCAGCACCAAATAAAACTACATTTTTAAAATAGAATTCAGATATGTCCATACCAACAAAGGTAAATAACTGCATAGTTAACGCTGTAAGTAACATCCCACTAATGGCCATACTGGCATAAAGTATAGCAAACTCTCCATTAAATTTCAGATAGGCTAATCTTGCACTACCAAGAGAATATTCATTTCCTGTAAAGGCAAGACCTACTAGTACCCATAAGAAAATGGGAAGATGTAGATAAGCTAAAATGATGCTATCCTTTTGCTCCAATGGCAGCAAATTAATATAGACTCCTGAGATTAAGAACAACCCTATCAATGTATAAAGAACATTCTTTTTTAGGGTATTATTGTATGCAAAATAAGCTGCCATAAAGGGCGCTATACCTAATACAAGATTTATAGGGGCAATTGCTTGCTGTTCTACAAAGTGCAAAATTATCCTAGTGCTCAGCCCAGCTAGAATTGCCAAAATACCCATAGATAAGAAGTTTTTTTGGAATAAGGAAGTCTTTTCTCCTTCTTCCAACTCCTTAAAATTCAGTCTTGCTTGCCAAACAGCAAGAACTGGGGAATCAGGGTTTTCTTCCCATGCTCGTAGGAAAGCCTTTTTAAAAGCTTCGGGAGCCTTTCTATACATTCTCTCCAACTCAGAGGGATTCGCAATGTTTTCAATAATCTCTTTGCTAATATCCATAGTTATTCCTCCCTAATAAATCATAAAACCTACCTTCATATAATTTGTTAACAAACATTATCTTCCTCAATATCATCGTCACTTTTGTATTCTAAAATATCTCCAGGTTGACAATCTAAGGCCTTACAAATAGCTTCTAAAGTTGATAAGCGGATTGCTTTTGCTTTCCCATTTTTCAAGATAGAAAGGTTTGCCATGGTTATGCCAACTTTCTCTGAAAGTTCAGTTACACTCATTTTCCTTTTAGCCAACATCACATCAATATTAATTATTATCGCCATGCTAATCACCTCAAACCGTTAAATCATTTTCTGATTTGATATCAATTGCTTCTTGTAAAAGTTTTTGGAGAACAGCAGCGAAAAAAGCTATAACTAGTGAAGCAAAAGGTATAAGTAGTCCTACAATGATCATGCCAGGAGCATCATCTTTATCGGCAAATAAATAAAGAATCGGCAAGAGTAGTACATGCAAACCACTGATTGTAACGGCACAGTATTTAATTTTCTTTAAAGCTATTACAGACAATTCCGAGAAAGCATTATTGTTATCAATATAGCGTAATAGATTGAAAGCCTGATACAAAGCAAAGTAAAAAGGGATTGACGATGCATAAAGAATACTTGGAAGTAAAAATTTTATATAAGGATACTCTGGTAAGAAATTTGTAAAATCATTCCCGATCTTAGGCACTAAAAATATGCACAAAAGAAGAACAGGTATCCCCATAAGAATAATAGCTAACTTTAAAAAGGTTGTTGAAACTTGTTTCATCAAAAACACCTCACATATAAATCTTGAAAATATTCTACCATGTAATTTATCGTTTTACAATAAATATTTATTATTTATAGTAATATTTTTATTGTAAAGGGATACAGGTTCTCATTGAGAGCACAAAATAAAATGCACTTATACCGACTACCTCTTTCAAATGTTATTGCCTAGAAAAACACAGAAAAAGAAGTGTCAATATAAGTGCAGATTAATATCAACTCTTTACCAAGAAGCCACATGGCTTCTAGCTGTTGAACTTATACATATATGTTAAAACTTTATTTTATTATCTCCCTAGGTCTATAATGTTTTGAATGAGACCTTTACATTTCCCACATTCCTCGCCAGTTTCTTCATCTATACCTGTTCCAGCACCTGTAATCTCTCCAACCTTTTCTACTGTGTTAGCACCATTTTTAACTGCATTCACCACTGCTTCTAGAGAAACATTTTTACAACCACAAACAGAAGATAGTATCCCATTTAATTCACTTTTACATCCTTCACATTCCGTACATACTCCTACAAGCTCAACTAATTCTTCTATGGTTCTTGCACCAGAAGTCATTGCTTTTCTAATTGATAAATAATCAACATCATTTTTTGTACATATAATTCTGTTTTTTGCCATATTAGTATTCTCCTTACTTTGATTTATTTAATTATAATATTTACTTATCTGAATCAACTTATTTTCAGTAGTTACTAATTTTACTTATTCTAACTGTATTTCTGCTTTTCTAAAAAGGCACAGACTTTTCTTTGTTAGCTTCAGCTTTATGAATTTTTTTAAAGTAATACATCTGATCATCAGCCTCTTTAAGGTTTTTATGGAAATCCAGCTTTTCTCCTCCTCGGAAAATGCTATACCCATAAGAAATTGTCGGTAACGGATTACCTTTCTCACGCATTTCGGCAATATTGTTTGTCATAGTCCTTAGCTGATATTCAATTTTGTCTTGATCTGTTTCATTGCTTATAATAGAAAATTCATCCCCACCAAAACGATAGCAGTTGTAATTTTTATCAAAGAATTTACGAATAATTCCTGCCACTTCTTTAATAACATTATCTCCGTAATAATGCCCATATGTATCATTAACACTTTTGAAATCGTTTATATCAATGATGATAACGGAAAAGGGCTTTTTCTCCACTATCTGCTTTGTTGCTTTATCAAAAGCCGCCCTGTTATAAAGACCGGTAAGTGTGTCAAAGCTACTATCAAACTCAGACAGCAA
>JAAZJU010000176.1 GCA_012800195.1 Clostridia bacterium
AACATTGATTTGAAATTAATTAACGAATTATTTCTTCTCTGTCAGCCTGCTTTTCTCCAGGTTTTAAAAGGATCAGTAATGGACCCTGAGGAAAGAGATATCAAAAGGGCAGAAATGTTTAAAGAAAAATTATTTAATGGAGGTGTTTAAACATGCTGAATCGATTTACAGAAAAGGCGCAAAAAGTGGTATTTTATGCTCAAGAGGAAGCTAAAAATTTAGGGTACCCTGTTATTGGAACAGAGCATCTTCTTCTCGGTTTGCTAAGGGAAGGTGAAGGTGTTGGTGCGAAGGCTCTAATTGCTTTGGGCATAGATTTAGATAGTGTGAGAAAAACAGTAGAAAAACTTGTCCAAAGGGGACACAGTGATACTCCAACCTTAGCTCTAGGATTTACCCCTCGTTCCAAAAAGGTACTGACCTTGGCTCAGGATGAGGCAAGAAAATGGGGTGTCAACTATGTGGGGACTGAACATATTTTGCTAGGTCTAATAAGAGAAGGGGAAGGAGTAGCCGCTCAAGTACTTTTAGATATGGGTGCTAGCCCTGAGAAAATTCGCAAACAAGTGTTAGCATTTTTAGGGGGTGCTCCTGGAAACGCCAATATTAGTCCTGATATTCCAAGACAGGTTAATAAAAGCGGAGGAGAAGGAACTAATACTCCCACTCTCAATGAATTTGGTCGGGATTTAACAGTCCTTGCTAGGGAAAATAAAATTGATCCTGTAATTGGTAGACAAAAGGAAATTGAAAGAGTTATCCAGGTTTTAAGTCGTAGAACAAAAAACAATCCTGTCCTTATTGGGGAACCTGGGGTTGGTAAAACAGCCATTGCCGAAGGCTTAGCTCAAAAAATAATTGATGGAGATATTCCTGAAGTCTTAAAAGACAAAAGAGTTGTAGCTTTAGATATGGGGGCCTTATTGGCAGGGTCTAAATATCGGGGCGAATTTGAAGAAAGATTAAAGAAAGTAATGGATGAGATTAGAGCCGCGGGGAATGTAATTCTCTTTATCGATGAAATGCATACCTTAATTGGAGCTGGTGCTGCTGAGGGTGCCATCGATGCTGCTAATATTTTAAAACCTGCCTTGGCTAGAGGGGAACTACAGACTATTGGTGCTACTACTTTAGATGAATATCGCAAGCATGTGGAGAAGGATGCTGCTTTGGAGCGGAGGTTCCAACCTATCCAGGTTCCAGAGCCAACCCTAGAAGAGGCGGAAGAAATTCTCTTTGGATTAAGAGATAAATATGAAGCTCATCATGCTGTGAAGATTACTGACGATGCTATTAGAGCGGCGGTTAAATACTCAGATAGATATATCACCGATAGATTTTTACCAGATAAGGCTATTGATTTAATTGACGAAGCTTCCTCTAAGGTCCGTCTTAAAGTTAATACAGCTCCTCCTAACCTCAAAGAGCTAGAAGAGGAAATTACTGCTCTCAGCCATGAAAAGGAAGCTGCTATTATGGCCCAGGAATATGAAAAGGCTGCTGAACTTAGGGATAAAGAACAGCAAAAGAAAAAGGAACTGGAAGAAACCAGAGCTAATTGGAAATCAGCCAGTCTCAAAGAGGAACAAATCGTAACAGAAGAGGATATTGCCAACATTGTATCTAGTTGGACTGGTATTCCAGTTAATAAGTTAGCTGAAGAGGAAACAGAAAAACTTCTAAATATGGAAGAAATACTCCATCAACGGATCATAGGACAAGAGGATGCTATTAAAGCAGTTTCTAAGGCTGTGCGAAGAGCTCATTCTGGCTTAAAGAGTCCTAAACGCCCTATTGGTACCTTTATTTTCTTAGGACCTACTGGAGTAGGTAAAACGGAATTAGCTCGAGCTTTAGCAGAAAGTCTTTTTGGTAACGAGGATGATTTAATCAGAATTGATATGTCCGAGTATATGGAAAAACATGCAGTTTCTCGTTTAGTTGGTGCCCCTCCAGGATATGTAGGCTATGATGAGGGAGGGCAATTAACAGAGGCTGTAAGGCGTAAACCCTACTCTGTGGTATTATTGGATGAAATTGAAAAAGCCCATCCCGAAGTTTTCAATATTTTACTGCAGGTCTTAGATGATGGCCGACTAACTGATAGTAAGGGTAGGACCGTAGACTTTAGAAACACTGTTTTAATCATGACCTCTAATGTGGGAGCTACCCATTTCAAGGAAACAGGTCCCTTAGGTTTTACTAGGCCTACTGCTGAAGATAACTTTAAGCAGATGCAAACTAGGGTAATGGAAGCTCTGAAAAAATCCTTTAGACCTGAATTTTTAAATAGAATAGATGAAACTATTGTTTTCCATGCTTTAGATCAAAAGCATATTAAGGAAATAGTAGGTTTAATGCTTAAGGATTTAAGTAAGCGTTTAGAAGAGAGTGAACTAACCTTAGAAGTCACCGACAAGGCCAAGGAATTACTAGCCAAGGAAGGTTTTGATCCTGAATATGGTGCTAGACCACTGCGTAGAGCTATCCAAAAGCTAGTTGAAGATAATTTGGCTGAGGAACTCTTGAAGGGTAACTTCAAAGCCGGAGATGTAATTCTAGTAGATGCCGAGGAAAAAGAAATAAAGATAACAAAAAAATAGTTGGATGATAGTTTAAAGCGGACAAAGAGTAATCTTTGTCCGCTTTGGCATTAATCCTCCCTAAAGGTAATTGAATTATGGGAGGATTATCTATGCTATAATTAGTGGAAGGGGGGATGGCATGGTGAGTAAAAGTAAAGTTACATATTTCTGTCAAGAATGCGGCCACGAAAGCTTGAAGTGGTTTGGTCGCTGTCCAGGTTGTAATTCTTGGAATTCTTTGGTTGAGGAATTAAAAGTCGATAACAAAAAATCTTGGTTGGGGCAGCAAAAATCCACCGGCCTTCCACAAAAATTAACGGAAATTTCCTTTAGTGAAGAGGAAAGAATTGATACTGGTATACCAGAGTTTAATAGGGTTTTGGGAGGTGGCTTGGTTCCAGGAGCATTGATTATGTTGGCGGGAGACCCTGGAATAGGCAAATCTACCCTCACCTTACAAACTGCTAATCTTGTAAAGACTTCAGGAACCGTTCTTTATGTGACTGGGGAGGAATCTCCTCAACAGATTAAGATGCGGGCTCAAAGATTAGAGGTAGCTAACTCCAATCTACTTATCTTGGCTGAAACCAATTTGGAGATAATTGAAGAACAAATTAAGAAAATTCAACCTACATTTATGATTATAGATTCTGTGCAAACTATTTATATGCCTCAGATAACTTCAGCTCCGGGAAGTGTAAGCCAACTGAGAGAATGTACAGCTAAGTTAATGGAGCTAATCAAGAACCAAGGTATTCCTACTATTCTGGTAGGCCATGTCACCAAGGAGGGGGCAGTGGCTGGACCGAGGGTTTTGGAGCATATGGTTGATACGGTTTTATATTTTGAAGGGGAGCGACATTATCAATATCGGGTCTTAAGGGGACTAAAAAATAGGTTTGGTTCCACTAATGAATTAGGAATTTTTGAGATGACAGATAGAGGTTTAAAAGAGGTAGAAAACCCTTCCCAGGCCTTTTTAGCTGAGAGACCTACCGATGGCTCTGGTTCAATAGTGGTGGCCTGTATGGAAGGTACTAGGTCCCTCTTGGTTGAACTTCAAGCCTTGGTTTCCCCTACGGTCTTTGGTCAACCCCGAAGAATGACCAGTGGTACCGATTACAATCGGGTTAATATGATTATGGCTGTGCTGGAAAAAAGAATAGGCCTCTGTCTGGGGAGTTATGATGCCTATGTTAATATTGCTGGAGGCTTAAAGATCCAGGAGCCAGCTTTGGATCTGGGCATTGCCCTAGCTTTGGCTTCTAGTTTTAAAAACAAAGTGATTAATAAGGATATTATAGTCCTGGGTGAGGTAGGACTTACCGGGGAAGTGCGAGCTGTAAACCATTTGGAAAAAAGGCTTAGTGAAGCCTCTAAATTGGGTTTTAAACGAGGGATTATTCCCTATGGCAACCTTAAGGCCCAGCAGAGTTATCCTATTAAAGTCAGTGGGGTAAAAACAGTGCAAGAGGCCTTGGAATTAGCTTTGGAAGGATAAGAGAAATATTGTCTTGGGTTAAGAATATAAAAATGGCCCCGTGCTTTAGCACGAGGCTTTTTTATGTTATTTATGTTAAGTTAAAATATCTTAAAGCCAGTACCTTTTCATTTTCTTTTTGGATAATTTCATCCATGCTTAGACCCAGGGTATTGCAGAGAGCTGCTAAATAAAAAAATTGTCGACCCATTTCCTCTTCAATCATTTCTCGACAGCTTTCACAAACTTCCCCTGTTAAATGGCGTTCAAAGCAAGTGGTTAGCTCTGGCAAAGAGGTATCCTCGGAAATTTTCTTTTTGTGACTATGGACTTCAAGGCAACCACATTGGGTAATTGCCTTGGTTACTGCCCTATTTACTTTAGAATTAGCATGGTGAGATTTTGATAATATATCTAAAATACTTTTGTGTCTAATTAAGTATTGATCAACGGTTTTTTGAAATTCTTTACCTAGTGAATCCTTCATCTCATAACCACTCCTTTGGGAAAAATGTTGTCTACAATACTAAGTAAAAGGTGTATTAAGTTTATTCCTAATCTAGATTTAACCCTATAAGTATTATAAGAGTCTCTGACTACATCTGTCAATTAAACAAATCTACATAAAAATTGCCATGATTTAACAAACAGAAATTAATGTTGACGATAATTGTTGTCCATGATATAATAAATATTTTTTGACACAACAAACATTTTTTGTTAAAATTAACATATATCTATCATGGGGGTGAAAGTATGTTCAAGGTAGGGGATAAAGTTGTTTATCCTATGCACGGCGCAGGGGTAATCGAAGCAATTGA
>JAAZJU010000177.1 GCA_012800195.1 Clostridia bacterium
CATAACCAGTATTAGTAAAAACATTGGCAAAATGTAGTATTATTTTCTTATTATTTTTTACTGGGAGTAGTAGTATATATGAAATACCTGTCACAATGAGATAGGAAAAAAGGCTAAAATAAAAGGTTTTTATAACATTACTTTTTATAGTATCATCATATGTAAAAACAAAAGAAGCAACAATCATGAAAGGTAATGCTATTTGTATAAGGACATCTGTTAATCCTTTATTGATTTCAGGAGTAATAATTTTTCTCTTACTACCATACACCCCTACTAGTATCATAATAAATAGAGAAAAAACACTATCTATTATGGCTGACATTTCCAAAATAATCCCTCCAGTTAATATTAGGTATTAAATATCTTATGTCATATAGATATTTTTGTTACCCATAAGAATATTTAGAACACAGCATATGTTGTGCAAAAAGAAAACTAGTTATATCAAGTATAAGAAATCAGTACTAGGATTATAAAATTTACAATTAAAGAATCTGCCATGATCTATACTTGGCATAATCTGAATAATAGATAAAAAGTTGAGGATGGTCGTTATAAAGGAAATGTTGATTTTGTCTTAAATTTTAGTATAAGTAATAACCATTAATCGTAAACAATGGCAATGTTGGCCATGGCTTATATAGATTTGTTATTTATAGGTTTTACATGAAATTTGGGAAGTTTCCATCTATTTAACAGTACAAGGAAGCATATTTAAATTATATTTTAGTTTAATAGTGAAAAAATATTGGAATTTACCAACAGATAAGTAAAATGATTTCTTAGGGGGAAGGTTAATGGATATAGTGGCTGGGGCATGTGGTTGTGTATGTAGTGATTGTAGAATATTCAATAAAGAATGTATGGGGTGTTATTCTATTGAAGGGAAACCCTGTTGGCTCCATGAGGTAGGACTTGAAGTCTGTGACTTTTACGAATGTAGTGTAATTGAAAAAAAGCTTATCAATTGTGGGGCATGTGAAGAGATACCTTGCAAAAAGTTTTGGAAAAACAAAAATCCAAGGTGGACAGAAGACCAACATAAAAAAATTGTGGAAGATAGGGTGATTTTACTTAAAAAAATTGCAAAAGACTCTTTTGCTAAATAGGTGTAGTTTAACAAAAAAATTAATATTTATTTAAATTTTTTGGCAGATAATAGTTTATCTGCTTTTTTTGTGGAAATCTTAGGCTTTAAAATGGAATTTTGAAAAAATTAAAAAAAATTATTAATTATTATTGTTCCAATTTGAAACCTCAAGTAGGTTTTTGAAGGTCTCCTATTATAATAAGCCTTGTACTACATAAAATATGCTAGGAGGATTTTTGTAATGGAAGGATTTAGAGCAGTGGTTGGTATTATTAACACTATTTTATGGGACTATTTATTAATCTTTGGTCTTGTAGGAATAGGTGTATACATGACAATCAAACTAAAATTTCCTCAATTTACTAGACTATTTCCAGCACTGAAAAAAATGGTTGCAGGAGTAGTTAAGAAGGAAAAAGTAGAAGAAGGAAAAATGACACCTTTTCAAGCCTTATCAACAGCCGTAGCTGCACAAGTAGGAACAGGAAATGTAGTAGGAGTTGCAACAGCCATAGCTGCAGGTGGACCTGGAGCTGCATTCTGGATGTTAATATCCGCTTTCTTTGGAATGGCAACTATATTTAGTGAAGCTGTATTAGCACAAAAATACAGAGAATCAAAAGATGGTGAATTAGTAGGTGGACCCGCCTATTATATAAAAAATGGTTTGAAATCAAAAGGTTTAGCAATGACCTTTGCCGTAGTTGGTATATTTACTATGGGTATAGTAGGTACTATGGTACAATCTAACTCAGTAGCCACTTCAGTAAGTACTGCATTTAATGTACCAATAGTTGCTGTTACTATTGGACTAGCTATCGTAGTAGCTTTAATCCTAATGGGTGGTATGGGAAGGATTGCTTCCTTTGCGGAAACAGTAGTACCTATAATGGCAGGAGCTTACTTAATAGGAAGTATATTAATTATAGTTTTCAATCTAGGAAGTGTTA
>JAAZJU010000178.1 GCA_012800195.1 Clostridia bacterium
AGCCATCGGTTTACCGGTGGCTTTCAACTGTAACATTATTAGTAATGGAGGACATTTTATGCAAAAAAAGACTGTACGAGATATAGAGGTTAAAAATAAAAAAGTCCTAATGAGAATTGATTTTAATGTTCCTAGAGATAAAGAAGGCAATATTACAGATGATACAAGGATAAAAGCCGCTTTACCAACTATAAAGTATTTATTGGATAATAAGGCCAAAGTAATCTTGGTTTCTCATCTAGGCAGACCTAAGGGCCAAATCGATGAAGCTTTGCGTCTGGATAAAGTAGCTCAAAGGTTATCAGAATTGCTAGGGCAAAAAGTTATTAAGACTGACACTACTGTAGGTCCAGAGGTAGAGAAGATTGTTGAAGAAATGAATTTTGGTGAAATAGTGCTTTTAGAAAATGTTCGTTTTAACAGTGGTGAAACAAAAAATGATCTTGAATTGGCAAAAGCCTTGGCATCTTTAGCTGAAATTTATGTTAATGATGCCTTTGGAACTACCCATAGGGCCCATAGTTCCACAGCAGGGGTCGCTAATTTTTTACCAGGGGTAGCGGGATTTCTAGTGGAAAAAGAATTACAGGTCCTAGGAAGGATATTAAACAATCCAGCACGCCCCTTTGTAGCAATCATTGGCGGGGCTAAAGTTTCCGATAAAATAGGGGTAATAGAAAATCTGATTTCTAAAGCGGATACTATAATTATTGGTGGAGGAATGGCGAATACTTTTCTAAAAGCTCAAGGCTATGAAATGGGCAAATCATTGGTGGAAGAAGAAAAAGTGGATTTAGCCAAAGATCTAATGGAAAAGGCTGCCCAAAGGGGAGTAGAATTTTTATTGCCTTTGGATCTGGTTATAGCTGATGGTATTGATAACCCAGGGAAAATAGAAATAGTAGAAGTCTCTAAATTACCTACAGATAAGATGGCTTTAGATATTGGACCAGAGACTATTAAGTTATATAATCAAGGCATAAAGGATGCTAAGACTATTGTTTGGAATGGACCTATGGGAGTCTTTGAAAAAGATGAGTTTGCCACAGGAACCATCCAAATTGCCCAAGGGGTAGCAAAGTCCGAAGCCTATTCATTGGTTGGTGGTGGAGATTCAGTGGCCGCTATCAAAAAGGCAGGCTTAGATAAAGAAATAGACCATATTTCAACAGGGGGAGGAGCTTCCTTAGAATTTTTAGAAGGCAAGGAACTCCCAGGGGTTAGTGTATTATTAGAAAAATAGGGGGAATTATCTTGCGCAAACCAATTATTGCAGCTAACTGGAAAATGCATAAGACTAACAAAGAAGCACAGCTGTTTATTAGAGAATTTAAGCCCTTAATTCAGGAGAATAAAGAGGTGGATGTGGTTCTTTGTGTTCCTTTTACCCAGCTCTCAACTGTTGCAGAGGAATTGAGTGGAACAAGTATTGCTCTAGGCGCCCAAAATATGTACCCCAGAGAACAGGGTGCTTTTACCGGGGAAATTTCGCCAGAAATGCTTTTGGAATTAGGAGTTCAATATGTTATTTTAGGGCATTCGGAAAGACGAGAGATTTTTGGTGAAACTGATGAGTTCATTAGAGAAAAGATTGGTAAAGCTTTAGAGGTCGGCTTAATACCTATTCTCTGTGTAGGGGAAAGCTTGGAGGAAAAGGAGCAGGGCTTGACTCAAGAAAAATGTCGCAAACAGATTCTTAAAGGATTAGAAGGATTAGATGCCCAAGAGGTAGAGAAAATTGTGGTAGCCTATGAACCAATCTGGGCCATAGGTACTGGCAAAAATGCTTCTCCCCAAGATGCCGAAGACACCATATCTTATATTCGTAGCACTCTCATTGAGCTTTTTGGCGAAGAGATAGGACAGAAGGTTAGAATTCAATATGGGGGAAGTGTTAAACCTAATAATATTAAAGAGTTAATGGCTAAAAGTAATATTGATGGAGCTTTAGTTGGCGGAGCCAGTCTAGAACCAGTATCTTTTGCCCAAATTGTTAACTATGGAGAGTAAAAGGATGAAGCCAGTTGTTTTAATGATTTTAGATGGATGGGGCATTAATGAAGAATATGATAAGGGTAATGCTATTAAACAGGCTCAAACTCCCAATTTCGATGAGTTAATTAATAATTACCCCCAGACAGCCTTAAACTGCTCTGGTGAATATGTAGGATTACCAGAAGGGCAGATGGGTAATTCAGAGGTAGGCCATTTGAATATTGGGGCAGGCCGCATAGTATATCAGGAGTTGACCAGAATAAACAAGGCAATTAAGGAAGGCACAATCCAAGATAACCCTGTCCTACTAGAAGCCTTGGCTAAAACTAAGACTCACGATAAAGCCCTACATTTTATGGGTCTTTTATCCGATGGAGGAGTACATAGTCATATTAATCATTTATTAGCCTTAGTGGATTTAGCCAAAGAAAAGGGATTAACCAAAGTATATGTCCATTGCTTTTTGGATGGTAGGGATGTGGCTCCTAATAGCGGTATTAAATACATAAACTTTTTAGAGAGCTATTTAAAGGATTTAGGCGTAGGAACTATAGCCACAGTTATGGGTAGATATTATGCCATGGATAGGGACAAGCGTTGGGAAAGAAATCAGTTAGCCTACGAAGCAATGGTTTCGGGAGAAGGTATTAAAGCTAAAAATGCTGGAGAAGCTGTTCAAGATTCCTATGATCAAGGGATTTATGACGAGTTTGTCAAGCCCGTTGTTATTGTTGATCAGGAGGGTGAGGCAGTAGGAAGGGTAAGACCTGGAGATACCATAGTGTTTTTCAATTTTAGGGCTGATAGAGCCAGACAGATTACTAGGGCCTTTGTGGATGAAGAATTCATTGGATTTAAAAGGCCTGGTGACTATTTAGATGTTAATTTTATCTGCATGACTCAATATGATATTGATATAAAAGCCCCTATAGCCTATCCACCCCAGGATTTAAATAATACCTTAGGGGAAGTAGTCAGTAAGGCGGGATTAAAACAGTTGAGAATAGCCGAAACTGAAAAATACGCTCATGTGACCTTCTTTTTTAATGGGGGGGTAGAGGAAGTATATCCTAATGAGGATCGAGTTTTAATTCCATCTCCTAAGGTGGCTACTTATGATATGAAGCCAGAAATGAGTGCCTTTGAGGTTTGCGAAGGTGTTATAAATAGCCTTTTGGAAAAGAAATATGATTTTATCCTTGTTAATTTTGCTAATCCAGACATGGTTGGACATACTGGGGATCTTAAAGCAACGATAAAAGCTATTGAAGCGGTGGATCAGTGTATTGGAAGAATTGCTAAAGTAGTGAGGGAATTAAAAGGCAGCTTAATTATCACTGCTGACCATGGCAATGCAGAGGTAATGTTTGAGGGAGAAACTCAAAAACCCTGGACGGCCCATACCTCTAATCCAGTGCCTTTAATTTTGGTAGATGATAGATTAAAAGAAATCACCTTAAATAAAGGTTCATTACAGGATGTAGCTCCGACGGTTTTAGAATTATTAGGTTTAGATAAATCTGAGGAAATGACAGGGAATTCGCTTATAAGTAAAACTTAAAAGTAGTGTGACGGCTTATAAGCAATTCTGCATGACAGTGCGTAAGTGTGATAGCTTACTAGCTATTCTGCATGGCAATGGGTAAGAAAAAACCGTATTGCCGTGACCCCGTGCCACTGTGCCCCCGAAAACCGAGACATGTCTGACAAGGGATCTTGCTTGTTAGAAGCATCTGACAGGCAATCTCTCTGGTTAGAAATATCTGACCAGGTAAATTTACTTGTTAGATTTTTCTATGTCACAGCGGCACATCCGGGAATATTCACTTGCATCGTGGCA
>JAAZJU010000179.1 GCA_012800195.1 Clostridia bacterium
TATGATAGCGGTACAAGTATGAGAAGTTACTCTCTTAAAGACTATTTTGATCCTTCTAAGTTCGACGGAATGGATTTAGTACAGGTAGTCACACTAACCTTTGCTGATGAAAACTTATAAATTTCACATTGGGTCGAAAGATATTACTGGAAGGTTATAGATATGGTTTCATAATGTTTATATTTAATGAAATTAAACAAAGGCAGTCTTTGACCGCTTTGTTGCACATTTCAATAAAACATTTTGTCAAGCAATAATCATCCTCGGGAGCTACTTTTGGGGTTGATTATAATTTTCATTTTGTAAGATATGCAAATGCTATAACACCTATTTACTATGATTAGAGGTGTTTGAAATTAATAAGAATTTATTAATTCTATAAATATTAATAAGTATTTGTTTCATAGTCGTAGCCTGTAATAGTAACGAAGAGAAAACTTTAAATAATTTGATATTGCACAAAGAAAAAACTGATTTACTTTGGATTGCTGAGGGTAGAAACTCAGCAATTAAGATAAAGGATAAAGAATTCATATCTAAATTAATTGAACAAACTGAGGATATAAAGGTTTCCATATTGTCTAAAGAGCAGGAAAACGATTTTTTTCCTAATTTTTTAAATGAAAATATTATACTAATTGATTTTCATGATGAATTAAGTGGCGATCCAGCTTATGGTAGTATGCTTATTAATATACAAGGGACAATAGTAACTGTAGATACTACAACTGGCATTAACCAAATATCCTGAAATATATGAATGGATAAACATAAATCTACAGAATATTAAAATTGAAGGTGTAAAAAAGCATCTCTATGAAGGGGATGCTTTTAGACATTATTAGACAAAAAACGACTCAGTTACCAAAGCTATTGTTGTATACTAAAGGAAACTAATTATAACTTAACTATGTACCAATCGAAACGGGAGGGCATAAGATGACTAACTTTAATGATAAAGTAAACTTTATATGGAAAATAGCAGAGCTTTTACGCGGTCCATATCGGCCGGAAAAATACGGTGATGTTATATTGCCTATGGCAGTATTAAGAAGATTTGACTGCCTCCTAGAAAAATCCAAAGAAGTAGTTGTCGAAAAAGCAAAAACTACTGATATTGAAATGATTTTAAATAGTCTTACGGGGTATGGATTTTCTAACAAGTCAAATTTCGACTTTAATACCTTATTAGATGACCCGGATAATATTAAGGCCAACTTTTTGTCTTATATTCAAGGATTTTCCTCAAATATTAGAGATATTATAGAAAACTTTGATTTTGACAAAGAAATTAAAAAACTGGATGATAATAACCTTTTGTTTTTGGTTATTAAGGAATTTGCCCAAATAGATCTTCACCCAGAAATAGTCAGCAATCAGGAAATGGGTTACATATTTGAGGAGCTTATTAGACGCTTTTCAGAAAATGCTGAAGCAGGGGATCACTATACCCCTCGGGAAGTTATAGAGTTAATGACTAATATTATTTTTAACAACTTAGATGAAGAGCTTACTCAAGAAGGGAGTATATTTACTATAGGGGACTTTGCCTGTGGGACAGGGGGTATGCTTTCCGTTGCAACTGATTACATAAAAGAAATGAACCCTGGAGCCCAGGTGGAGGTTTTTGGACAAGAGCTAAATCCCCAATCTTATGCTATTTGTAAAGCTGATATCTTGATAAAAGGGCAAAAAGAAAAAAACATAGTCCTCGGTAACTCCTTTACTCAGGATGGTCATAGAAATCTAAAGGTGCGTTTCGCCTTAATGAACCCACCCTTTGGTGTTGATTGGAAAAAGGATAAAGATTTTATCGAAGGGGAGTTAAAAAGCCTTGGATTTAATGGTAGATTTGGGGCAGGTCTGCCTAGAACCTCTGATGGATCACTTTTATTCTTACAGCATATGGTGTCCAAAATGGAGGAGGATGAAAAAGGCTCCAGAATGGCAATTATCTTTAATGGCTCTCCCTTGTTTACCGGTGATGCCGGCTCAGGTGAGTCAGAAATTCGAAGATGGCTAATTGAAAATGATTTATTAGAAGGTATTATTGCTCTACCAAATGATCTTTTTTATAACACAGGAATTGCCACATATATCTGGGTAATTACTAATCGCAAAAATGAAAATATTTTAAAAGGGCCTGTTCGGAAAGGCAAAATCCAACTGGTGGATTCGACTAAGTTTTATCAAAAAATGAGAAAATCCTTAGGCGCAAAAAGAAATGAAATTAGTAAGGCTGATATTGATGAGATAACCCGTATATATGGTGACTTTAAAGAAAATGAATACTGTAAAATCTTTGACAATAAAGACTTTGGTTATCTAAAAGTGACTATCGAAAGACCATTACAGTTAAATTTCCAAATATCTGAGGAAAGAATAGAAAATCTTTATTCAGAATCAGCCTTTAATAATCTTTATGATGAAGATAAAGTAGTCGATTTAGAACTAAAAAGAGAAAAGAAAACTATTAAGAAAACGGAACTGGCCGAGCTTGAAAAACAATTTAAAGGAAAAGAACTTCAAGAGAAGATAATCAATATTTTAAAAGAAAATATTAGCGACAAACTTTATAAAAATAGAGAAGAATTTAATAAAGTACTTAATAATATTTTTAAAGATATAAAACTAAATAATAGTCTATCCAAAGCTATTCTTATGGGGCTTTCAGAAAGAGATGAAACTGCTGACTACTGCTATAAAGGTAAAAATAAAGAAGCTGACCCGACCATAAGAGATACCGAAGTAATACCTCTTTCACTTGATGTTGAAGGTTACCAAGTAGATACTGAAAAACACATTAAAAAGGAAAGGCAAAATA
>JAAZJU010000180.1 GCA_012800195.1 Clostridia bacterium
CCAACTCCCAATACGCCTAGTACAAATAATCCTCCTGTGAATTCCCAGGAGCAGGTAGTGTTGGTGACAGGAAGTGTAGTTAATATTAGGCAAGGTCCTAGTATTAGTCACCCCGTTATTAGTCAAGTAAAGGGTGGCACAGAGCTTAAGGTTATTTCTCAACAAGGTGATTGGCTAAATATCCGTTTAAATAATGGAAGTCAGGGTTGGATTGCCCAATGGTTAACTGTAAATAAAAATAATCACCCCTTACCACAACCAGGCCCATACTTTAATGAATACAATCTGAATTTAGATAATGATTGCATTATGAAACTTAATAACCTGGGTGACAAGCTGAAGATATCCATAGCAGGGGTTGAGGATAATCAATATCAGATAGGGCAAACTACTGATGGTATTAAACTAATCGTAGAACTCAAAACAACCCAAAATTTAAAATCCCTAGTCCAACCTATGGATAATTGGGGTGTTAAGGAAATTAAAGTTGAAAATAAGGCTGTGATGATCACCTTTAGTAAAAACTTTAAATATACAGCCAAGTATAATCAAGCTAGCAAATCCCTAGAAGTGGATATTACATACCCGACAGAGCAATTGGTACCAGTAAGACAGATCAAACTTAGTCCCATGGAAAGTCAAGCAGTACTGCAGATTGCTGCTGCTCGAAAAATTGAATATAGTACCCAAGCTTCTGAACCTAATAAAATAGTTATTGATTTACCCCAAAGTTCCTTACAATTAAATTCTCAAGAGGAGCTAGAACAACGGGCTAGCTTTGGACCCATTAGGAGGGTCTCCTCCCGTCAGCTTTCTCCCGATACCGTTCGGATAGAAGCAGAACTGACACCTGGGGCCTTGTACCAAGTAAGCCAACAGGATGATTATATTGTGGTAGGAGCTAGATTGCTAAACGGTGGCTCCTTAAAAGGTAAAACAATTGTTATTGATCCTGGTCATGGAAGTATCCAGCCTGGTGGTTGGACAGACCCCGGAACTTCCGGGAGGCAGAGTGGTACCGCTGAACGAGATATCAATTTAGCTATTGCTTTAAAGCTTAGGGATATGCTTACTCAACAAGGGGCTAATGTAGTTATGACTCACTCCACGGGAAGAACTTATTTGACTTTAGCTGGTAGAGCGGCATTGGCCAATGATATTAATGCTGATATTTTTGTCAGTATTCACTGTAATTCTCATAACAACTCAGCAATTCAAGGGAGTATGACCTTTTATTATGCACCTACTTGGCATAGTGAATTATCTTCTCAAAGATGGTTGAGACAAAGGTTAGCCTTATATATCCAAGAAGAAATGGTTAGCTACGGAGGTAGACCTAACCTAGGTATTAAGGAAGAATCCTTTGCGGTGCTTAGAGAAACTAAGGTACCCTCTGTTTTAGTAGAAACAGCCTTTATGAGTAATACAACGGAGGATGCTCTTTTAAACACCGATGCATTTAGGACTAAAATAGCCCAAGGTATATTTAAGGGCATTGAAAGATATTTCCAAAGCCTATAATATTAAACAAGTACTCCTCAGGGAGTGCTTGTTTTTTTAGTATTTACCATAGGAACTGAGAATAGGGCATATTTTATATGGAAATGGAAAAGAGCTAATGATAGAATGGATAGGTCATATAAAACATATAAAAAGTATAAATATATCCAGGAAATACATATTAATAATAAAAAAACTAGGAGTGAGGGGCTGTGCATAAAGAAAGTCCTATCGGGGTTTTTGATTCGGGGGTAGGCGGTTTAAGTGTTGCTAGAGAAATTTTTCGGCAGCTACCCCAGGAAAGAATAATATATTTTGGGGATACTGCCCATGTTCCCTATGGATCTAGATCCATCGAAGAATTAACACTTTTTGGGGACCAAATTAGTGAGTTTTTAATGGCTAAAGGAGTTAAAGCCATAGTGGTTGCTTGTAATACTAGCTCCTCAGTATCTCTAGACCATTTATTAGAAAAATACCCTTCTATACCTTTTATAGGGGTAATTGAGCCAGGGATTACAGCTGCCTTGGAGGTAACAAAAAACAGCAAAATAGGCGTTATAGCCACTCAAGCTACTATTAATAGTGAAGCCCATAAAAAGTTACTTTTAACAAGAAAACCAGATATAGAGGTTTATACTATGGCTTGTCCGAAATTTGTACCTCTAGTGGAAAAAGGGGAGACTGAAGGGCCAGAGGCTAAAAAAGCCGCCCTTGAATATTTAACTCCTTTCAAGGAGGCTGGTATTGATACTTTAATTTTGGGCTGTACTCATTATCCATTCTTAATAGATGTTATAAGAGAGGTAATAGGACCAGAAGTAAATATAGTAGATCCTGCTTTAGAGACAGTAAGGCAAACCAAGGAACTTTTACAAAAAAATCAAGGTTTAAGGGATGAAAATAATTCTAACAATGAATATTTTGTCAGTGGAAATCCTGAAAGTTTCTTGGTTACAGCTAAAAAATTTATGGGAGATGCTTTACAAGAGGTAAAAAAGGCTACATTATAGAAGAGATATAAGGGGATTAATATCCTCTTTTTTCTTTAAGATTAATTGGAGGTGATTTTGTGAAAATTACAGTACTAGGTTGTTATGCCCCCTATGCACCCAAAGATGGGGCTTGTAATGGATATTTGCTGCAAAGTGACAGAATAAATTTGATGCTGGATTGTGGGCATGGTTCCTTTAGTCAATTACAAAAATATATCGATTTTAGACAGCTTCATAGTCTGATAATTACTCATTTTCACCCAGATCACTATGGAGATATCCATGCCATTCGTCATGCTTTTGCTGGGGCAATAAGAGATGGCTCCCGTAAGGATCCCTTAGTGGTTTATATACCTAAAGTTCCACAAAACATTTATGAGGAAATAAACAGTTGGGAAGAAGCATTTGTAGTCATACCTATAGAGGATGCCTTAGGCTCTATCAATCCTTTAGGAGATCTTAAATTGGAATTTTTTCCAGTGAAACATCCTCTGACAAACTATGGTGTAAAAATAAATTATAATAATAAAATTTTTACATATACTTCTGATACCATGTGGGATCATGATTTAATTAGCAGTTGCTGGCAAAGTGATTTGCTTTTAACTGAAGCGAGCTTACGGGGGGATGTTGATGATGCTCTTACCAGAAAAGGCCATATGACAGCCAAGCAGGCAGGAATGCTAGGACGGGATGCTCTGGTCAAGAGGCTGGTAATAACCCATTTTTGGCCAGAATTTAATTTATATCAGTTACAAAGGGAAGCCGAAGTGGGTTTTGAAGGGCCTGTAGAGTTTGCGGAAATGGGGAAAGTGTTCCAGATTTAGTGTGTGAGTGTGACGGCTTTCAGGCGATTCCTCGGGTCAGTGTGTAAGTGTGTGAGTGTGTAAGAATTTTGGTCTAGCTTATTGGTCGGCATTACGCCTTATACGTCTAGCAATTGGGTCAGCATTACGGCCTGTACGCGTAGCTAGTTAGTCAGCAGAGGTTGCTTCTTCGCTTTGCTCCTCGCAATGACATTCGAGCCGTAGAACTGTAGAACGGGTCTTGCTCGCCCACTTGCCCACTGGCCTATTATCTAGCAGTATTAGTTATAAAGACGACACACTGACTTGCAGAATAGCTTATTAGAAAAAAGGAGGAAAAATATGCGTATAGATGGCAGAAAGGCTGATGAAATCAGACCAGTTAAAATAACAAGTAATTATTTAATGCATCCTGAGGGATCGGTATTAATAGAGATGGGTAATACCAAGGTAATCTGCAATGCCACCGTAGAGGAAAAGGTTCCCAACTGGTTAAAGGGTCAGGAAAAAGGTTGGGTAACAGCAGAATATTCCATGTTACCTAGAGCCACAGAAAAAAGAAATATGCGGGAAGCTATTTCTGGAAAAATAGGGGGCAGAACCCATGAAATCCAACGTTTAATTGGCCGTTCCCTGCGCTCGGTTATAGATTTAAAAGCCTTTGGTGAAAGGACCATTTGGTTAGATTGTGATGTAATTCAAGCCGATGGAGGAACTAGGACAGCTTCTATTACAGGAGCCTATGTGGCTATGGTACTAGCCTTTCAGAAACTTAAAGAGGAAGGGAAAATAACAAAAATTCCTGTTACTGACTGGTTGGCTGCTATTAGTGTGGGCAAGCTGGGAGAAACAATAGTTTTAGATTTACCCTATAGTGAAGATGTCGAAGCTGAAGTTGATATGAATATTGTGATGACTGGAAAAGGACAATTTGTGGAGATCCAAGGTACTGCTGAAGAACAGCCCTTTAGCCGGGAAGAGTTGGAGAGGATGTTAGCCTATGGAGAAAAAGGGATAAAGGAATTAATAGCTAAACAAAAGGAGATTTTGGGGGAGTTGGACAAATAATGAAATATCCCAAAAAACTAGTTATAGCAACTACAAACTCAGGGAAATTAAAGGAGTTTGAAAAATTATTAACTTCCTTAGAAGTAGAAATATTTTCCCTTAAGGACTTTCCGGAGATAGGGGAAATTGTTGAAGATGGTAAGACTTTTGCTGAAAATGCATTATTGAAAGCTCGTACAGTGTCTGAAAAAACAGGGTTAGTTAGTCTTGCCGATGATTCTGGCCTGGAGGTAGACTTTTTAGAGGGACAACCGGGGGTTAATTCCGCTAGGTTTTCTGGTATTCCTACTGATGACACTAGAAATAATAACAAACTTTTAAATCTTTTAGGTGACTTGCCCTTAGAAAGAAGGACTGCTCGTTTTAAATGTGCAATAGCAATTGTAATCCCTGATAAAAGAGAGATGGTAGTAGAAGGCATCTGTGAAGGACTTATTCTTAAAGAATTAAGAGGCGAAGGTGGTTTTGGTTATGATCCTCTTTTCTATCTTCCTCTTTATGATCAAACCTTTGCTCAGTTAGATATTGAGATAAAAAACAAAATAAGTCATCGAGGTCAAGCCACTAAAAAAGCAATAGGGATACTAAGGGAGATTTTTTCCTCTTGTCAGGACTATAAAAAGATGTTATGATAAGACTTGCTGTTGGAACTATTGACACTGGCGGTAAAAAGATGTAAGACTTCGTATGTTCTTTAAAAAAAGGATATTGACATCAAGAGAAATAGATGTTACAATATACCTTGTCAGTTTACGGGGCGTAGCGCAGTTTGGTAGCGCACCTGGTTTGGGACCAGGGGGCCGGGAGTTCGAATCTCTCCGCCCCGACCATACAAGAAGTCGGAAGTCAGAAATCCGAAGTCCGAATTTGTTGTTTTCCGACCTCTGATTTCTGACTTCCGACCTCCTTTTTGAGCGGGTGTAGCTCAGTGGTAGAGCCCTGGCCTTCCAAGCCAGTCGCGAGGGTTCGATTCCCTTCACCCGCTCCATTTGTGCCCATAGCTCAGCAGGATAGAGCAACGGCCTTCTAAGCCGTGTGTCCGGGGTTCGAATCCCTGTGGGCACGCCAATTGTGGTGGGTGTGGCGAAGCTGGTTAACGCACCGGATTGTGGCTCCGGCATTCGTGGGTTCAAGTCCCATCACTCACCCCATTCACTTATCTATTAATTTTAATGTTTAATTGTTTGATAGGGTAAAGCTAATAAGGATAAAAAATATTAGCAATTAGTCTTGACAAGCAAAACTAGCTATGATACAATATTTCTCGTCAGTTATTGTTGGGGCGTAGCCAAGTCGGTAAGGCACGGGACTTTGACTCCCGCATTTCGTAGGTTCGAGTCCTGCCGCCCCAGCCATTTTTATTTACACCTGGTTAAGGTCTAGAATATGAGCCATTAGCTCAGGCGGTAGAGCACCTGACTTTTAATCAGGGTGTCGAAGGTTCGAATCCTTCATGGCTCACCATTTTAGTAAAGAAGATAAGCGGGAGTGGCGGAATTGGCAGACGCACCAGACTTAGGATCTGGCGGGCAACCGTGGGGGTTCAAGTCCCTTCTCCCGCACCAATCTTTAACTATGCGGAAGTGGCTCAGTGGTAGAGCATCGCCTTGCCAAGGCGAGGGTCGCGAGTTCGAATCTCGTCTTCCGCTCCATTTTCTTAATAGAGATGTTCTAACCCACAGTTATTCTACATAAGAAATAGAAAACATCAGTGGTCTTATCTACCTCGACTAATCAAAGTCGAGGTGTTCTTGTATTTATGATGAGTTTCCATTATAATTTGTGGGAAGATTTTGTTCTAATACTTTTATATAACATTCTATATGGGTATAATTTAAGAGTAGTTTTTTCTTCTATATTACATATAATTCTAAAAAAATTAAGGAGGAGTATATTAAATTATGAAAGTAAATACTGAAAGAATAGACAAAAAACAAGTGGAAATAACAATCGAAGTAGATGAAAAACAAGTTGATGAGGGTCTTAACTACGCATATAAAAAGATTGTTAAACAAGTTAATATACCTGGGTTTCGCAAGGGAAAAGTGCCCCGTAAAATAATAGAACAAAGATTTGGTGTAGAGGTTTTTTATGAAGAAGCTATTGACTATTTAATGCCTAAAGCCTATATGGAGGCTATGGAAAAAGTCGCAGAAGATTTTGAAATAGTAGGCAAACCAGATGTTGATATTGTACAGATGGAGCAGGGTAAACCTTTTATCTTTAAAGCTAAAGTAGAAGTTAAACCTGAATTTGAGCTTGGTGAATATAAAGGTTTAGAATTAGAACGGGTAGACATGGAAGTTACTTCCGAAGATGTTGAACAGGAATTAAAGAACCTTCAAGAACGCCATGCTCAACTGGAAGTAATGGGTGAAGATGACCAGGTGGAAAAAGGTGACAAAATATTACTTGACTTTGTAGGGAAAGATGAAGGGGTACCTTTTGAAGGTGGCAGCGCCGAAAATTATTCTTTGGAGGTTGGCTCTAACTCCTTTATTCCTGGTTTTGAAGAACAGTTGGTGGGTATGAAATTAAACGAAGAAAAAGTAATCAATGTTACTTTCCCTGAACAATATCATAGTGAAGAACTTGCTGGTAAAGCTGTAACATTTGATGTAAAAATTAACGAAATTAAAAGAAAAAGGCTATTAGATTTAGATGATGAATTTGCAAAGGATATAAGCGAATTTGAAACTTTGCAGGAATTAAAGGACGACATAGAGAATAATTTGAAAAAGCAAAAAGAAGAGATGGGTAAAAACCAGCTGCGCATCCAAGCTATAGAAAAGATGGTAGAAAATCATGAGATTGATGTACCAGAATCTATGATAGAGAGTCAAGTAGATACTTTTATTCGAGAATTTGATTATAGATTAAACGTCCAAGGACTATCTCTAGATAAATACCTAAAATATTCCAATTTAAAAATTGAACAAATTAGGGAACAGTATAAAGAAGATGCTATAAAAGCAGTTAAAAAGGATTTAATCTTGGAAGCCATTGTTAAAGCTGAAGATATTAAGCTCTCTGAAAATGAATTGGATGCAGAAATTCAAAGATTAGCAGAAGCTTATAACCAAGAACCTGAAAAAATTAAAGAAATTTTAGAAAGACAAGGACAATTAAGTGCTATTGAGCATAGTCTTAAAGCAGAAAAAGCTTTAGAATTAGTTGTTGATCATGCTAAGATTAACTAATATTGTTCTAATCAATATATAAGGGGGGATTGTTAATGAGCACTTTAGTGCCAATGGTTATAGAACAAACAAACCGCGGGGAAAGAGCCTATGATATTTACTCCCGGTTGTTAAAGGACCGTATAATATTTTTGGGGAGTCCAGTGAATGATCAAGTGGCTAATTTAATAATTGCTCAACTCCTATATTTAGAAGCAGAAGACCCCGATAAAGATATTCATCTTTACATTAACAGTCCAGGAGGGTCAATCACTGCGGGGATGGCAATTTTTGATACAATGCAATATATTAAGCCTGATGTTTCCACTATTTGTGTTGGTATGGCTGCCAGTATGGGGGCATTCTTGTTAGCCGCTGGGGAAAAGGGGAAAAGATTTGCTTTGCCCAATAGCGAAATTATGATTCATCAGCCAATGGGTGGTACGCAAGGTCAGGCGACAGATATAGAAATCCATGCCAAAAGAATTATCCAAATGAAGGATAGACTTAATGAAATTTTAGCTGAAAGAACTGGGCAGACTAAAGAAAGAATTGCTAATGATACAGAGAGGGATAATTTCATGACAGCCCAAGCAGCTAAAGAATATGGGTTAATTGATGAAGTAATTGAAAAAAAGCCCCTGAATCCTAATAAGGCCTGAGAGGTGATAAAATGTACAAATTCGGGGATGAAAAAGGCCAGTTAAAATGTTCCTTCTGTGGTAAGGTTCAAGATCAAGTAAAGAAGCTTGTTGCAGGACCAGGTGTATATATCTGTGATGAGTGTATTGAGCTTTGTAACGAAATTATAGAAGAGGAATTAAGTGAAGAAACATCCTTTGAATTAGGTGATATACCAAAACCTAAGGAAATAAAGGCTATTCTAGATCAATATGTAATCGGCCAGGAAAATGCCAAAAAGTCTCTTTCTGTAGCTGTTTATAATCATTACAAAAGAATTAATCTAGGAATGAAAGTAGACGATGTTGAACTGCAAAAGAGTAATATCTGTATGTTAGGACCAACAGGAAGTGGTAAAACTTTATTGGCTCAAACATTAGCTAGAATTTTAAATGTGCCCTTTGCCATTGCTGATGCCACATCGTTGACTGAAGCAGGTTATGTGGGCGAGGATGTTGAGAATATTCTACTAAAACTAATCCAAGCGGCAGATTATGATGTGGAAAAAGCTGAAAAAGGGATTATTTATATTGATGAAATTGATAAAATAGCCCGAAAATCAGAAAATCCCTCTATTACCAGGGATGTCTCTGGTGAAGGTGTGCAACAAGCCTTACTTAAAATTTTGGAAGGTACTGTAGCCAGTGTTCCTCCTCAAGGTGGACGGAAGCATCCCCATCAAGAGTTTATTCAACTAGATACTACAAATATTTTGTTCATTTGTGGTGGTGCCTTTGATGGCATAGATAAGTTGATTCAAAACCGGATTGGTCAAAAGGTAATGGGCTTCAATGCTGATGTAAAGTCTAAAAGCGATGTCAATGTGGGAGAAATTCTAAGTCAAATATTGCCCACTGATTTATTAAAATTCGGGTTAATACCTGAATTTGTAGGAAGAATTCCAGTTATAGTTACCTTAGATGCTCTAGATGAGGAAGCTTTGATTAAAATTTTAACTGAACCTAAGAATGCGCTGACTAAACAATACCAGAAGCTCTTTGAATTAGATCATTGTACTCTTGAATTCCAACCTGATGCTTTAGAAGCTATAGCCCAAGAAGCCATGCGTAGAAATACTGGGGCTAGAGGTCTAAGGGCTATTGTAGAAGATATTATGATGGATGTAATGTATGATATTCCCTCTAGGGATGATATAAGTAAGGTTATAGTGACTAAAGAGATGGTACTTAATAAGGAAGAACCCCTTTTAGTTACCACAGATAAGAAAAAGAAAAAGAAAAAAGAAGAAAGCGCATAATTTTAATAGCTGTTGAAACGAAATATTCGTTACAACAGCTATTTTTGTCTAGAAAATATAGAAAAACCGGGGGTTACCCCGGTGTTTTTATATCAGATTATTTCTGCATTAAAGAACGCTCAGCTATTTCGATAGCTTTTTGAACCATTCTTCCGCAGTCTCTAGAGGAAACACTACCCCAGCCTTCTCGCTGTACCGTGTCAAAAACCCCTAGTTCCTTAGCAATTTCATATTTTAAATTTTCCGACATTATACCTCTTGGAGCCATTTTTTTACCTCCTTCAGAAATGTCTTGATTTTAAAATATACTAAGTTTTCTTGATAATCTGATTCACTATAATTTTACCCAAATTTAAAAAATATATTAAAGAAAAAAATGCTGATAAAAACTTATCTGCAAGAACATACTAAGTTTAGTAATTCAAATTGACTTTAATTAACCTTAGAAGACTTAAGTTATATTGCTGAAAGGGGAAATGTAAAATGTTTTCTGGCGGTATAGGCAGTTTAGTGCTGTTCATCCAAATATTTTTTGGGATAGTCATAGGGATGTATTTTTTAAATTTATTAAAAAATCAACAAGGTAGCAAGGTTGCAGTGCAAAAGGAATCAAAGGTTGAATTGGATAAGTTGCAAAGTATGCGTTCTATAAAATTGACAGAGCCATTAACAGCTAAAACAAGGCCAACACACTTTAAAGAAATAATTGGCCAAGAAGAGGGGATAAAGGCTCTTCAAGCAGCTCTTTGCGGCCCTAATCCTCAGCATGTTATAATCTATGGCCCCCCAGGAGTTGGTAAGACTGCCGCTGCTAGATTGGTACTAGAGCATGCCAAACAAAACCCCCTCTCTCCCTTTAGAAGTGATGCAAAATTTATAGAGATAGATGGCGCTACAGCTCGTTTTGATGAAAGAGGTATAGCAGATCCTTTAATTGGATCAGTTCACGACCCCATCTATCAAGGAGCAGGCGCAATGGGTGTGGCTGGTATACCTCAGCCTAAGCTAGGTGCAGTAACTAAAGCCCATGGAGGAGTTTTATTTATTGATGAAATAGGAGAATTACATCCCATTCAAATTAATAAGCTTTTAAAAGTTTTGGAGGATAGAAAAGTTATTCTTGAGAGTGCCTATTACAACACCGAAGATAAAAATGTCCCTAGCCATATTCACGATATGTTTCAAAATGGCTTGCCAGCTGATTTCCGTTTGGTTGCAGCGACCACTAGAATGCCTCAGGAGATTCCAGCAGCTATTAGATCCAGATGCTTAGAGGTTTTTTTCAGAGGACTATTACCCGAGGAAATTGGCTATATTGCTAGGAATGCTGCTGAAAAGGTGCAATTCCCTATTGATTCTGATGCTGTTGAAGTAGTAAAAAAATATGCCACAAATGGTCGTGAAGCTGTTAATATCATTCAAATTGCAGCTGGGATTGCGTTAACGGAAGGGAAAAAAGAAATTAAAAGAGGGGATATTGAGTGGGTCGTAAATAGTGGTCAATATTCACCTCGACCTGAGAAGAAAATTATTCCTACCCCCCAGGTTGGCTTAGTCAATGGATTGGCTGTCTATGGACCTAATATGGGAATTGTTACTGAGTTGGAGGCTAGTGTGATACCTGCTATAAAAGGTAAGGGACAGTTAATTGTAACTGGGATTGTTGAAGAAGAAGAGTTAAGCGGAGCAGGAGGTCAAAAAATCCGCAGAAAAAGTATGGCTAAAGGATCCGTAGAAAATGTTTTGACTGTATTAAGAAGAAATATGAATGTTGACCCTAGAGATTATGATATCCATGTCAATTTTCCCGGAGGGACTCCTATTGATGGCCCCAGCGCTGGAATAGCTATAGCTACAGCGGTGTATTCTGCTATCAAAGGTTTGGTAGTGGATAATAAAGTGGCTATGACTGGGGAAGTATCTATTCGGGGTAATGTGAAGCCTGTAGGAGGTGTAGTAGCTAAGGTAGAGGCTGCCAAGCAAGCTGGGGCCACTAGGGTGATTATCCCCAAAGATAATTGGCAAGCTATTTTTGAGGAGATGGATGGCATTAAGGTTATTCCCGTAGAAAAATTAGAAGAGGTAATTAGGCTCTCCTTGATAGATGGGGTAGAGGAATTTAAAGAAGAAATAATCCATCCACACATGGACTTGATTAAATCAGCAACACCTCTATATAATAATCCCTTAATCTCTGGTGAAGAACATCAGTATAATTAACTGGAAATGATATACTTATTGTAAAAGGAAATATTTCCATCAATATGATAAAATATAAAGCATCTAACATATTGATGGTAATTAAATAGGAGGTGTTGAGAGTGTCTACTAATCTTCGTGAGTTACCAACATTACCCCTGAGGGGTGTTTTGGTTTTTCCTTATATGGTTATCCATTTAGATGTGGGCCGCCCCAAATCCATAAGGGCCATAGAGGAGGCCATGATTGAAAGCAAAGAAATCTTTCTAGCTACCCAAAAAGAGGCCAGTACCGATGAACCTGATGAAGATGATATTTATCGAGTGGGTACTATTGCGGAAATTAAACAAATCCTTAAACTACCTGGCGGTACTATTAGGGTTTTGGTGGAAGGACTCAGCCGAGCTAAAATAACCAAATATATTGCTAAAGAACCTTATTTGAAAACTCAATTGGAAGTTTATCAAGAAGAGGAAACAAGAACTGCTGAAATAGAAGCTTTAATGCGTAGTGTCAATTACCAATTTGAGGAGTATGTTAAGCTGAGTAAAAGGATACCAGCGGAAGCAGTTGTGGCAGTAATAACCCTGGAAGATCCCGGTAGGTTAGCTGATGTTATAGCATCTCATCTGACTCTTAAAATATCAGAAAAACAAGAAGTATTAGAGGCTATTAATATAAAAAGTCGCTTAGAAAAACTATATTCCCTATTAGGTAAAGAACTAGAGATTTTAGAGCTGGAAAGGAAGATAAGCTCTCGAGTCCGTAAACAAATGGAAAAGACCCAAAAGGAATATTATCTTCGGGAACAATTAAAGGCTATCCAAAAGGAATTGGGGGAAAAGGATGAGCGGGGAGCAGAAGCAGAAGAACTAAGGGAAAAGATTGAAGAAGCTAATTTACCTAAGGTAGTGGAGGAAAAGGCTTTGAAAGAAGTGGATCGCTTAGAAAAAATGCCTCCCATGGTTGCTGAAGCTTCAGTTGTTCGTAACTATTTAGATTGGCTTTTGGAATTACCTTGGAATAACACAACCCAAGACCGTTTAGATATTAACATAGCTCAAGATATCCTAGATGCTGATCACTATGGCTTAAAGAAAGCTAAGGAAAGAATTATTGAATTCTTAGCAGTTAGACAACTGGCTAAATCATCTAAAGGACCGATAATTTGTTTTGTAGGACCTCCGGGAGTAGGAAAAACTTCCTTGGCCAAGTCTGTAGCGAGGGCTTTAGAAAGAAAATTTGTGAGAATATCCTTAGGGGGGGTTAGGGACGAGGCTGAAATTAGAGGACATCGTCGAACCTATGTAGGAGCAATGCCTGGTCGAATAATTCAAGGGATTCGTAATGCTGGTTCCATTAACCCCGTTTTTCTTCTAGACGAAATTGATAAAATGAGTATGGATTTTAGGGGTGATCCCTCAGCAGCACTTTTAGAAGTTTTAGACCCAGAGCAGAATAATAGTTTTAGTGATCATTATATTGAAGTACCTGTGGATCTTTCTAAAGTTATGTTTATTACCACAGCCAATAATATCTTCAATATTCCAAGAGCCTTACTGGATCGTATGGAGGTCATTAGAATTTCTGGGTACACTGAGGAGGAAAAGGTTAATATAGCTAGCAGATATTTATTCCCTAAACAGAGATCCGAGCACGGTTTAACTGAAGAAAACCTAATTATCTCTAATAATACTTTTTTACAAATTGTTAGATTATACACCCGAGAAGCTGGGGTAAGAAACCTAGAAAGGGAAATTGCTAGTATTTGTCGTAAAGTAGCCAAAG
>JAAZJU010000025.1 GCA_012800195.1 Clostridia bacterium
CAAAAAATGCTTGCGTACTTAACCCTAAAAGCTATTAATGGTGCGAGAGACGGGACTTGAACCCGTACGCCATGAGACACACGCCCCTCAAACGTGCCTGTCTGCCAATTCCAGCACTCTCGCACATTTTATTATTCGTAGGAAATTATATTTCACCTTAGCCTATTAATTTCCCGTAACGAATAACAAAAAAGTTTCCTTTAAATATTATTGGATACTTTTTTATCGACAATTTCAATTTTAACACTTTAATCTGATTATCGTCAAGAAAAGATTACTGGAAAAGGTAGCTCTAGAATGCCTTGGACTATTTTCTTCTCTTCTTCTTTTTTCTCCGTTCTTTCCTTTCAGCCCAAGATATTTTTTCTTCCTCATCCTCTGAATCTTTTTTATGAAAGGTAAAATATAAAATACTCACAACTAACACTACATTTAAACTAACAAATATCCAATTGACTCCCTGCCCTCTTAGATAGCTTCCACCTATGCCACCTGCTAGCATACCCAGGGTTGCCGCAATTGCTAAAAATACAAAAGTCCTGTTCATATTACCTTCACCAGCCTTATGTTTTCAGTAATTCCAGGTATTCTTCCCCGTTTAGCAATGGGCTTCCCATCTATTTCTTTTAGGTCCATAGTCATATCTATAGCTGGTGCACCAGAAATATAACTCCCTACTCCAAAAGCATCGGCTCCAGCTTCTTTTAATATTTTAACCCGCTCAGGAGTTAAACCTCCTGATACAAAAATCTTAACATGGTTAAAACCAGCCATATCCAATCTGGCTCGAACCTCTTCAATTAAGGCGGGGGTTACTCCCCCTCTTTCGCTGGGCGTATCCAGTCTAATCCCTTGCAATTTTTCCCCTAAAACCTCAGCCACTCTTAAGGTTTCTTCCACTTCATCTTTAAAAGTATCTACTAAGAATAAACGGCTTTCAGTAACAGGCATAATTTCATCATAGGTTTTAGCAACCTCAAGAGTATCTCCTACAATTAAAATAACGGCATGGGGTACTGTACCTTTGGGTTCAACACCAGCCAATTTTGCTCCCAAGATACAACTGGCACCATCAACACCACCGATTATAGCTGATCTTTCCATCACAGGAGCCACCGCTGGATGTACATGTCGTGCACCAAAGACAAGTACAGAATTATCTGGGGCTATCTCTTTTACTTCCCTAGCCGCAGTGGCCCAACCACTAGAACTGGCCAAAATCCCTAAAATTGCTGTTTCATATATGCCAAATTGACCATAATTACCCTTAATGCGCATAATTACTTCTTTTGCTTGGAATTCTTCCCCTTCCTGAAGGGACCAAACTTCTACATCAGTATCCTTGAGAAGGTTTAATACCTCTGGTAAACCACAGAAAACCCCAGCTTTACGGGCGAAAATTTCCGCCACTACCTGAGTATTTTCTTTATTCAAGGCTTTTAATATCTCATAGGTTTTAACAAAATAAACATCCGTAGTAGTACCTTTTAGAACCTCTTCATGAGTTGCCGAATATAATATTCTATTGTTTTTATCTATTTTGAAGTCTTCTACTTGTTGTAAGCTTAAGATCTTATCTTCTGTCATCATCTTCCTCCTTGAAATAAAGCAAATACTAAAAAACTAGACGTGGCTGGAGAACTTGTCCTTAATTTATGAATAATTCGCTAACTTAATAAAAAAACCTTTTTTATTCCTTTGATTCTAACTCTAATTTTTTATCCGCTACAGCAACTCCACCCGAACTGAAGGTATCCATTTCACTAATAACCTTGGAAGCAGTTTGAATAATTTTCATAGCTATAATAGCTCCGGAAGCTTCACCTAGACGCATATTAAAATCAAATAAAGGCTTTAACCCCAGTAATTCTAAGATACGATAATGGGCCCCTTCTGCTGACTTATGGGAAGCAAACATAAATCTTTCTGTGCCTGGGGCAATATGCATCGCAGCTAAGGCAGCTATGCTAGCGATACAACCATCTACAACTACAGGTATTCTATTGGCTGCACAGGCTAAATAAACACCTACTGTAGCGGCAATTTCAAAACCCCCTAGTTTTGCTAAAGCATCAAGAGGCTCTGCCTTTGAAGGTTTATTTACTTCTATACCTTTGGCTACAATGTCTATTTTTCTTTTTAAAGTCTCATCATTTACCAGAGTCCCTCTGCCTACCACCTGCTCAGGACTATAATCCCCAAAAACAGCCAAAAGAGCACTGCTAGCAGTGGTATTGCCTATACCCATTTCCCCTGGTGCAATAATCTGGGAACCATCTTTAATTAGCTTCTCTGTTTCTTCTATACCTATTTCTATTGCTCTTACTGCTTCTTCTATAGTCATAGCTGGTCCCTGAGTGAAATCTCTCGTACCTTCTCTGACTCTTCTTTTAATGATTCCGGGATATTCAAATTCCCCTTCAATGCCCACATCAACCACTGTGAGCCGGCATTCATTAGCTCTGGCTATTACACTTCCCCCAGCGCCACCTCCTATGTAATTACGAGCCATATGCTTGGTGACATCCTTGGGGTAAGCACTAATACCGTGATTGGCTATACCGTGGTCAGCACATAAAATAATGACATCTTTATTGAAAATATTGTATTTAACCTGTCCAGTCATTTCCGCTAATCTAATTGTAATATCCTCCAAAACTCCTAGACTGCCCCGAGGCTTAATTAAGGAATTTTGATATTCTTTTGCTTCTTTTCCTTTTTCTATAAAGAGATGATTATTTTTTATTTTTTCTTGTACTTCCTGTAGTTTTATCATTATTATTACCTCCTATTAAAAAAAATAGGTCCACAGCTTATTAAGCTGTGGACTTTACCATCATCCAAAGTACTTAAATAATCATAGGCAGGTCTCCTGACTCTTAGGTCATAGCGCTTTTATCCCTTCCCGATACAAATCAGTGGCTATTATAAAAGCACTACCTAACTACAGTGGTGGGACCGTTCAGGCTTATCCTGATTCCCTATTCTCCCCTTAGAACAAACAAAACATTCCTTAGGGCACCTATGACTATTATTATTTTCTTGATCACTTTATATTCGACACAAAAATTATTTTTCCTCTAAGAATCGTATATTTTTTTATATATTTTATAATCGGTTATCACTTTATAAAGATAATTCCTTGTTTCTTGGAAAGGTATATCATCTTGATCTTCGTATTTTCCAGACCAAACACCCGTGTTTATCCATTTTCTCACATTGGTTTGGCCTCCGTTATAAGCAGCTAAAGCCGCAACAATATTACCATCAAATTGTCTTATTAGATGATTAATATACCAAATACCGAAGGTGATACTAGTCTTAGGCTCTCGAAGCATATCCTCATGAAAATCTTCAACCTTTAATTCCTGAGCAATCCACTTAGCAGTTTCAGGCATTATTTGCATTAATCCCAAAGCTCCTCGACTAGATTGAGCATTTTCATTAAATTTACTCTCCACTCTCATTACTGCCATGATTAAGTAAGGATCCATATTATATTTTCCACTTTCTTCTTGAACATGTTCGAAATGGGGTATAGGATAAAAAAGCCTTTGGAACCAGTGACTATTTAAAAAAACAAAAAAAGCTATAAAAACAATTAATATAGTGATTATAATTTTAGTCAAACACCCCATTCTAAAAATCACTAGGCTACCTCCACTTTATAAAAATCCACAGCACTTACTTTAATTATTAATGTGATTTAGGAAAGTTTCTCTTTTATTCTTATGATTTTTTTCCTTTATCATGCTTTTTTTTCTACTATTTCTTCCCAAAGCTTACTTACTTCTTTGAAGGTTTCTTCTTTGTTAATATTGGTATCTATTAATCTATGGGCATACTTTATTTTTTCCTCCGTAGGCATTTGAGAAGCTATTCTTTGCTCAGCTTCTTCCTTAGTTATATTATCCCTTTCCATAACCCTTTCGATTTGTTTTTCCTTAGAAATATTAATAACCCATACTTCATCTACCAAAGGAGTCATCTTAGCTTCAATCAATAAAGGAGCATCTACCACTATTAAAGGTATAGTTTTATCTCTTTTATAAGCATCTATGAGCCTTTGAGTTTCGGCAATTACTTCAGGATGAATAATTGCGTTTAAGACTTGTCTTTGTTTTGGATCTTCAAAAATAATTTTTCCTAATTTAGCCCTATTCAAGGTCTGATCTTCATTAAAAACAGCAGCACCAAAAGAGGCCTTTATTTTTTCCCAAGCCCCTCTCCCTGGTTTCACTATGTCCCGGGCAATTTTATCTGCATCTATTATTTTAGCACCAAGACTGGCTAAATATTTAGAAATCGTACTTTTCCCACTAGCGATACCACCAGTTAAACCCACTACGAGCATGTCCAACCTCCTGTAACAAGCAATGCGCCCCTTTGTTATCCCTAGGGCGCCTTTCCTTTTTAAAATAATTGGATTATTCCTAAAGCAATAATAATCATCCCTGGTAGTAGACCCAAATTTTTTCTAAATCTATCAACTATAAAGTGGCTTCCCAGATACAAACCTAAAGAAACTAAGATAAATTTAGCCCCAGCTAGAACAAAGGGAGTAAACCAAGGACTAAAGCCCATCATAGCTGCTCCAAGGCCTGCCCCTAAAGCATCCATGGCTAAAGCAAATCCTAAAAAGATAGCTTCGTTAACACTAATAGTACCAGATTCATCAAAGTCTGCCTTAGAAGGCTCCTTTAAAATACTAATAACTAAACCTAGACTGGGTATATGAAACTTAAAAACTGTTAAAGCGTCAATATTGCAGGGGTCTGAGCTATCCTTGGGAGCTAATCTTTGAGACCAACCCTGTAATAATAACCAGCCACCCACCAAAATTAAAGCTAATCCCCCTAAAAAGCTAGCTATACCTTTTGATAGAAAACTAGCTATTATCTGTCCAGCAATCATTG
>JAAZJU010000181.1 GCA_012800195.1 Clostridia bacterium
CTGCCCCCATTATTGGCAAAAAAATTTGGTTGGAATCCATTCCCGCAATTTGGAATATGCTAACTGTCCAGGGCATGATGGCCGCTCGCAATCTCTCCCGCAATAAAGGACGAAGTATCTTTATCTATTTCGGCATTTTATTTTGTTTTGCTATTTCTGGATTTACCTGGTCTATGAATGATATGTTTCAAAAAATGTTATTTGACCAGTATGAAAAGGTAGAATTGTATGATGTTAAAATAACCACTACTGGCCCAAGTGATGCTCAAAGAATCTCCCGAGAGCTTGAAAAATTCCCTGGGGTATATAAGGTGGAGCCCATACTTGAAGTTCCAATTACCCTTGAGCATAACTGGTTAAAAAAGGACCTGACTTTAAAGGGACTTTCCCAGGAAGGAGAACTCTATAATATCTTGGATAAAGACTATCATAGAGTCCTCCCTCCCGAAAATGGTTTGCTCTTATCTGAACGTTTAGCAAAGGTTTTACAAGCTCCCATTGGCACCGTTTTAACCTTAGAAAACCTTTTACCCAATTCTAGAGAAGATAAGGTACCTGTTGAGGTGGTAGGGGTAATCCCCCAGTACCTAGGAATCAACGCCTATATGGAAATTAACGCAGCTCAGGATATTTTACAACAAAGGAATCTAGCTACTTCCTTTATGCTCATTTTAGAGAAAGATAGCATCCCTCTTCTCAAGGAGACATATAGAAATAGTAAGACCATTGCTAGTATAGATGAAAAACAACAAAGTTTAGCAGAGCTTCAGGAAATGATGGCTACTTTTGGTAGTTTAATTTATATTTTTGCTATTCTAGGAGTAATAATTGGCTTTGCCATTATCTATAGTTCTTCCATTATTACTTTATCAGAAAGAAGTAGAGAATTAGCTTCCATGCTAGTATTGGGTATGACTCCTCGAGAGGTGCTTACGGTTATTACCGAGGAGCAATGGTTTATAGCAATCTTGGCCATGTTGACAGGCATTCCCGTATCTCAATTACTCCTTTTGGCCATGTCCCAGACCCTTAGTAATGATCTTTATACCTTACCCACTACCCTAACCTCTTCTTCTTTTATCATTGCTTTTTTAGTTACATCCCTTTCGATTTGGATAGGCCAGCAAGTGGCCGCCAAAAAGATACAAACCTTAAGCCTGGTTGAAGTCTTAAAATCTGTGGAATAAGGAGGCCTAATGTTAATGCAGAAAAAATACAAGTATATTTTAGCTGGTATAGCAGGACTAATATTTTTAATATTTCTAGGCTTGCAACTATCCAAAGGTATTGATACTTCATTAATCGAGATTAAACCTCAAACTTTGGTGGATTCCTTTAGGGAAGAAGGAACAATCATTCCTCAGTTGGAACGCCCCCTTTATGCTTTGGCTCCTCAGGAGGTCTTAGATTTGGCTGTGGAGGAAGGACAAAAGGTGGATAAAGGGGAACTTTTGGCTACTTTAGACACTAAGGAATTAGATCTTGAGCTTCGCCAGCTACAAATCCAGCAAATTAATCAACAGAAAGCCTATCAGTCAAATCTAAATAGCCTAAAACTACAACAAGAAGAGACCCAACTAGAGTTAAATAGAGCCAAGAATGAACTAGAAAAGGCCAAAAGACTTTATGAAGCGGGAGCCGTATCTAGACAAGATTTCGAGGAGATAGAAACAAGAGTAGAAGTAGCTCAGATTAACCTTGAGAAAATAGAGGAAGAATTTAAATTATTAGAAGCAAGTCAAGATCTTGAGGCCATACAAACCCAGATTGAACTTTTAGAACACAAAATAAGTAAGGCCAACCTTATTGCACCTATTAACGGTATTGTAGCCAATATTAATATCAAGGAAGGGGATTTAGCTCCTATCAATCAACCCCTGATGACGATCTTTCAAGAAGATTTTATTGTGGAAGCCTTTGTTTTAGAAGAGGAAGCTCAATTACTCCATAAAGGTATGGAAGTAATCCTTATTCACAACCAGAAAAACACGAAAAATAGCTTTGATGGTCTGATAAAAACTATAGACCCCGCCACCATAACCAAAATATCTCCTTTGGGTTTAGAGGAACAACGGGTTAAGGTAACTATTGATTTTACCGTTCCTAAAGGGGTAAAGCTCTTTCCTGGAGCAAAATTGGATGTAGAATTTATCACTGCCCAAAAAGAAAATGCCTTAGCTGTACCTAAAACTGCCCTCTTCCCCTTTGAAGATACGGACGCCTTGTGGGTAGTAAAAAAAGGAAAAGCTATTATTCAAAAGGTGGAAAAGGGCTTTGAAACCGATCGCTATGTAGTAATTGAAAGTGGTTTAGAGGAAGGCGATAAGGTTATCCCTAACCCTCAGTTAGCAGGATTAAAACCTGGAGTGAGAATTAACGAAGTAAAGTAAAAAAGCATTTAACAATGCTTAAAGGAAACTTTTTGTTATTCGTTACGGAGATTAGTAGGCTAAGGTGAAATATAATTTCCTACGAATAATAAACAGAAAAGCCTAAGCTCAATGTAAGCGTAGGCTTTTCTACTTCCCTCAAAAAATTAGATTTTAATAGTAGAGCGTATTTCCCCTATAACTTCCTTCCGGAAATTACGAACTTTGGGATTTCGATACCCTGCTAATTTTATTAATTCCTCTTCCTCTAAAACATTTAACTGTTCTAAAATACTAAGAATAGCTGGACCATGGGGTCGCATACTGCCATCGGCAACCTTAATTGCTAGACCCCAGCCCTTATCTACTATTCCTAAGCAAAAGATCCCTTCATTACCATCCTTGGCCACAATCCTACCCTGAGTTGCTGCCATTAAATCAGTACAAAATCTACCTGTACCAGCCACTACTTGGGGATAAGTGGTCATTGCTTCTACAATTTTTCCTACAGCTTCATTTCTTTCTGCTGAAAATTGTGGGTTAGCTAAGGAAGCAAAAGCTAAAGCCATATTATATAAAGGCATACCAAAAACAGGAACACCACAACCATCAATACCCAAGACAATCTTTTCCTTGTCCATTTGGGTAACTTGGGCAACATAATCCAACATCAATTGTTGCACTTGATGTTCTGGTAGATAATAGCCTTCCAGAGTCCAACCAAAATATTGGCAAATTAAAAGCATCCCCACATGTTTTCCCGAACAACTAGTATGTAAAACATCAGCATTTTTACCTTGTTCTATTAGTTTTTCTGCCGAGGGCCGGTGGAGAGGCTTATGAATTCCACATTGTAGGTATTCTGGACTTAATCCGATCTTATTTAAAATGGAAGTTACTACATCCCGGTGAATCTCCTCACCACTATGGGAGGCAGTTAGGATTGCTATTTCTTCACTAGTTAGTCCATAATGTTTTGTTATGCCTTTCTCTACTGCCGGTAAGGCTTGCATAGGTTTAGCACAGGACCTCATATAAGTTACATAATTACTATCCCCTCCAGAAGCAATAATTTGGCCCTTAGTATCTACCACCACGAAGAAACCTTGATGAATGCTTTCTACTAAATCCCCTCTGGTTACTTCAACTAGATTTATCATTTCCATTGGAACCCCTCCTCAATTAAATCATCCCTTTATAACCATCATACATCTTATCTACTTTTTACACATTATTGATCTTTTGTAAAAGGAATTTTTTTATAACCTAGGGGTATTCCCAAAATTTCAGCTGTATAGGGATGAAGAGCAAACAAGTCTTCTTTATTAACCTCCTTTAAACTCCTTTTACAAAGAGCTCTTATCCCTTCCTTTATTTCTTCATTACAAGCTTTTAAAAATTTTGCCAAACTTTGGGCCCCTTTATTAATCTTGAAATCCTTTTGAAAAGCCCCCTTATAGAAAACTACCGATGGAGGTGGTTCCCAGGGCATAGCCTTTAAAACTTGAGTATGAGACATGGCAAAAAGGGCTATAGCTCCTATATATATTGCATCAGCGCCTAGGGCAAGGGCTTTTAACATTTGACCAGGATTATAAAACCCTCCTGCCATAATTAAGCTAACCTTGTCTTTAAGACCGTTTTCTACTAAGTAATTATTAGCCCTTTCTAGAGCAAATAAGGTAGGAAGTCCAAAATCGTCTTGGAGAATAGGAGGGGTACCTTTTGAACCTGCTTGACTACCATCAATAGCTATATAATCAACCCCAGCATTTATGGCTATTTTTAAGTCCTCCTCTATATATTTACTACCAGCAATCTTAACACCTACAGGTACGCCTCGAGATATTTCCTTCAGGTAACTAACCAGTTCTTCCAGATGATCAGTTTTTCCTATCCCCCGAAGTGTAGCATGGATAATAGCCCTATCTTTCAATTTTACCCCTAATGCTCTTTTTACTCCCCAGCTAATATTTTTATTTGGGATGGCATGACCGTTACCTCCCCCAGCTCCTTGGCCGATATGAATTTCTATAGCATCAGCCTGCCTTAAATCAGCTTCAGATTTTGTCCAGGTTCCTCTATTATATTGCACAATCAGTTTGCCAGCCGCCTTCCTTTCTGCAGGTAAGAAAGCTCCCTCTCCTGTATTAGTAGCAGTCCCTACCATGGTACAACCCTTAGCTAAGCCGATTTTAGCTTTAGCAGAGAGAGCTAAGCCATAAGCCATTCCAGAAACCATAATAGGCATAGATATCTTTAAAGGTTTTTTTGCTAGGGGTCCAATGACCACTTCGGTATTAATATCAGTGCCCTCATCTATGGGAAGCCTATGTAATTGGGCGAAATTAAACATAACATCATCAAAATCAGGGAATTTTTTCGGACTTCCTAAAGGCCTTTGAATTACTTTGCCTTCTTGAGCTCTCAGGTTAGTTTCAATTATATTTTGCAACCCTACTTTTTTAGAAGCTGAAACAAATTCCCACATGTTTTCATCATAACTATCCACCATTAAACGATATAGAATGCTATTACTTATCGTTTTAACGATCCTACGAGTCAGCCAACTCAAACCATAATATCCTGCTATTCCTGTCGTTGCGCCCAATAATATTTTTTTAGTTAGGTCTTTATTATCAGCCATATTATCCTCCCTAAAGATTGGCTCTTTAATTTAGCTTTTCTAAAAGACCCTTGATTAATACCGAAAAAAGCCTAAATCCACATTGTAGATTTAGGCTTATATTACTAACTATTATTTTTTTGAAATTCAACCATAAACTCTTTCAGAGCCAAACAAGACTCATAAGGAACAGCATTATAAGCGGAAACTCGGCAACCACCTACGGAGCGGTGTCCATTGATACCTATAAAGCCACGAGCTTTACCTTCTGCTAAAAATTTCTTTTCTAATTCTTCGTCCTTAACTCGGAAAGTTATATTCATTAAAGAACGGCTATTTTTTTCGGCATGACCTACATAAAAACCATTGCTATTATCAATTACATCATAAATTAGAGCTGCTTTTTCTTGATTCTTTTGGTAGATTTTTTCTAATCCACCCTGGTCCTTAACCCATTCCAACACCAAACCAATCATATAGATGCCAAAGGTAGGTGGAGTATTATATAAGGAATTATTTTCGGCAAAGGTACTATAGCGAAGCATCGTAGGTAAATTGGCTTTTTCTTGCTCTAATAAACTCTTTTTTATAATAACCAGGGTAACCCCAGAAGGACCTAGATTTTTCTGCGCTCCAGCATATATTAAAGAAAATTTGCTAACATCAAAGGGTTTACTCATAATATCACTGGACATGTCAGCAATAAGAGGAATATCACCTGTATCTGGGAAATCCTGCCATTGCGTCCCAAAGATCGTGTTATTGGATGTTAGATGAACATAAGCCGTATCTTTTTGGTATTCCAGATCTTCAAGGGCCGGAATATATTTATAATTACTTGCTTTAGAGGAAGCAATTTCATAGGTATCCCCAAAAACCTTGGCCTCAGCCAGGGCCTTACTGGACCAAGACCCAGTCATAAAATAACCAGCCTTCTTACCTTCGGCTAAAAAATTCATGGGGACCATAGAAAATTGTAAGCTAGCTCCACCTTGAATAAAGAGTACTTCATAATCCTCGGGTATATTTAATAATTCTTTAATTAAGCTTATAGCTTTATTATGTAAAGCATCATACTCTTTACTACGATGACTCATTTCCATTACAGACATGCCAGTACCCTGTAAATCTAATAATTCTTCTTGTGCCTTCTCTAAAACAGCTAAGGGAAGAGCCGATGGACCTGCGTTAAAGTTATGGGCCCGAATTAGTTCCTTTTTCATTTAAAAATCCACTCCCATTAATAAA
>JAAZJU010000182.1 GCA_012800195.1 Clostridia bacterium
CTGCTAGATTAATGGTGTAATAACATTAGGTGGTTAAATCCCCTTAAGGAAATCATTTGAACAGGTCTAGATACTCACCATATCCTTCCTTCTCCAAATCTTTTACTGGGATAAATCTTAAAGCTGCTGAATTAATACAGTAGCGCAATCCAGTAGGTTCGGGGCCATCATCAAAGACATGTCCCAAATGACTATCTCCATGTTTACTCCTAACCTCTGATCTAATCATCCCATGGCTTTTATCCAAATGGGCTTTAATATTTTCATTGACTAGAGGCTTAGAAAAACTAGGCCAGCCTGATCCTGAATCAAATTTATCCTTAGATGAAAACAAAGGCTCTCCTGAAACGATATCCACATAAATACCTTCCTTTTTATAATCCCAGTATTCATTATTAAAGGGCGGTTCTGTACCATTTTCTTGGGTAACCGTATATTGCATAGGTGTTAGTTTGCTTTTTAATATTTCTTTTTCCGGTTTATCATAATTCTCTTTAATAGGAATGTTCCCCCATATTTTTTTAAGAAAACCAGCTCTTCCTGATCCAATTTTGTACATTTGATAATGTTCTGGGTTTTTTAAGTGATATTGTTGATGATATTCTTCAGCAGGGTAGAATTCAGTGGCTGGGAGTATTTTAGTTACAATTAAATCTTCGAAAATCCCTTCTTGTTGCAATTGCTCTTTAGATTCTTCAGCTAAAACCCTTTGTTCCTCATCATGGTAAAAAATTGCTGTCTGGTATTGGGAACCTTCATCAGCAAATTGTCCAGAGGCATCAGTAGGATCTATTTGTCGCCAAAAAATATTGAGTAGCTCTACATAGGTCACTTTCTCTGGGTCATAGGTGATTTGAATGGCTTCATAATGGCCTGTTTTTCCCGTGGAAACTTCTCGATAGGTGGGGTTTTGGGTATTTCCCCCAATATAACCGGATTTAATATCCAGTACCCCATCTAAATTTTCAAAAGGCGGAACCATACACCAAAAACATCCTCCAGCGAAGGTAGCCAGCTTATAATCCGAATGAATATTCATGAGTAACTCCTTTTCAATTAGTACTAGATATACTTTTACCTTAAAAATGATATAATAAACAAAATTAAATTGTTAAATTAATCTAGAACTATGTAATTATACCTATAAAAAGTGGTAATATTATTTAGCAGAGGTTTTGGCAAAGGAGGAAAGTCGGAATGCAAAATATCAAGTCAGTTGAAGATAATCCACAGGAGTCATTGGTAAATAGATATACTTTTGCTGAAGAATTGTTTAATAGCATTAGTCATGGTATTGGAGCTGTTTTAAGTATTGCTGCTTTAGTGATTCTGGTTTCCTTTGCCAGTATTAAAGGGGATATTTGGCGAATAGTTAGCTTTAGTATCTATGGGGCCACGCTAATTTTCCTTTATACTTCTTCCACTTTATATCACAGTATATTTCATGAAAAAGCTAAAAGAGTATTTAGAGTTTTTGATCATGTTGCGATATTTATTTTTATTGCTGGCTGTTATACCCCTATTACATTGGTGGCCATGAGGGACAAGTGGGGCTGGGCACTTTTTGGTGTAGTTTGGGGGATCGCCATTATCGGGACAATACTAAAAATATTTGCCCTTAACAAGCTTAAGAAATTTTCAGTATTTCTTTATGTTCTCATGGGCTGGTTAGTAATAGTCGCTATTAAACCTATGCTGGAAATACTTCCACAGGGTCTTTTCCCTTGGTTATTGGCAGGGGGGCTATTATATACAGTAGGAGTTGTTTTTTATGTCTGGAAAAGGCTACCTTTTAACCACGGCGTTTGGCATTTATTTGTCTTAGCCGGTAGTTCCGTTCATTTCCTCGGTATGTTATTCTATCTTACATAAAATATCGATATCTCAAGCGGTTAACAGAATGTTTTGGTTAATCCGGATATTTTCTAATAGTAAAAATAAGATTAATACTTAATTATTTCAGCAGATATTTAAGTAAAAATTTAAAATATCATACTTTTTCTGTTCCAAATGTGGATACAGTAAGCTAATTTAATATTTCTTGTTTAATATTAAATAAAAATAAGTTACGGAAAGGAGGAAAGACTAACAAAGTAACATTAATTATTTGCAAACTTTAGTTTA